>MGOK01000118.1:0-6116 GCA_001795335.1 Chloroflexi bacterium RBG_19FT_COMBO_55_16
CGCCTGGGCGCGCGCCACCAGCTGGCGGAGACTGAATAGCTTTGTCAGGTACAAGTCGGCGCCGAGCTCCAGACCGTGGAGGATGTCTTCTTCGCTGTCCCTGACTGTGAGCAGGATGATCGGCGTATCATCTACTGCGCGAATGCGCTGGCAGACGGTAAAGCCATCTATCTTGGGCAGGTTAATATCAAGGATAATCAGTTCTGGTTTTTCCTCAACCCAAAGCTGCAAGGCTAGATAGCCATCGTGAGCCTGGATAACCTGGAACCCGGCGCGGTGTAAGGCAAAAGCCACGACGTCGGCCAGTGCATGATCATCATCTACGATAAGTGCTTTCATCATCTCATGCCCTATTTCCCCCACTATATTCGATGGACATGACAAACTTCGTGATCAACTCATGACAATGCTGTGATAAGAAGAAAAAGGGCGATTACGACGTCAACCGCCGTAATCGCCCTTCAGGCGAATGTTTCATCCAGCAATTCAATAGCTGGATGAACAGGCAACTTCTGGACGGACCAGCCATCCCTTTACCTGCGAGCTTCGTTAAACTGTTGGACGAACAAGCAACTGCTAGATTTAATTATGTGCGACCTGTTAAAAGCCCATACCCAAGACCGGGGACAACCTTGATATAAGTGGGCTGCGCTGGATCAGGTTCAACCTTGGCTCTCAGGCGACGTACGAGCTGGCGCAACATATCGCGGTCCCCCCCTCCAGGGCCCCAGACGTGGTCGATGATAGCATCAATGGTTAAGACTTGCCCGGCGTTGACCATCAGACAGTCCAGCAAACGTCCTTCCAGGGTAGTCAGGGGGATCGCCTCCCCTTCGCCAATGCGCACCTCGCGCCGGCTGGCTGCCAGGAGCAGATCGCCAACCTGACGCGGCGAGGGGGTGGCCGATTGTCCAGAACGACGCAGGACTGCCTGGGCGCGAGCCACTAACTGGCGTGGGCTGAAAGGTTTAGAAATGTAATCGTCTGCGCCGAGTTCCAGACCGTGGACGATATCGTCATCCTCGCCACGCACCGTTAGCATAATGATCGGTGTGTCTGCTTCGCGGCGGATGCGTTGGCAGACGGTAAAACCATCCATCTTGGGCAGGTTTACATCTAATACAATCAAGTCGGGTTTATCTTCCGCCCAGCGCTGCAAGGCGGAGAGGCCGTCATAAGCCTGGATAACATGGAAGCCCTCGCGCCGTAAAGCAAAGGCGACTACGTCGGCCAGCACCCGGTCGTCGTCGACGATTAATGCCTTCATGATCGACCTGCGCCTAGCAGAGTAAACCAAAAAGTGGATCCGCCGCCCTGGCGATCGCACCAGCCTGTCTGGCCGCCCTGGGCCTCGACCACTGCTTTCACTACCGAAAGGCCCAGTCCAATCCCCCCTTTGAGATCGGCATTGGTCGATCCGGGATCTGTGAAGCGTTGAAACAGGTTCTCGCGGTATTCTTCCGGGACCCCTGGCCCGCGGTCGGACACATCTACGCGCACCCAGCTGTCTTCAATATTGACCTGGATGGTGATGTCAGCATCGGCTGGACCGTACTTACTGGCATTTGCAAGCAGGTTGACCAAAACCTGCACTGTCCGTCTGGGGTCGACTATCACCTGGGGCAGCGTGGCCGGCAGGTCAAGCACCAAACGCTGGCCGTACTTGTCCAGCAAGGGCTGCATAGTGCTGGCTGCTTCGCGAATGATTTTGCTCACATCATACGGTCGGGGGTTGACGCGAAAACGACCGGCCTCGATGCTGGCGCTCTCCAGCAAGTTGTCAATCAGGGTTTGCAGGCCAAGGATGCCCAGGTGCAGCGATTGGAGCAGCTCTTGCATCTCGGCGTGACTCAGCTCGGAGGATTGATCCATGAGCAACTCGACCGAGGCGGCCAGCGCGGAGAGCGGCGTGCGAAATTCGTGCGCTACGTTGCCGATGAAGCTGGCTAATAAATGATGGATGATCTCTTCCAAGCTGACGTCCCTGAAGACAAAGGCGGTTTCAGCCTCGCCAGCCTCCGAAGGGGATAAACGAGCGCCAGTCACTGCCAACGAAGCCCAGTGTCCATCTGCCAGTTCAACGACGATTTTGTTTATTAAACCTGGGGCTGGAAGCGACTCCCAGAAAGGGGTCTTCGTCCCTGCCAGGCGAAAGACTTCGTCACAGGAGCAACCCAGCACCTCGTCCCGGCTCCAGCCGGTGATGCGCTCTGCGCCGTGGCTGAAAAAGGTGATGCGACGTCTCTCGTCCAAGGCGATGATGCCCTCGACGATCGATTCGAGCAGCTGGTCGGTCCAGGCTTTCTCGCGCTGCAGATCGTTCAATGTGCGCAGTAAATTGCCGCGGGCAGTCTCTAGCGCCTGGGAGACCATCGCCACTTCGTGCACCTGGGCCTCGACCTCTACCGGCGTTTCCAGATCGCCTCTACTGATATTCGCGGCGGCGTTCCCCAACTTAACCAGGGGCTGGCTGATGCGCCGGGCCAGGGCGCTCCCCATGATGGTTCCCAGTGCGGCGATACCCACGATGCCGCTGGCCAGGATCCAGACCAGACGCGTTTGAGTTTCGAGGATGTCCGCCACGTCGAGGGCAATCTCGACTTCCAGGTCAGGCTCATTTAAAGGCAGGCGGGCAGCGTAGTATGGGCGACCTTGCACTTCGAACGTATTACCTGATTGCTCGCCCAATATCGGTAAAGATACTGGCTGCCTCGAGATGCCCGCCAGATGTTGTAGGTCAATGTTTAAGCTGGTTACCACCGGGTGGCCTTTGATTAGTACAGTTTGCTCTAAACCGGTTTCATCCCGCATTTGGGTAATGAAGTCCTGATCGAGATCCACGCCGACAATTATTTCACCAAAAACGTTCCCCCCATCGGAAATGAGGCTGCTGGCTATCAAGATCACCTGGTTTGTCTTTTCTCCGAGTGCGAAGTGGAAAACCTCAGATTCGCGGGTGGTGCAAATATCGGCGGGGAAATCGCCTCCGGTGTGGGCAATAAGATTCTGGTCTAAGTCGCAAAGGATGATGTGGTCTAACCCTGCCCCAACCTGTAGAGTGCTTAAGTACTCATCGAGTGCGGGTCGATTCTCCTGAGCCAATAACTGCTGGAAGGTGGGTCGCTGGGCTGCCAGATTTGCGTGGTCCAAGATATGGCTTAACTGGGCAGAGTAAACAGCTTTGGTAGCGAGCCGGCCGCGTTCGACCTGGGACCAGGCTTGACGTTCGAGCTGGGCGCGGATCAACCCGATCGCCGGCAAGCCAATCGTGATGGCGGTCAGGATGACCACTCCGAAAAAACTCAGGATCAGCTGGGCTGGCAGGCTGCGACGATCAGGCATAGGCCAGGTTAGAAAAGTATGATTGCGTAACCGGCTGGTGTTGATTCAGGTGGGTCGATCCCGTTTCAGCTCGGCGATGAAGGGCAACGTCCGGTGACGATCGGCAAAGTCGAGACCGTAACCGACCACCCACACGTCCGGGATCTCAAACCCGAGGAAGTCGATGGGAAGATTAAGGTTGTCGCGTGTTTTGCGCACCAGGACACAATTATGCAAGGAGGCTGGTTTTCGTCCTTGCAATACCCGGTATAAGTATTCGAGGGTTTGTCCGCTGTCTACGATGTCCTCGACAATCAGCACGTGTTGGCCCTCAATCGGCTCGCGCAGGTCCATCAGAATACGCACCGCGCCTGAGGTGGTCGTTTTCCCATAGCTAGAAAGCGCCATAAAATCGACGATGTGTGGAATTTGCAGATGGCGGGAGAGGTCGGCGAGGAAAATAAAGGCTCCCTTGAGGATGCCGACCAGGTAGAGGCGTTCGACGCCAGCGTACTCACGCGAGATCTGCGCGGCGAGCTCCTGGACGCGGGCCTGTATCGCCTCGGCGGGGATCAGGATGCGAGCCAGGTCAGGATGGAGATCGGTCATGGTTGGTATTTCCGTGTGTATGATACCACCATCCGACCTGGCGAGCGAATATGATCGTGCGAGGTTTTTGATGCTGCTCCGATAGTTGCCAGGAGATCTAGCTTATCTCATGATAGATTAAACCATGCAACTAATGTGTGTAGTTGGGGTTTACTTAATAATCTCGAACATCTCAGAAAAGATTTGAGATGTTGTGCAAGTAATCGGAATCGGTAAACACCAGCTAAGAGGATAAATAGGAAATGAAAGCATCACAACAGACTACTGAGGCAGGGACCTCCTTTTATGATCGTCCGCAGGTACATATCGAGAGGATTCCGATTGGCCAAGGAATCCCGTTGGGTATTGAGCGGGTTTCAAACCCTGAGATTGGGATCGGCGGGGCCTATGGAACGTGGGGTAAAGATTATGACAATGAAGCCTTGCCTCGCCTGCTTGAGTATCGCTCAGGCGAGCCGTTCAGCGGTGAGGAGAGACTGAATTTATCAGAGTTGGGATTCGTCCATCGACACCATCTCCCAAATCTTTCTGAGGAGGAGGATATTGAGGTGGAGGTTAAGGTAGGGGCGCGGTTTTTATGTGAAGCTGCCCGTGCCTGTGGTTGGGAACCCTCAGAAGTTCAAGGTGTGGTGGTTGGTACCACTTTGCCAGTGATTGACGACTACACCGAACGAATTGCGAGGGAGGCTGGAATCCCGGACAGTGCCCTGAAAGTGAGCGTTCACAAGGCTTGCGACGGTTCGGTTGCCGGATTAAATCTGACCCTGAATCCAAACCTTCCAGCAAATGATCAATTGACTCATAACCTGGCTGAGGAGTTTTACGGCAAGAAGGTTTTAGTTGGAGGCATTGAGGGGTTGAGCAGGCTGACAAAATTATCGCATGATAAAAACGCGCTCCAATTATTCGGAAATGGGGCGGGGATCATTGGTGTGATTCCAGGCCAGACGATGAAGTTCCTCGTGGGTAGAACTCACGAAGTCTTTGATGAAGAGGGGGTATTAGAAGTACGAATGTATTATCCCCACTCACGTCAAAGAGTCGCCAACCAGTCAATGATCGAAGTTACTCAGACCGGAGCGAATCACATTCGCGTTGCTGGGTTAATGCATGAGCCTGCGGACGAAGCGCCAGTTGTTATGGCTGGAATGATGGGCATGGTAAAGCTCTTTGTGCGAACCGGAGTTCAGGTTGTGTATGATGTCTACCAAGACTATCAGAAACGGATGGCAGAACTGGGCGTGCCTGGCAAAACGATCGTTGTGGCGATTGTCCATCATGCCAACTTGAAGATTAACCAACTAAAAGAAAAACATCTCCAGAGAGAAGGGGTTAATATTCCAATGCCATGGCTCTTAAAGGAGTTTGGTAATGTGAGCGCGGCGTCGAATATGATCGCTTTCTTGAGAAAACTATCTGCCTTGAAACCTCGCGATAATGTCTTGTTCGACGGATTTGGGGCGGGTACATATTATGATGTGCTGGCAGTCGAACTTGGAGGAGTATAGTGCCGGTTAACTTCTCTCCGGCAGAAAGGAGCTTCTGATCAACTTTTGGAATTAAGATCTATCGGATAGTGCTAATGTTTTCGTTTCTAACCTACAGTCATAAAACCAAATTTCTAGCTAATTTGCGAAAGGATTAAAGACCATGAAATTCAGTACACTTATGTTCGTTGGTGCTGTTGTAACGCTTGTGTTTGGGCTGGGTTTTATCCTCATGCCTGCACAGGTGTTGTCACTCTATGGGGTCACTCTGGATCCTAGTGGGCAATTTGTTGGGCGATACCTGGGGTCTTCATTCCTCGGGATTGCTGTTTTAGCCTGGTTAGCCAGGAACGTCCCGGCCTCCGAGACCCGGCGTGCGATTGTATCAGCCCTTTTCGTCACCACGGTGCTCGGTTTTGTCGTGGCCTTATATGACAAATTCGCCGGCCCAGGGAATGCCCTTGTTTGGTCTACCGTCGTCATCTACTTGCTGTTTGCAGTAGGCTTTGGGTATTTCGCCTTTATTAAGCTAGGTGAGACCTAATATACACTCACCAGCCGCCTGACATACTATTGAAAGACAAGGTGCTGGCGAGGTTGCTTGCAGTGCTTAAACAAAGGCACCCGCTTATCTGAGCAGGCGCTTGTTTGCTGGCGGGGAGGGCGGGATTCGAACCCGCGGTCGAGGTTTAAAGCCCC
>MGOK01000118.1:6238-7412 GCA_001795335.1 Chloroflexi bacterium RBG_19FT_COMBO_55_16
ATTCGAACCCCCGGTGGGTGTGACCCCACAGCTGTTTTCAAGACAGCCGCCTTAGACCGCTCGGCCATCCCTCCGGTTTATTACGGAATCCCTCCTGGGCGCGCCAATTCTACCATAGCTGGGGGTGAGGCGCAACATTTTTCGTCGGAAAACCAACTTCGCATAGCCATTCAAAATCTTATATCGCCCTCGCTTTTGCCCTTTTCCCGCTGTCCATGCTATACTTGCCCCATTCAGCCTAGCCCAACCCCAAATCCATACAACTCCCTTTTTACCTGTTTCCCCGCTCACCTGACCACTGACTACTACCCACTTACTACTGATCACTTTTCCCCATGTCCCGTGTTGCCCGCGCCTCTTTGATCGTCGCCGTCTTCTTTGGCCTGGAGAAGGTTCTTGGTCTGCTGCGGCGTTTGATCGTCAACCGCCAGTTCGGACTTTCCCCTGAGCTGGACGCCTTCGAGACTGCCAATACCCTGCCCGAACTGCTCTTCGCCATCATCGCCGGCGGCGCCCTGGCTGTTGCGCTGATCCCGGTGCTTTCAGAATACCTGGAGAAGAGAGGCAAGCCTGGGCTGTGGGACCTCTTTGCACGCGTTGCCAACCTGGTTTTCCTGACCACCGCCGCGCTGTCGTTACTGGTGGCGATCTTTACTGATCAGCTGGTGCGTATCCTTGCCCCCGGCTTTGGCGCGGCACAGCAGTCCCTGGTGGCCGAGTTGATGCGCCTCAACCTGGTCTCAACAATCCTTTTTTCGATGGCCGGATTGGTGATCGCCGGTTTGCAAGCCAACCAGCACTTCCTCCTGCCTGCTATGGCGCCCAGCATGTACGATATAGGCTCCTTATTTGGGCTGCTTGTTCTGGCGCCGAAAAGTGGCTACCATCTCGGTCCACTCACCCTGCCCGCCTTTGGCATGGGGATACAAGGCGTGGTGTACGGCACAGTGCTCGGATCGGCGCTGTTTCTATTGGTGCAGTTGCCTGGATTGGTGATTTATCGCTTCCGTTGGAGACCCATTATCGATCTGAGCAATCCGGGGGTAAGACAGGTCATCACCGTGCTTGTGCCGCGTGCCTTGAATGTGTTCTGCATCCAGTTGATCTTCATCCTCCAGGAGAGGTTTGCCTCTTTCCTGATCACCGGTTCGGTGAATGCGCTCGCCTTGGGCTG
>MGOK01000118.1:7526-7702 GCA_001795335.1 Chloroflexi bacterium RBG_19FT_COMBO_55_16
GAACCATGCTATCCGGGTGATGCTGGCCCTGAGCATCCCCGCCGCCCTTTTAATCGGGATGACTCTGCGCCCCGTCGTCGAGCTGTTGAACTTCGACGCGATCGGGACGGAGCTGGTGGTGTGGACGGCGCGTGCCTTCCTGTTTGGCCTGGTGGGACACGCGCTACTCGAAGTGG
>MGOK01000118.1:7716-10793 GCA_001795335.1 Chloroflexi bacterium RBG_19FT_COMBO_55_16
TATGCCCAACAGGACGCACGCACACCCCTGGTGGCGGCTGCTCTGACTGCGGTTGGCTTCTTTTTCCTGGCGTTGATCCTGACGCGTCCCCTGGGCGCGCCCGGAATTGGGTTAGCGAACACCCTGGCCTTCAGTGGAGAGGCGTTGTTATTGCTTTTCCTGTTGAACCGCAAAATCCCCGGGCTTTTGCGGGTGGGCGGCACCCTGGTCCGGGCGAGCCTGGCTTTGATTGGCAGCGCAATGGTCGTCTATGGTCTGTCCTTGTTCAGCGCCTCGTCGCTGTTGTGGGCGGGTGGGTCGCTGGTGGTGGGGGGCCTGGTCGTACTGCCTTTGATATGGCCGGAGATCAAACTGCTGATAAAATTATAAACGGGAAATTATTAACCTGCGGGTGGTGAGGTTAAGATGATGTCCTTGAATACAAAAGTGCGCTTTACATCGTTGATCGTGCTTTTGGTGTTAATGGTGCAGACGGTCGGTACACCGCACGCAGCCCCTGCTGCACCCTGGCAGGCCAAAGTCGACCCCTGGGTGCTCACTAAAGCCTCCGCTGGGGAAACGGAGTTTATCGTCTTCCTGGCTGAGCAGGCCGATCTGAGCCAGGCAAGGCAGCTTACCACCAAACTGGAAAAAGGCACCTACGTCTTTGAGCAGCTGACCGAGGTTGCCAGGCGGTCACAAATGCCGGTGCTGGCGGCGCTGGAATCCCGCGCGGCCGAATACCGACCCTATTGGATCGCCAATATGATCTGGGCGCGCGGCGACTTGCGCATGGTTGAGATCATGGCGCAGCGCGCCGACGTGGCTCATATCTATGCCAATCCCTGGGTGCGTTTGGACGGGCCAGTTGAGCCAGCGACCCCTCTGCCTCCGCACGCAGTTGAAGCGATCGAGTGGAATATCGACAAAGTGCGCGCCCCACAGGTTTGGGCGGCCGGATATACCGGTCAAGGGGCTGTCATCGGGGGGCAGGACACCGGCTACGAATGGGATCACCCGGCGCTCAAGGATCAATACCGAGGGTGGGATGGAATCTCCGCCGACCATAACTTCAACTGGCATGACGCTATCCATGAGAGCTTCGGCAACCCTTGCGGCAGCGATACCAGCCAGCCTTGCGATGATCATGGACACGGCACGCATACTATGGGCACCATGCTGGGGGACGATCCCAGCCACAGCCACCAGATCGGGATGGCTCCAGGCGCCCAGTGGATCGGGTGCCGCAATATGGATCAGGGCTTCGGCAGTCCGATCACCTACAGCGAGTGCTACCAGTGGTTCCTGGCGCCAACCGATTTAAACGATGAAAACCCCGACCCCTCCAGAGCACCCGACGTGATCAACAATTCCTGGAGTTGCCCAATTTATGAGGGCTGTACTGACCCGAATGTGTTGTTATCTGCTGTAGAAGCAGTCCGGGCGGCCGGCATCCTGACTGTGCATTCGGCTGGTAACAGCGGCCCTGAGTGCAGTACAGTGGATACGCCCGCCGCGATCTATGACGCCTCATTCACCGTTGGGGCTACTACGGAGGCTGATTCTGTTGCTGACTTCAGTAGCCGGGGTCCGGTGACATTGGACGGCAGCGGACGCCTCAAGCCGGATATCTCGGCGCCGGGAACCAATATTTATTCCAGCTACCCCGGAGGAGATTACACCTGGTTGAGCGGCACCAGCATGGCCGGGCCGCATGTCGCCGGCCTGGTAGCCTTGCTGATCTCGGCCCAGCCGGATTTACGAGGCCAGGTCGATGGGATTGAGAAGCTGATCGAATACAGCGCTGTCCCGCTGATCAGCTCCCAGAATTGCGGTGGGGTAGATGGGGCGCATGTTCCGAATAATACCTCTGGTTGGGGACGGATCGACACCTGGGCCGCTTTCCAGGGTCATGTCCTTTCGCTAGGGAAAGTTGCCTCGGCTGAGCGAGTTCCCACTGGAAGCTCGATCACTTATACCCTGACGGTGACGCATACCGCCACGTTGGCGGCGACCACCGATGTTGGGTTGACTGATGTCATCCCAGAGAACACGACATTCGCCAGTGCGAGCGAGCCATATTCCTTCGATGGGTCGGCTGTCGAGTGGAAGTTCCCCAGCCTCGCCCCGAATGAGAGCCAGGTGGTGCAGCTGACTGTCCAGGTGCCGCTTGGCTTCACTGGCACGATCGTCAACGACCAGTATCAGGTGGCCAGCGCTGAAGTTACCACGCCGGTCAAAGGCGATCCGGTGAGCATCATTGTCGGAGAAATGTACTTCTTGCCGATCGCGATCAGGTGATATTGGACTCCGCGGATCACTTCTGCCGCAACAGGCGGGAGGAATTCGCCAGGATGCCCAGGTCGGGCAGGGACTGCGCTGCGGCAGCAAAGATCGGGGGCAGGTAACCCAGGGCTGCCAGGGACAACCCCACCAGGTTATAGATCGCTGTAAAACCAATATTCCCCTTTACCACGCGCAGGGTGTGTTGGGCGATGCGCAGCACTTCTGGGATCAGCTGCCAGTCAGCGCGCAATAATGCGATGTGGGCGGCTTCCAGGGCAACTTCGCTGCCAGCGGTGCCCATGGCGATGCCGACGTCGGCCTGGGCCAGGGCCGGGGCGTCGTTCACCCCGTCGCCGACCATGACCACCGTGTGCCCGCGCGCCTGATAATCCTTGACAATGGCGATCTTATCTTCTGGTAAAAGCCCGGCGCGATAGGGCAGGCCGAGGCTTTCCGCCAGGCCAGAGGCGCTGCGCGGGTTATCTCCGGTGAGCAGCTCGATGTGTTGGATGCCGAGCAAGCGTAGGGCGGCGATGGCTTCCGGCACCTCTGGCCGCAAGGTGTCCGCGGCGGCCAATGCGCCAGCTAAACACCCATCCACAGCCAAAAAGAGCAGGGACTTGCCTTCCTTCTCGAGGGAGCGGTAAGACAAATTGTCAATTTGTCCAACAATCGACTCGATCATCTTCTGGTTGCCCACGGCAACCTGTCTGCCGTTCAGGCGGGTTTTTATTCCCAGCCCGGGAAGAGCTTCGAATTCGTCCGGGTCGAGAAGAAGAACCCCTCGGGTGCGCGCCGCCTGGCGCACGGCT
>MGOK01000118.1:10905-11137 GCA_001795335.1 Chloroflexi bacterium RBG_19FT_COMBO_55_16
TCTTCAATCCAAAATCTAAAATATCCGTGATTTGCGGTTTTCCCAGTGTCAGGGTGCCAGTCTTATCGATCAGCAACACATCGGCCCTGGCGAGCGTTTCCAGATATTTGCCGCCCTTGATCAACAGGCCGCGTTTTGCGCCCGCTCCAATCGAGGCCAGGATGGCGATCGGGGTCGCCAGGGCAAACGAGCAGGAACAGGCGACCACCAACACGGCGGCGGTCGCCAGGGG
>MGOK01000118.1:11143-11368 GCA_001795335.1 Chloroflexi bacterium RBG_19FT_COMBO_55_16
GCGCAAGATATAAGTGAGTAAAGCGATTCCAGCCACAATTGGCAAATAATAAGATGAAAATTTGTCGGCCAGGCGCTGGACCTCCCCGCGGTTGGCTTCGGCTTCTTCCACCAGCTGGATCATCCGCCCGAAAGTGGAATCGGCGCCGATATGGTCTGCCCGCACGCGCAGGCTCCCCAGGCTGGCCAGGGTGGCGGCGAACACCGATGAGCCGGGACCAGCCTC
>MGOK01000118.1:11375-11904 GCA_001795335.1 Chloroflexi bacterium RBG_19FT_COMBO_55_16
AGGCTCTCGCCAGTGATGGTGGCCTGGTCTACAGTAGCATGGCCGGCGATGACTTCTCCATCCACCGGGATTTTTTCGCCTGGCCGCACGATCACGGTTTCCCCAACCTGCACTTCAGCAAGCGGAACTTCGATCTCTGCCCCCGCGCGCAGCAGGCGCGCCGTCTGTGGGGCCAGTGCGCTGAGGTCTTTTACCGCCCGGCGGGCACGCTCGGTGGTGAAGCGCTCGGTATAATCGCCCACGCGCATGAAAAACGCTACCACGGCGGCAGTCGCCCATTCGCCGATCGCCAGCGCAGCCAGGACACCCAGACTCATCAGGGTGTGAGCGATGATCTGTTTGTTTAGCGTGGCACGGATTACATTCCGGAAGACCGGGTAGCCGATCAATAACACGATCCCCAGGCCGACCGGCCAGGGGATGTAATGGGTGAATGTCTCGAACAGGCCCAGCCCTTCGCCGACCACCACCACGAACAGCACCAGACCGAAGACGATGCCCAGCAAGGTCAGGACCGGCCGGGCGAATT
>MGOK01000118.1:11953-12228 GCA_001795335.1 Chloroflexi bacterium RBG_19FT_COMBO_55_16
GTAACCGGCTTCTGCTACGGCCTTGCGGATTGCTGGAAAATCTACCTCTCCCGCCTGGTGGCGAACGATGGCTTTTTCAGCAGCCAGGAAAACCTCCACCGACTCGACCCCTGGCAATCTGGCGATGGCGCGCTGGACATGCCGGGTGCAGTCGGAGCAGTCCATGCCTTGAATAGGTACTTCTAAGATTACAGACACACGAATATGATACCAGCTGAGATCGGGATAAAGAGACCCGTTTGCGTAGAGAAAACGGGTCTCGGGGAAAGAGAGAT
>MGOK01000119.1:0-3167 GCA_001795335.1 Chloroflexi bacterium RBG_19FT_COMBO_55_16
ATTCAATCCATTGCCGTCAGGTGGCAGGTAGGGGACAGCTCGGGTTGGTGGGAACATGGCACTGGTGATCTGTCCCGCGGATGTTTGCCATAAACGGACGAAGGGATTCTCGATGAAAATGCTCAAACTCAAGAAAAACGCCAGGGTGACCAACGAGACGATGGTCACCCATGGTAAAAATTCACGGTCACGGTCCCACTTGCGCAGCGTGACCGCTGAGGCGAAGGCGGACATCAACCAGGACCAGAAGATCAGCGAGCCCGCCTGCCCGCCCCATAAGGCGGTAACCTTGAGGTAAAGCGGCATGCTGTTACTGGTGACATTCGCTACATACTCGACTTCATAATGGTTGTTAACCAGCAGATAAATGATGGAGAGAGCCGCCAGAGTCACTAAGGGCCAGGTGAGCAACATCGCGTTGCGAGCGCTGTCAACCCAGGCTGGTCGATTCTTGCGTACGCCATAGGCGGCTGCGCCAATCCCAAACAGAGAAACCAGAAGCGCGATGAGCAGAGCACCATAACCGAGATTGGCAACCATAACCTTATCCTTCCGCCTGACCAGGGACAGCTTCTTCGTACTTCGTTGGACACTTCAGCAATAATTCCTCAGCGTAGAAGACACCATCCTCACCCAGTTTGCCGGTCATGATGGCCTGAGCCTCATTCTTGAGCAAGTCAGGTTTGGGGCCAACATAAATGACTTGCACGCGCGGCCGATTGGGGTCGACCGCTGCTGCATGTAAAACAGCTGCCAGGCCGCCCTGCGCTTCGATCTCTTTGTTATCGCCGGGCACGTGAGCGACGGTGAAACTCAACGTAAGCGTTTGGGGATCGTACTGGATGGAGTCACCGATCACTGCCCCAGAAACGCGTACATCGCGCCCGAGCACCTTCTCGTCCTTGGCCGCCAGCTCCTCGATAGTCAGGAAATATTGCGCACTGGCGCGGGTTGAAGATGCGATCAGGTAGATAATGGCGGCGATAATCAAAAGTCCGCCAACGATGAACTTAGCGCGGCCAGCGATGCCAGCCTGGGTTTCGACAGTATTTTCCATATCCTGGACCTCCGGATTTATTCGCTAACTATGCAACTATTAATTTTGGCATACAATGATTAATGTAACCTGAAAAAATCCCCAATATAGGATGAGAATGACGATGGCGGAGATTCAGGGGATCGCTGTGATAGCTTAGCCAATATCGATCAGGCCAGTGCGAATGGCAAATTTGACCAGCTCGGTGGATGAATGCAAATTGAGCTTGTTCATGATGCGTTCACGGTGCCGGGCGACTGTCTTAGGGCTGATTCCAAGTTGTTCACCAATTTGTTGGTTGGTGAATCCCTGAGCAACAGCTTCAAGAACCTGCTGTTCACGCCGGCTTAACACATCCAACCCGCTGGCTTTGAGCCGATCTTTTTCCCCCGCTTGCGCTTCTGAAAGCGACTGAGCAATTAACCGGCGGTAATCTTCCAACAACCAGCGTGCCAGGGTGGGCTGCAAGTAAACGTTTCCCAGGGCGACACAGCGGATGGCATTGACCAGTTCATCGGCGGCTGACTGCTTGGTAATGTACCCCGACGCACCAGCCGTCAACATCTCGAAAAGATATTGCTTGTCCTCATGCACCGTCAGCGCCAATACGTGGCATTCTGGATTTAGCCCTTTCAAGCGCCGGGTAGCTTCCAATCCATCCATATGTTGCATGGTGATATCCATAACCACTACGTCCGGACGCGCTTCCGTGGCTCGCTCAATAGCTTCCTCCCCGCTGCCTGCTTCCGCTACGACCTGCAAACCCTCCTGGGTTTCCAGGAATGATTTCAAGCCAGTGCGAACGATATCGTGATCGTCAACCAACATCAAGCGGATGATATTCATGGGCAGATTCCTCCATCGCGGTAGGCTCAAATCCAGACAATGGGACTGTGACTTCCACCAGCGTTCCACCTTGTGGGGGGGAAATCAATACGAACTTTCCGCCAACCGATTCGGTGCGCTCGCGCATTCCGGCTATGCCCCAACCCTTTGAGATGGGAGCATTTCCCCCAAGACGGAGACCGATTCCTTCATCCCGGACACGCAAGATAACCTGATCAGAAGCATAATGGAGTTCAAGCATGGCGCGGTCGCAATGAGCATGGCGAGCCACGTTAGTAAGTGCTTCCTGCGCCACCCGGAAAAATACAGTTTCCACCAGGGGGTCCAAGCGCTGCCTGGAACCATCCACTTGCAGGGAAACCTGCAAACCGGTGCGCTGGCTTTCTTCATCTGCCAGGTATTGCAACGCCGGCACCAGGCCAAAATCATCTAGTTGCGCCGGGCGAAGGTCATGCATTAGGCGGTAGATGCCCTGCGCGATCTGGCGACTCAAAGATTGCAGGCGATCAAGCAATGCATTTATCTCTTGACTACGGGGGACAGAGTTGCGCAGGGTCGCCAGGCTGAGGCTGAGAGCGGTCAGGAATTGGGCTGTCTCGTCATGCAGTTCGCGGGCGATGCGCCCCCTTTCCTCTTCCTGGGCGATGACTGTATGGCGCAGGAGCTGCTGGCGCAAAGCCTCTCTTTCTACAAGATCACGCTGGATCTGTTCCAGCGCCTCAAGGCGGGACCGCTGCGCCGCTAACAATTGTACTTCCCGCTCGCGCTCGACAAACTGGATGGCGCGCAGCAAATTGATGGTCACCAGAACAGCCATCGCCGCCCGTAACACTTGTACCGGGAACCCGGCGAACTGTAAGAAGATTTCTGAGTTCAGGATCGGGGCGATGAAAATATCTGCCGGTGGGACAAAAATTTGGGTGAGGCCATACAGACCAAAACTGAGAGCAGCCCACTGGAAATACCGTGCCAGTTCCAGCCTGTTCTCAGCCTGTACCTGCCTGGCTCGGGCGAGCAACCCCAGGGCGGCCAGGATACCGCCTGGAACGGCCAGGAGGTAGCGTGCCAGTGCATCGGCGCGACCGATGAAAGGTTGCGGATCGAGACGGGCATAATATAATAGCAGGAAGACGTACAACAACAACAAACCGATCCCGATCGAAAGATACCCCACCCCATGCCGTTGTTGCGGGTAGACCATCAGGATGCCAAAGACCAACAATGGAATAAAGGAGGTCGCCAGCCAGGCCACGCGCAGCCAGTTTAATTCTGGGGGAAAAGGCAC
>MGOK01000119.1:3183-3397 GCA_001795335.1 Chloroflexi bacterium RBG_19FT_COMBO_55_16
TGCAGGAGGATAATCTCAACCCATTCGTGCATGCCATGCATCAAGCCGAACAATGCCAGCGGGCGTAAGGCGCGTCGCTCAGCCAGCATTGGGGCGCGACCAGTTTCTAAAGCGAGGGCGATCCCCATGCTGAAAAAAGCCAGCCCGTAGATAAAAAAGACGAAGACGATATCGATATGAAAACCGGTTAACTGCACGTTAAGCGCGCCTCCTC
>MGOK01000119.1:3427-3764 GCA_001795335.1 Chloroflexi bacterium RBG_19FT_COMBO_55_16
CCTTCCTAATATTTCGCGTGACATTTGTCATGGTTTATATAGGATCAAATCCCTAATCCGGGGTTAATTTTTAGGGTAAAATATTGAGGATTTTTCCCAATGGGCTCCCATCAATTAGCAACCGAAAAGGAGATGTACTGCCCCAACTAGATTAACGGCATTGTTTCTTGACAACCAGGCATAACAGCAAACTATGAGGAGAATGAGCGATGAAAAAGAAATGGGTATTGGTTGGCGCAGTGCTGGTTCTAATGGCTCTCCTGGTAGCATGCGCCGGGCCGCAGGGTCCCGCCGGACTTGCGGGGCCGCCAGGCCCACCAGGCCCCGAGGGCCCGCA
>MGOK01000119.1:3805-6252 GCA_001795335.1 Chloroflexi bacterium RBG_19FT_COMBO_55_16
CAGCCGGGGAAGCTGGTGCTGGGGGAGTAGGCGCTCAATACGTAGGCAGTGCTACTTGTGGCGGCTGCCACAAAGAGATCTACAATACCTTCATGAAGTCTGGCCACCCCTGGAAGTTAAACCCGGTAGTGGAAGGGCAACCGCCCGACTATCCTTTCACCGAACTCACCGAGCTGCCTGAAGGCTACACCTGGAACGATATCTCCTACGTGATCGGTGGCTACAACTGGAAAGCCCGCTTTATGAATAAGGATGGTTACATCATCACCGATGCACCAGGGTCGACCGGGAACGCAGAATACTTGAATCAGTACAACTATGCCAACCCGATCGTAGGCACAGAAGCTGGCTGGGTGAAATACCACTCTGGCGAGGAAAACCTGCCTTACGATTGCGGCAGCTGCCATACCACCGGCTACAGCCCGACCGGCAACCAGGACGACCTGCCCGGTATCGTTGGCACCTGGGCTGAACCGGGTATCCGCTGTGAGGCCTGCCATGGACCCGGCGGCCTGCACGTGCAGAACCCGCCGGGCGTGCAGATGATGGTCGATCGCGATCCCGAGCTGTGTGGCAAATGCCATCGCCGTGGTGAGGTCGAGGCGGTTAATGCCAAGGGCGGCTTCATCGAACACCACGAACAGTACGAGGAGCTGTTCCAGGGAAAGCACGTAGTGCTGGAGTGCGTCATTTGCCATGACCCCCATAAGGGTGTCGTGCAGCTGCGCCAGGCTGGGGAGCCGACCACGCGCACCCGGTGTGAGAATTGCCACGCGGATCAGGCATCGTTCCAAGATTCACAGGTTCACCCGAACGTGGCGCAATGCATCGACTGCCATATGCCGCGCGTTGTCAAGTCTGCGGTGGGCAATGCCGAGATGTTCACCGGTGATATCCGCACGCACCTGATGAAGATCAACCCGAGCCAGATCGGGCAATTCTCAGAAGATGGCACCACTTCCCTCTCTGAGATCGGCTTGGACTTCGCTTGCCGGCACTGCCACGTGGCAGGCGGGAAAGCCTCGGCAAAGACCGACGAAGAATTGATGCAGAAAGCCAAGGGGTATCACACCCCGCCAGAGCAATAAGCCTTTACTTAATTTTCGTCCGGGCCGGAATCGACCCCGGCCTGGTTACTTCTTAATTGAGCAACTCAGATATTAAGAGAACAGGGAGATATGAAACGGATTATCGCGCGAGTAAAACTTTTTTTCTTTCCCCCAGCCGGTTCCCCCCGCTGGGTGCGGGTTCTACCGTACGCGGTATTGGGCGTACTTACGCTGGTGTTGTTAATCGCAGGGGCATATGCCTGGGAATACACCAACTCACCCCAGTTCTGTGGAACCAGCTGCCATACCATGCCACCTGAATACTCAGCTTACCTGGTATCTCCACACGCCCGGGTGGACTGCGTAGATTGCCATATTGGCCGGGGGTTCATTGCCACGCGCATCTCCCGCAAAGCTGGGGATATTCGACATGTCATCGCTACCGCTCTCCAATCCTATGAATATCCTATCCGGGCTGGCGAACTGCGCCCGGCGCGCGAGACCTGTGAGCGCTGCCATTTTCCCGAAAAGTTCTCGGATGATAGTCTGCGCGAGGTGAAACAATATATCCCGGATAAAGCCAATACACCGCTATCAACTTATCTGGTGCTCAAAACCGGTGGGGGCAGCCAGCGCCAGGGCCTCGGTCGCGGCATTCACTGGCATATTGAGAATAAAATTACCTTCCTCTCCCTCGACCCAGAGCAACAGGAAATCCCCTATGTACGCGTGGTCGAAAATGACGGCACGGTTACCGAATATTTCGACGTTGAGTCAGGGATCGATCCCGCCACGATCAACCCCGCTGACTTGAAAGAAATGGACTGTATTACCTGCCACAATCGCATCACCCACCTCGTCAGGGCTCCAGAGGACACTGTCAACGACCTGATCGCACGCGGGGTAATCTCGTCCCGCATCCCCGAGATTCGCAGGATCGCGGTTGAGGTTTACGGTGCACCATATGAATCAACCGAAATGGGACTCAACCGGATTGCCGGTCTAGATAGCTTTTACCAGACTTATTATCCTGATTTCTACGCTGCGAACGGCGAAGCGGTCGGGACGGCGATCAAAGCCCTGCAAGATATATATCGCCAAAGTGTATTCCCGCATCAGAAATCCGATTGGCAAACCCACCCCAATAATATCGGTCACAAGAATTCGCCGGGCTGTTTTCGATGTCATGACGGTAAACATTTGAACGCTGATCAGCAAGCCATTCGCCTGGAGTGCAACCTGTGTCATTCCATACCTGTGGTCGCTGGCCCATCAGATTTTGTCTCGGATATCGAGATCAGCCGTGGGCCAGAACCAGCCTCCCATAAAAACGCAAACTGGATCGGCTTGCATAACTCCGCCATCGACCAGACTTGTACAAATTGCCATACCACCGAA
>MGOK01000119.1:6277-7847 GCA_001795335.1 Chloroflexi bacterium RBG_19FT_COMBO_55_16
CATGGCAGCGTATGGGAATACGTTGGCTTTGATGCGCCCGGTCTGCGTGAGATTTTGCTCGCTCAACTGCCCCCGACACCGACCCCGGCCGCCATCCCTCCAGGGGGTGCCCTCACTTATCAGGCGACGATCGGGCCTCTATTCCAGGCGCGCTGCGGTGCGTGCCACGGTCCAACTGGCAGCCTCCAGGGATTAAATCTGACAACCTACACAGGCGTGATCACAGGCGGGACGAGTGGAACAGCGCTTATCCCAGGAGATCCCGAGGGCAGCCTGCTCGTCCAAAAACAGAAGGGCGATCAGCCTCACTTCGGCCAGTTGACTCCGGATGAGTTGGATCTGGTCGTGCAATGGATCAGCGCTGGCGCGTTGGAGAAATAGGAGCAGAGAGATGATTGAAGATAAGCCGGTCAACCGACGCGATTTCTTAGGGATTGTCACCTGGGCGATTGGTGGGCTAATCAGCCTCGGGCTGGCAATCCCAGCGGTTGCTTATGTCCTTGGTCCTGCACTCCAAGGAAATAAATCCCAAAACTGGATCCGCCTTAGTTCTACTTCCAAGGTGGAGATTGGAACCCCCACTCTATTCAAGGCCAAAGTGGAGCGCAAAACCGGATGGATCACCAGCGAGGAGGAAATTGCTGCTTTCGTCTTGACGGAAAATGGGCGTGACTTTATTGCCATGTCAAATATCTGCACCCACCTTGGCTGCCGCGTGCGTTGGCTTAACGATCGCCAACAATTCCTCTCGCCCTGTCACAATGGGGTTTTTGATAAGCAAGGGTCAGTCGTCTCTGGTCCCCCGCCGCGGCCGCTTGACCGTTACGAAGTCAAGGTTGAGGACGATCAGTTATATATCTTGGGAGGCTGAGATGAGTGCACAATTGGGAAATTGGCTTGACGAACGCCTGGGTTGGCGCCGAGTGTGGGAGGCTATCTTTTTGCGGAAGATTCCAAAGGTCAACTGGCTGTACACGCTGGGGAGCGCCACCCTGTTCGTGGCGTTGCTCCAAATCGTTACCGGGATCTTGCTGACGATTTACTACGTTCCCACACCAGATCATGCCTATGACAGCGTGCAATACATTACCACACAGGTTCCAGCGGGCTGGCTGATCCGCGGTCTGCATCACTGGGGAGCAAGCGCGATGGTGGTGCTCACCGGGCTTCACATGTTACGGGTGATCCTATTTGGGGCATACAAATACCCACGTGAAGTCACCTGGTTTACAGGGGTATTCCTGTTGTTAGTCGTGACAGCTTTTGGTTTTACCGGTTACCTCTTGCCCTGGGATCAAAAGGCTTACTGGGCGACAATAGTGGGTACGCGTATCGCCGGAGTCGCCCCTGTCGTTGGAGAGTGGATCTTACGCATCATGCGCGGTGGCGAGGAACTGACCGCCATCACCCTGGCGCGCTTCTTCGGCGTTCATGTGTGGGTGTTGCCAACTGCGTTATTGCTCCTCATTGCCATCCATATATACCTAGTAATCCGTCTTGGCATCAGCGCTGTCCCTAAAAGGGAGGAATAGGCGATGAAAGAGAAAGAAAAACAGGAATACCTGGAACA
>MGOK01000120.1:0-10418 GCA_001795335.1 Chloroflexi bacterium RBG_19FT_COMBO_55_16
GATGGCATCTTCCAAATGCGTGATCTTCGTTGCCCCGATGATAGGCGCCGTCACCGGCTCCTTCTGTAATAGCCAGGCAAGTGCGATATGAACGCGCGGAACCCCATGCTTTTCCGCGATTTCCGCGACCCGCTCCACGACCTGTCGATCGGTTTCAGCCGTCGCATCGTATTTGCTTTTCGCGATTTGATCGGTTTCGGAACGAAGCGTGCTCTCCGACGACCAGTCACGCGTCAATCTTCCCGATGCGAGTGGACTATACGGGATCACCCCGATCTTCTCCTCGCGGCAGAGCGGCAGCATCTCTCGTTCTTCTTCGCGGTAGATGAGGTTCAGATGATCCTGCATCGAGACGAAGCGGGTCCACCCATGCTTCTCAGCCACGTGCAGCGCCTTCTGGAACTGCCACGCGAACATGGCGATGGCGCCGATGTACCGGGCCTTGCCGGCCTTCACTACGTCATGCAATGCTTCCATCGTCTCCTCGATTGGGGTTTCGTAATCCCAGCGATGGATTTGGTAGAGGTCCACGTAATCCGTCCCGAGCCGCTTCAGGCTTTTGTCGATCTCGCTCAGGATCGCCTTGCGCGACAGCCCGGAGCCATTCGGCCCGTCATGCATTTTGCCATGCACCTTGGTGGCAATGACGACCTCGTCCCGATGCGCGAAGTCCTTCAAAGCGCGTCCGAGGAGCTCCTCACTCGTCCCAATGGAATAGACATTGGCGGTATCGAAGAAATTGATCCCCAGTCCGAGGGCTTTCTTGATAATTGGCCGGCTGTTTTCTTCGTTAAGCACCCATTTGTGAATCCAACGTTCCGCGTCCCCGAACCCCATGCAACCGAGGCAGATGCGCGAGACCTTCATACCTGTTGATCCTAATCGAACGTATTCCATGGTTTTCTCCTACCCGATGATTCTTCAGAATTGATTATGAGCCTATTGAGCGCGGCACGAGTTTGATTGTTGCGGTTCGCGCCTCAGGGGTCACCACAGGAGTGACATACCGTGCGCCATAGTGACGATACTTGGTGCGATATGCGATGTCGATCTTGGCATTGATCTCAGGATCGGACTCCTCCACGAAGGTGACGTCTTTATCGACACCGCCAGCCCGGATATGGCCTCCGTGGCGCACCTGCGTGCCACGGAACCAGGCGGAAGTGCGCCCGTTAATGGCCCGGATATAAAGATCATCACCGAGGCTGACAACCCAAATTATCACTGGGTTTCGCAGCATGCCGTCGCGCCGGAGTGACGCGATCTGCAACTCTTCTGCCCTTCCGATCTTGCTGAGCTCGTCGCTCGTCCACGTCGTCATTGGGCGTTTCCTTTCATTCGGTCCTTCATCCGGCCTGGTATTGTTCGTCGCTGACCCTTTCCATCCTATCGGCGGCCTTGCCGTCGAGATATTCTTGAATGGCGATGTGTGTCATGGCTGTGGTCCCCGTGGCGCCATGCCAATGTTTCTCACCCGGCAGGATCAAGACCACATCGCCCGGTCGAATTTCCTCAATCGGACCGCCCCAGCGTTGCACCCAACCGCAGCCATCGGTCACGATCAGGGTCTGGCCCAACGGGTGACTGTGCCAGGCTGTCCGGGCACCGGGCTCGAACGTGACATAAGCGCCGCCCGCGCGAGCCGGATTCTTTGCATCGAACAGGGGATCAATACGCACCGTACCGGTAAACCACTCGGACGGTCCCTTGCCGGAAGGCTGTGAGCCGCTTCTTTTGATTTCCATTTTCTGAATTCCTTTCACGCTTTGCCTTGCTCAACGACCAGTTTGTTTCTGCAGTTCTTCGGGATACCGATCCCCTTGTACCGTGATCTTTGAAATGGCACTGTTGATCTCCCGCAAATCGTCGGGCGCGAGTTCGACCGCCAGAGCGCCGAGGTTCTCATCCAGACGCTCGAGCTTGCGGCTGCCCGGGATGGGAACAATCCACGGCTTCTGGGCCAGCAGCCAGGCGAGCGCGATCTGAGCGGGCGTCGCTCCCTTATGTTCTCCGATCCTGGCAAGCAGATCAATCACCACCCGGTTGGCTTTCCGCGCCTCCGGCGTATAGCGAGGGAGGCGGCTGCGGATATCAGCACTGGCGAACTTCGTGTTTTCGTCGATCTTTCCCGTGAGATAGCCCCTGCCCAGAGGGCTGAATGGCACGAAGCCGATCCCGAGTTCCTCGCATACCGGCAGCACTTCCTCCTCAGTGGTTCTCCACCACAGCGAGTATTCGCTCTGGATTGCCGCAACCGGCTGGACGGCGTGGGCACGGCGGATGGTCGGCGTGCCTGCCTCAGAAAGGCCGAAGTGCTTGACCTTCCCTGCCTGAATCAGTTCCTTGACGGCACCTGCCACGTCTTCGATGGGCACCTCCGGGTCAACCCGGTGTTGATAAAACAGATCGATGGCTTCGACCTTGAGCCGCTTGAGCGAGGCCTCGGCGACCTGCTTTATGTGCTCTGGACGGCTGTTCAGGAGGGGTAACCCTGGTCCACCGTTGGGGTCCGGCCCGTAACCGAACTTGGTGGCGATCACCACTTGTCCACGGAAAGGGGAAAGCGCTTCACCAAGGAGTTCTTCGTTGGTGAATGGACCATAGACTTCAGCCGTATCGAAGAAGGTGATGCCACGGTCAATCGCCGCGTGAAGAAAAGCGATCATCTCCTGCTTGTCGGGAATCGGGCTTTCATCATGGCTCATTCTCATGCAGCCGAGCCCGAGAGCCGAGACTTCCAGGTTGCTTTTGCCAAGTTTACGCTTTTGCATTTTCTCAACTCCTATCTCTTTGTTATCGGACTATATCTGGGAATTGATTTTCAACAAATCTCTTTACTCTTCCACCATTAATTCCTCTATTTGAAGGATTTCTTTCTCTGCCTTCAAAACAGCATTTTCATATACTTCAATTTTGTGGTTCAACAAGTCTAGTGTTTTTTGCATTTCCTGCATTCTCGTCATAAGCAGTTCTCGTTGGTCTTTCAAAATTTCTTTCCTGGCTTCAATGGTCTGGTCACCCTGTTGAACCAGTTTGAAATACTCGATCAACACTTCGATGGGAAGCCCAGCGCTCCTCATGCACTTAATGAATTCAACCCGCCGCACATCGAGTTCGCTGTAATCCCTGATCCCGCTTCCGTTTCGATTGACGGGTGGGATGAGCCCAATCCGTTCGTAGTAACGCAGCGTATCCAACGAAATACCAAATTGTTCACTTACTTCTGAGATCTTCATATGTTCACCTCGAAGAATAGTGTACCACCTGGAGTTAACTCCAAGTCAAGGGTTTTCCTGGTGAAAAAGGCAGCGAGGTTTGAAAGTAAATGTAATCGTGGTAAAGTCCCCCAATAATGGTATTGCGATGTAATCCCAAGAGAACACCGTTTTTGGCGGTTTATTCGCCACCAAAAGAAAAGGAAATTGCTAAAATAGAGGCATATTTACCCGGATATCCACTATTTTGCATGTTGGAATGCCATGAATACCTATACCGCCACTGCTCAAACATTTTCTAATGCTGCGTTCATCAAATTTACATTGGCAAAACTCGATTGAACTAATCGCAAGGTTTGTTCTGGGGTAGAAAATATCACTTGCGGAAGTGCTTTTACAAGGAAATTTTAGACAAACAGATCGCATGAATGCAAAATCAAGCGGATGAATAATTTCCTGTTCGAAAGGAATATAGTATGACAAAACAATCCTGGAGAATTATGCCATTAACTACATTGGGTAAGTGGTCGGTCGGGCTCATCGTCGCAATGCCGTTATTGTTTATCATCGGCACATCATTCACAAACTCGTTATATAAATCAGTACCGGCAGGTGGCACTATTTTGGCAGAAATTGCCACCAGACCGACCTTGGCGCTTACAATGCTTGCTGGAATGTTTGCCGGAATTTCGGCCTTTATCACAGGTCTCCTGGCAATCATCAGACAAAAGGAATATGCGCTACTGGTTTATGTCTCCAGCTCAATCGGAGCGCTACTTGTGTTATTTCTCGCTGGCGAAATATTGTTTCCTCATTAAGAATTTGCCGCTTAAGAAAAACTTGAAATATTCCCTCGTGGTATAACAACCATTTGCCAATTGTCTTTTTGGGTTACACATAGTATTTCCGAATCAGCCTTATAGATTGGGTGACTTATGATGTTGATCCTTTGTTTCCGGTGAATGGAGTGTTATCATCTGTATATGACCACAGCAACCGCTCAGGCATTTCCTAATATTGCTTTTATCAAGTATTGGGGGAACCGAGACGCACACTTTCGCATCCCATCCAACGCCTCAATCTCGATGAACCTGGGCGGCCTGGAAACCCGCACGCAGGTAACTTTCGATCCCGCGCTAAAAAATGATCAGTTGACCCTCAACGGAAAACCTCAATCTGGCAAAAGCCTGGAGCGGGTCAGCGCCGTTCTGGACCTCGTCCGCCAGATGGCGGCGCTGCAGCGCTTCGCTCGCGTCGAGAGTAACAATAACTTCCCTACCGGGGTCGGGATCGCTTCCTCCGCCTCGGCTTTTGCCGCCTTGAGCCTGGCCGCCAGCGCCGCTGCCGGGCTGGCTTTGAGCGAGGCGGAGCTTTCACGCCTGGCCCGGCGCGGTTCTGGATCAGCGTGCCGCTCGGTGCCAGGTGGTTTCGTGGAGTGGCAAGCCGGGGAAGACGACCTGACCTCTTACGCCTTCTCGATCGCCTCCCCAGGACACTGGGACCTGAGCGACTGTATCGCCATTGTCAGCCAGGCGCCCAAACCGACTGGTTCCACCGAGGGCCATGCCCTGGCTGCTTCCAGTCCGCTCCAGGCCGCTCGCCTGGCCGACACACCCCGCCGCCTGGACTTCTGCCGTCGCGCCATCCTGGATCGGGATTTCGAGGCCTTTGCCGAAGTAGTCGAACAGGACTGCCACTTGATGCACGCGGTAATGATCACCTCCACGCCGCCCCTGCTCTACTGGCAACCGGCGACGCTGGCAGTCATGCAGGCAGTAATGGATTGGCGCAAGAATGGCCTGCCGGTTTGCTATACGATCGACGCCGGCCCGAACGTGCATGTACTTTGTCCCACCGCTTCCGCTGCCCAGGTGATCTCCGGACTGACCCTAATCACCGGCGTCGAAAAGGTGCTCGCTGCGCGTCCAGGTGGTCCGACCCACCTGGTTTGACTTGCGAAAACAAAGCAAGCCCGCGGAGGAAATACAACCAGCTAGAATTTCGTTAGAATCGTCTAATTCTTGCATGGGTGTCTGGAATCTTCCCCCAGGACAGGATATAATCAAATCTGGTAGGCTTTTTCATATCAGACCTATTTAATTAAAGGTAACCATGAGTACAACGCTATTAGTAGAAATTGCACAATTCGTCGCCGCCCTGGCTGCTCTGATCATCATCCACGAGCTCGGTCACTTCATCGTGGCCCGCTTGTTAAAAGTAGAAGTGGAAGAGTTCGGGCTTGGCTTTCCACCCCGCATCGCCACTCTTTTTTCTGCATGGGGCACCCGCTTTTCCTTGAACCTGCTCCCCTTTGGTGGTTTCGTACGCCTAAAGGGGGAGAACGATCCCAGTGTTCCTGGAGGGTTGGCGGCTTCCAAGCCATGGGTGCGCCTGTCTGTGTTATTCGCTGGCCCGCTGGCTAACTTATTGGTCGGTGTGATCCTTTACGCGCTCATCTTCAGCAAGATCGGCATGCCGATCACAAATCAGGTTCAAATCATGGATGTGGCGCACAACTCACCGGCTGCTCAAGCCGGCCTGTTGCCAGGAGACCTGATCCTAGCCGTCAACGGCAATAAAATCGACAACACCCAGGCTTTGCATGACACCATCTACGCCAACCTGGACCAACCGACTCGGATCACCTTCATGCGCAACGAGCAAGAAGGAGAAACCACCCTGGTGCCGCGCAGCCAGCCGCCGGAAGGCGAGGGTGCCATCGGGATCGTGATGGGCAACCCTACTCGGTCGGTCTCTGTGCTGACAGCGCTGCCGGTGGGTTTTACAGCCGTGTTCGAACATGGGAGAGAATTGCTGGCCTTTCCGGTGAGGATGATCAAGGGCCAGACTGCTCCGGAGGAGGGTCGCTTGGTAGGTTTCAAGGGCATGTTCGACATTTACCAGCAGGTGCGTCAAAGCGAGCCTCTGCCGAACATTCCGGCCGGCGTGAACATCCTTGGCTTCTTCGCCACCATCACCATCTCCCTGGGCATCTTGAACCTGCTCCCCATCCCAGCCCTGGATGGAGGTCGCATCCTGTTTGTGCTGCCTGAGATGGTATTGGGCCGCCGTATCCCTCCCCGCTATGAGAATGCGATCAACCTGGTAAGCTTTGCTATGCTCTTGATGTTGTTGCTCTTTATCAACTTGCAGGATTTTTTCAACCCCATTGCATTGCCTTAATTACCTTTTGAATCCGCGCAGACACTGGCCTGCGCCTGGAAATCGCGTTCCTGATTGGTAGTCAAATTATGTCAAGCCCATCCGAAATACCCTTTCAAACGCTGCTCAATTCGTTGTCAGACGAGGAAACGCCGTTAAACCCGCACCTCCTCTACCGCCTCTCTGACCTCGATGCTGACGAACTGGCCTTATTTATAAATACCTGGCCCCAACTTCCCCTTTGGCGACGACAAGCTCTCATGGAAAACCTGGAAGAACTGGGCATCGCCGACGACTTGCTTTCTTTCGAGGCGATCGGGCGACATGCCATTTCGGACACAGACCCCAAAGTGCGCCTGGCAGCCGTTCGCGTGTTATGGGAATTTGAGGTTATCGACATGATTCCGGTTTTCTTGCGCTTGCTCGAGACCGACCCCGAAGTCGACGTGAGAGCTGCCGCAGCCACTGCCCTGGGGCAATACATCTACCTGGCAGAAATCGATGAAATCCCCAAGGCAGGACGGTTCACTCTTGAAGACCGCTTGCTTCAAGTCATCGCTGGGGATGATGCCGCCCAGGTACGCCGCCACACCCTGGAGTCGATCAGCTTTTCAAGCCGGGCTGAAATCCCCCCCTTGATCGAGACGGCCTTCTCGAGTGGTGATATAGATTGGATCGCTTCTGCGCTGACCGCAATGGGACGTTCAATGGACAGGCGTTGGGAAGAAGATGTGCTCTCCATGCTGGACAGCAAGCTGCCATCCCTGCGGGCGGAAGCAGCGCGTGCGGCCGGCGAACTAGAGATTTCTGAAGCTATAACCTCTCTCGTCGATCTTGCCGAGGACAGCAACGAGGATGTGCGCACGGCCGCCATCTGGTCGCTTTCCCAGATCGGTGGGGAAAAAGCCCGCCGAACTCTGAACAATTTACTCCTCAAATCTGAAGAAGACGACGAAT
Source organism: Chloroflexi bacterium RBG_19FT_COMBO_55_16 (assembly GCA_001795335.1). Next base: position 7,335 of record MGOK01000120.1, read on the forward strand.
TTGATTATTTGGAGACCGCTCTGGACAACCTGGCGTTTACTGAAGGTTTGGACCCCTTTACGCTCCTGGATCTCCCGGAGGACGAGGCTGAGTCTGATCTGTATGACACGCTCATGGAGGAGGAAGATCTCGATTATTTCGAGGACGAAGAGGATGACGAGGGTGAATTCCTGAACATCGAAGAATTCTACGAAGAAGACGAGGATCGCCTGGATTGAATGTACTATTCGTCCTCTTCAGCAACAACATCCTGCCAATTTTTATTGCGGCCGGAGCTGGCTATCTGGCCTCGAAATATCTACAGGTAACCCCACGCTCAGTTTCCCAGATAGCTTTTTATATTTTCAGCCCATGTCTGATTTTCAATCTGCTCACCTCCACCCAGCTCAGCGGCGAAGACGTCACTCGCATGGCCGGATTCACTGCCGTGAGCGTGCTCACCTTGGGGGCTCTCACCGGGCTGATTGGCTGGATGTTGCGGTTAGAGCGCCGCATCCTGGTAGCAGTGCTGATCACGACAATGTTCGGCAACGCTGGAAATTACGGCCTTTCCCTGAACCTGTTCGCGTTTGGTGAAACAGCGCTGGCGCACGCCAGCCTTTTTTTTGTGACCACTTCGATCCTCGTCTATACCGTAGGTGTGGTCATTGTCTCCTTGGGGACCACGAGCCTACGAAACGCAGTCCTAGGACTTTTTAAGGTCCCGGTGGTTTACGCGGTGGTTATAGCCTTGCTGTTCAACCGCCTCGAGTGGCAATTGCCGCTGCCCATCGATCGCACCGTTACACTCATGGCCAACGCGGCCATCCCCGCTTTGTTGGTCTTGATGGGCATACAGTTGCAAAATTCGAAATGGAGCGACCACGCCCTCGCCCTGGGGCTGACCAATTTCATGCGTCTCATCGCTTCACCGCTGCTTGCGCTTGGGGTCAGTTTACTCTTCCGGCTCGAAGGACCAGCCCTCCAGGCCGGGATATTAGAATCAGCCATGCCAACCGCGGTGATGATGACCATCCTGGCAACTGAATATAACGTCGAACCATCCTTCGTGACCACGGTGGTGTTCACCTCGACATTGCTCAGCCCGTTAACGATCACCCCTTTGCTTTCTTACCTGGGAGCCTGATGCGCACTGGTCCGCTCTGCCTGATTCTCGTCCTGCTCATTCTTGGGATAATCATCCCCCTGCCACTCCCGGCAAATGCTCAGGCAGAAGTGGAGGTGCTTATCGAGCAGCCGGATTATACCTTCGGGCAGCAAATTCGCTTTCAGGCGACTATCCAATCCGTAGAGCCGATCGTCAAAGTCTTAGTCTTAACCCAGACCGGGGACCCGGCAGAGACGCATGTCATATCAGCGTCCGTCGACTCGCAAGGGAAGGTCTTAGCTGTATTCGACCTACGCCAGCAACCCCTACGCGCTTTTTCGAACGTGGACTACTGGTATCAGGTGACTTTTCAAAATGGTGAGACTGCAACCAGCCCAGGATACTCGTTTTACTTAGAAGATAACCGCTTCCGGTGGGACTCGCTAGCGAGCCCACCATTTGTCGCCCATTGGTATGCAGGAGACATTACCTTTGCCCAAGAGCTATTGAATATTGCCCAGGCCGGACTCAAACGCGCGCATGAGTTTCTACCTCAAGTGCTCGCTCCGGAGACAGTGAATCTCTATATCTATGATGATTCCCAACAACTGCAAACCGCTTTGGCCCACTCTACTCAAAATTGGGTCGCCGGTCACGCCGATCCAAATCTGAGCGTCATACTGGTCTCGTTGCCTCCCGGACCCGAAAAACAGCTTGAAATGGAACGGCAAATTCCGCATGAACTCATGCATGTCCTGTTGTACTACACCAACGCGGACGCCTACGCCCACTTGCCAGCCTGGTACAATGAGGGATTGGCTTCTATGGCTGAGCTATATCCCAACCCAGATTACCAGGTTTTACTCCAAAGCGCCTTCGAAACAGGAGGCCTGCTACCGATCACTTCCCTGTGCCAGTCATTTCCAACCGATGCCAGCAACGCAATGTTAGCTTATGCCGAGGCGGCTTCCTTTACCCGTTTCATCTCCGACCGCTTTGGCATGACCAGGCTGGAAGGGTTGATGGCTTATTACGCCCAGGGAGTTGATTGCCAACGCGGTGTAGAAGCTGTTCTGGGTAACGATTTGGAACACCTGGATGGCATGTGGCGCCAGGACACCTTTGCCGAAAACCTGTGGCGCAGCGCCCTTGAGAACTTGCTTCCCTGGCTAATCTTATTGATGATTATTTTGGTCGTACCGCTAGCTTTGGCAATCAGCATGCTGCGGCGAAAGCCGGCAAGGATGGAATTATGACCGAAGGCGATAAGGTACGTCTCCACGCCATAATCGAGGGGCGCGTGCAAGGTGTAGGATTCCGTGCTTTCGTGATCGATAAAGCCACCGATCTGGGTGTAACCGGTTGGGTGCGAAACCGCTGGGGTGGCAGTGTGGAGATAATGGCAGAGAACGACCGCACAACGCTGGAAAAACTCCTGGGTGCCTTGCGACAGGGTCCTCGTGCGGCTTACGTCACCCAGGTGAGAACTGAATGGCAAACCGCTTCGGGGGAATTCTACGGTTTTTCCGTCAGGTCTACTAATTAGTTAAACCCAATACCACGTTCCTTCAGCGATATATATCTCCCTCCCCCGATCACCAGGTGGTCTAAAACTTCGATATCCAATAGTTTTCCAGCCTGGGCTATGGCGCGCGTGATCGCGATGTCGTCCGGGCTAGGGGTTGGGTCGCCGCTTGGGTGATTGTGCACAATGATGATGGCCGCCGCATTGCGCCGGATAGCTGCCTTGAACAATTCCCCCACCCGAACCTGGGAGGTATTTAACGAACCTTGATACACTTCAACGATGTCCAATACCCGGTTGCGCACGTCCAGCAACATCACCCGCAGATGTTCCTGTTCTAGGGCGCTCATTTCATACCGCACCAGGGCCGCTGCGTCTTCTGGGCTGTGGATGGCGGGTCGTTCCTCAGGCGATTCGAGGCTCAGCCGCCGGCCCAGTTCGATGGCTGCTTTGATCTGGGCGGCCTTGGCCG
>MGOK01000120.1:10443-10563 GCA_001795335.1 Chloroflexi bacterium RBG_19FT_COMBO_55_16
CAGTCCGCCAAAACTTTGCAACAGGCGTTGCCCCACCTGGACAGAGTTCTCGCCGGTTACACCCACCCTTAGCAGAATCGCCAATAATTCGGCATTGCTAAGCGCCTGCGGACCGAGATT
>MGOK01000121.1:0-342 GCA_001795335.1 Chloroflexi bacterium RBG_19FT_COMBO_55_16
CCGGCGCGCCATTGTCATCGGTCATTATATGATTAAAATAGGCAATCCTGGCCCTTGGATAGCGCAAGGCCAGGCGATCTATGAGGCACTCAAAGATCGCCCCAACCTGTTCTTGATGATGGGTGGGCACATTTCTGGAGAAGGGCAGCGCCAGGACACGTACCTAGGGAACACCGTTTATACGCTATTATCCGATTACCAGAGCCGTAGCAATGGTGGGAACGGATGGCTGAGGGTCCTGGAGTTCTCTCCCGCCAACAACGAGATCAGGGTCAAGACTTATTCGCCAACCCTAGACCAATGGGAGACCGACGCCGACAGCCAGTTCACCCTGCCTTATGA
>MGOK01000121.1:362-1882 GCA_001795335.1 Chloroflexi bacterium RBG_19FT_COMBO_55_16
CCATCGGGACTCTAACTGGTGTCGCATCGGGAACGACAGCCAGCCTGTATTGGAACGGCCTCAACTCGCCGAGCGAGTATCAATGGTACGCCACTGTGAGCGACGGGGTGAACAGCACGACCGGTCCAGTCTGGAGCTTCACCACCGCAACGGGAAACCAAATACCAGTAGCAATCAATGACAGCTTCAGCACGGCCAAAGATACCGACCTGAACGTACCCTCCCCGGGCGTCTTGGGCAATGACAGCGACCCTGAAGGCGGTCTACTGACAGCGATCAAGCTCAGCGATCCCCAACACGGTACTCTCAACCTGAACGGCAATGGCTCATTCGCTTACACTCCGGCCCCCGGCTTTACTGGCAGCGACAGCTTCACCTACAAGGCCAATGATGGGGCATTGGATTCGAACGTGGCTAACGTAAGCATCACAGTCAGCCAGCCTAACTCCCCACCAGAAGCGGTCATTGATAGCTACAGCACAGCTAAGGATACCGCGCTGAACGTGCCCTCCCCGGGCGTCTTGGGCAATGACAGCGACCCTGAAGGCGATCAACTGACAGCGATCAAGCTCAGCGATCCCCAACACGGTTCTCTCAGCCTGAACGGCAATGGCTCATTCGCTTACACTCCAGCCCCCGGCTTTACTGGCAGCGACAGCTTCACCTACAAGGCCAATGATGGGGCATTGGATTCGAACGTGGCTAACGTAAGCATCACAGTCAGCCTGCCTAACTCCCCACCAGAAGCGGTGGCGGACAGCTACAGCACGGCCAAAGATACCAGCTTGATTGTGCCCTCCTCGGGCGTCTTGGGCAATGACAGCGATCCTGAAGGCGATCAACTGACAGCGATCAAGCTCAGCGATCCCCAACATGGTACTCTCAACCTGAACGGCGATGGCTCGTTCGCTTACGCTCCGGACCCCGGCTTTACTGGTAGCGACAGCTTCACTTACAAGGCCAATGATGGGGCATTGGATTCGAACGTGGCTACCGTAAGTATCACAGTGAGCCTGCCTAACTCCCCACCAGATGCGGTCAATGACAGCTACAGCACGGCTGAAGACAATGTGCTGGCTATAGACACCCCAGGTGTGTTGGTTAATGATGTCGACCCAGATGGCGATCCCCTGACTGCTCGCTTTGTCCATGGGCCGGGCCTGGGCACCTTGAACCTTAACCCCGACGGATCGTTCAGCTACACACCGAATGCCAACTATCACGGTGAGGTCAGCTTCACATATAAGGCCAGCGACGGTCAGTATGATAGCAATGTCGCCACGGTAACTGTGATTGTCACTCCGGTCAACGACGCCCCTCTGGCGGACAACCAGGCACTCACCACCGAAGAAAACACCCCCAAGGCCATCATCCTGTCTGCCTATGACGTGGATAATGATCCCCTTACGTATACCGTGATCGACAAACCTCGACATGGCACATTGGGTGGGGCTGCTCCAAATTTGCTTTACACCCCGCTGGCTGGTTACCACGGCCCAGACAGTTTCACTTTCCGCGTC
>MGOK01000121.1:1888-6807 GCA_001795335.1 Chloroflexi bacterium RBG_19FT_COMBO_55_16
GGTATTGCGAATAGTAATCTTGCGACCGTCAGCATCACGGTCAACGACGACTCGATCCCCTCCCCGATCTATCTGCCACTCGTGTTTCGTTAACGATGCACACCGGTCATCCCGGTTAACGAGACCCTGCTTAGGATGCTGAACATCATACTCGTTACACCGAAGTTTCTGACAGGTTCTTCACAACCACGTGCGGAAGAATATTTTGGACATCCCTAAAATTGCAATCCGCTGTTCCTTCTGTCAGAACGACGGCAGCAGCAGTTGCCCCAGCCCACCTCAAGGCCTCTACCCAACGATCGCCTAAGGATAACCGCCACACCAACGCTGCTGAAACCCCATCGCCAGCCCCGGCTGCATTGACGACTTTTTGCAGTGGCGCGCGTACGTGATAGATTCCCTCCTGAGTGATGGCAATGATTCCATCCACTCCGCAAGTTAGAACAAGGTTTTCAAGGTGATGTTGGTGAAAGACCTGCCTGGCAACTGCAAATAAATCTTCAAGCCGGGTGGTTTTGACATTGAAAGTCCTTTCAAATTCATTCCAGTTCATCTTGACAATCGCCGGTTTGTAGGGAAGCGCTTCAATGGATGCACTTTCAAGGGTATCAACCAGAGTGGGGACCCCAGCCAGCGCTGCGCGTTGGACCAGGGTTCCGTAAAACGAATTGGGTAATGATTTCGGGATCGAACCAGCGCAGATCAACCAGCTACATGAACTTAACCGATTCGTAAAAACCTGCATAAATTGATCTACGTGATCTTGATCAATCAGCATTTCACCAAATTTGATATGGCTCACCTTACCTGTGTTTGTCTCAGCGATCACATAGCAGATTCTGGTTTCCCCTCGAACCCAGATAGCCTCTGGGATGATCTCATACCCATCAAGCAGCTCGATCAACGTCCGGCCATTCTCACCTGCGACAAAGGTTAATCCAATGGTCTTAACTCCTAAATGACTCAAAACCACAGACGAATCCAAACCTTTCCCTCCAACGCTGAGGAGCACTTTCTTGGCCTGCATTGGAAAGTTAGGTTTAAATTCATCGATCAGGAGCACCTTATCGATGGCTGAATTCAGGGTGACGGTAAGGATCATTTATGGAATTGACTTTTGAGCCAGAATACACCAGGCATTCCAGTTGATCCTCTCAACCGCATCCAGACATGCAAATAAATCCTTTGATACCACGAAAATCCCGTGCTTTGGCAGCAGTAGCGCGGCGGCATGGCGCGTGATGTGGGCCTCCTTACCTTTCAACCCGTTTTTGATGTTTTCAGCCAACTCCCGGCTATGGGCGGGTGCATAGGGTACAGTTTCAATGACGCCAAATTTTTCGGTTGCTTCCAGGACGGGAGCAATGGGCTTGCTGGCGGCACAAAAAGGCAAAACATAGAAAGGATGCGCATGGATGACAGCGCCCGCCTCCGGGAATGTCCGGTAAACCTCGAGATGAGCCTTCCCTTCTCGTGAGAAATCCGGATGCTCTAATATTTCATCGCTGAGGATGGGGGCTGAGACGATTGTGTCCGGATCGACATTCCAATGTTGTTTGGAACCGCTATAACGGGGTGTTATGTATATGCGATCGTCGACCAGGAGGCTGATGTTGCCACCACAGAAATCTGTCAGGCGTCTTTCAAACAACAAACGACCAACATAGGAAATCTTCTCTTCCGGGGTCATTGGGTTCATTTGTCTACCTTTACCAATCTGCATAAACACGGTTTACATCCTGGTGATTTCAATGTAGGGAGTCAGGTTACGAGAAGTGTCTGGGTTTACCTGATTAGCCACGGCCCGGTAGTAAGCCAACCAATGGATAACTGGTAAATAGCTTAATCCCAAGATGCTATCAGGCCAATTGATATCGATTGGGATATGATATGAGACTTTACCAGTTTCCCATTGGGGATTTGGCGTGATCGCAACTGTGGTCGCATGATGGTTTTGAGTAAGTTCACTCATAACTTGCGCTTCGTAATTTAACCCGGCATGAGAATAAAGCCCAACTACAAGTGTATGATCGTCAATCAAAGACCTGGGGCCATGTCGCGACTCGAGGAAAGTGAAATTGAATGTGTTTGAGAGCGTCATCTCGAGCGTTTTTAGAGTGGCTTCAAGGGCAATTCCATACAACGGGCCAGAACCCAAAAAGAAAATATTGTTGATAACATGCTGATCGTTGATCTCTTGGGCAGTCGATTCGGACCTCCTGATGATTCTTTCTACGACAGATGGCGCATTCCGAAGAATGTTGAATATCTCGTCTTGTCCACTTATCATGGCGCCAACCATCTGAGTTGCTAGATACATCGCCGCCAGTGACCGTGTCGCAGGCACGGTGTCTTCATACGCTTTGGGTAGCAAAATGCTCACTCGAGCCAGCTTCTCAAGGGCGCTATCCGGAGCACAGCCAATGAATAACGTCCGGTCTGGGAATCGTTTTTCAAATTCTTCAACCGCCCAGATCGTCTCCGTTGTCAAACCAGACCTGGATAAAACAACGAGAGCAGGGTCCTTGTGACTGAAGGAATAATAGGTGGAGGGGAACAGGATTAATTCAGAACTCGGCACGGCTCTTGCGCATACCCCGAGAGTAGATTGCCAAAAAAGCGCGGCAGATTTCCCGGCATAATAGGGCGAAGTGCAGCCCGTGAAGATAATTTCACGCGGTTTTATCTCTTCGAAAAACGATTTTACGTTTGTCGCTTGAGCGAGTACAGCCTCAACTGCTTCTTGCCAGGCTTCGCTTTGTCCAGCGATTTCAAAATAACACTTGTACGGATGGTTCATAGATTTTCCTTTCGGTCCTAGATGACTAACGAGGTAGATGCATGGAATACCTTCGGTTAGGGATTAAAGAGTTGTACGACTGCGCCGATTAATCCGGTTCTATCTTCCAGCTTGCTTGATACAATATCAACTCCAGAATAATAACCTCCGGAGAACTTCGAATAGAGGCGGTGATAATCGCCGACAAGCTGCTCAAATTGCTCATTCGTGGCATCAAGCAAAACTTTGCCGGCTTTTGCTATACCTCCAGTAAGGGAAATTCGCTCAGGCAAGAATATGTGGGAGAGAGAGGCCAGCAACTCTCCGGTGAAGAGGCCGATCTGCCGCATGATATCAATGGCTATTGGATCGTTTCCTTCCCGGGCGTTTTTGATGATCTCATAAGCTGGTTTATAGCTGCCATATTTTTCTAATCCCTGGCGCTCGATTCCGGCAACTCCGATTAACGCTTCTGCACATCCCTTGCATCCAGCCGAACAAACAGGGCCGCCAGGGCGAAGGATGACATGCCCGGTATCTCCAGCACAGCCTCCAGTGAATTGTAAAGGTTTTCCGTGTATGATCACACCCGCGCTTAATCCGGTACCCATGGCGAGGCACATAAATCGTCGGTACCCCTGGCCACTACCGTAGGTATATTCCGCCAGAGTATGGGCATTAATATCATCAATGAGAACCACCGGAAGATGGAATTCGGCGTCTAATAATCCCCTGAGGTTAATTCCATGCAGGGCCGGGACATTCATACAAAGGAATGGTCCCGTACGAGCATCATCGATCCATCCAAGGAAAGTAGCCCCGATACCGATCACCTTCCCATCGACAAGGTCGAGAAGCGCCTGGATTTCTTCGAAAAGTTTCTGTACAAAGGAGTCCAACGACGCCGCCTGAACTTCGGTTGGGAAGTCATTATACGCAAGGACTTCACCATACCGGTTAACCAGCCCAATTTTGGTTTTAGATCCCCCGATATCAAATCCAAGCGCAATAGGTTCATTCATAGAACAGTGTCCAGACGAATCAAGGGTGACCACAATTCCTGTTATTATACTCTCCAGGCTGATCTCCGGTCTGCGGGAAAAATTCTTGAAAAAGTACACTTGAGGATGTAAGATTTCTCGGTGTTGCGTGAGAAACGCACTATGTTATCGAACGTTGTATTATTGCCTGAAGGCAAGTGCCCAATATCATTGGAGTTATAATTATTGGTGCAGCCAAGCTGGGGTTCTCCTTTCTGGAATTGTCTACGCGGACTTAAAGGTTATCTCAAGTCCCGATAATTATCCTGCCAAAGTCCCGCCCGCTTCCGGCGGTCACCTTTTTTGCCCCGCTTGTCGGCTGATTTCGAGCGTCAGGCCACCCTTCTAACCTGGAGGACATGATGAATCCCGAATGTAGCCCGGCCAAAGCCATCATTATTGACAGAGAAGCTACTCGCAATCATGCACCGTGATGAAGACGGGATTTGGTTCTCGCTTCCCGGCGGAGGCCAGGAGCCGGGGGAAACGCTCGTACCGCCTCTATCCGAGAGTTCTCACCGGCTTGCTGATGAACAGCCACGGCTCCCCCGAGCTGGTGTACTTGGGCGATGTCAACTGACAGATCCCTAATGAATAACATCCAGAAATCCCTCCACGCGATTCGTCTCGTCGGCCTGGCGAATATTGTGCGCGCAGTCCGTTATGCGATCTATCGCGACCGGCTCGATGCCCGCTATTTACCCATCCAAACCTCGGAAGCGTCCCACCCACCGGGGGAGCTCATCTCGTCCGCGGCGATTCCTAGCGGGGCGGAATTTCGGTTCGCGGCCGGCGCGCTCACCGTAAGGTTCTTAATGCCGGATTTCCTCTATATCGCCTGGGATGGCGCGCCAATGGCGCCTTCTTACGCCGTGGTGAAGACCGACTGGGGGGAGGTAGATACCACATTGGAGCGGGCTGAGCAGGGCTGGCGCCTGCGGAGTGAGGCTTTGGAGCTCCTCGTTTCAGCTGACGGGTCATTGCAGTTGCGCGACGCGCAGGGCCAGCTCCTCCGACAGGAAGAGCCTCCACAACGATCCGGCAGAGGTTGGCTGCTTCGATCGCCGCTAGCGCCGGAGGCGTGCATCTATGGTTTGGGT
>MGOK01000121.1:6814-7670 GCA_001795335.1 Chloroflexi bacterium RBG_19FT_COMBO_55_16
CCGCCAACCTGAACCTGCGACCTGGCAGCTATCGCTTCTGGAACGTGGACGTTGGGGGGACCTACGCGCCGGGCGCCGACCCGCTCTACGTCTGCATGCCCGTATATCTATGCCTCCAAGAAGGAGGTAGCTATCTCATCTTTTATGATAACAGTCACGACGGCAAGATTACACTGGGTGCGAATGCCGAGCTGCGCTTCGAAGGCGGTCCCCTGCGCTATTATCTCGTCGTGGCGCCGCCGCCCGTCTTGGTCGAGCGATTCACGCTGTTAACCGGGCGGGCGCCGCTGCCGCCCCGCTGGGCGCTCGGCTACCAGCAGTCGCAATGGGGCTACCGGACAGAAGCCGAGATGCGCCGGATCTTCGCTGGCTTTCAGCACTACAATCTCCCTTTGAGCGTGCTCTACCTTGACATCGATCACCTCGACGGTTACCGCACGCTCACGGTTAACCAGCAGCGTTACCCAAACCTCCCCGGATTTGCCCAGGAATTGGAAGAGGCGGGCGTTCACCTGGTCGCCAGTACGAATCCGGGCGTCAAGCGCGAGGTGAATTTCGACCTCTACCAGGACGGGTACACGCAAGATGCTTTTTGCAAAGACCCACAGGGGCGTCCGGTGGCTGGGGTGGTATGGCCCGGCTGGGCTGCTTTTCCCGACTTCACAGACCCACGCGTGCGCAACTGGTGGGGAGCGCAGTACAGCCGCCATTTGAAGTATGGCATGGCAGGGTTCTGGCACGACATGAACGAGCCTGCCTCCTTCGCTGGCTGGGGGGAGGCGACGCTACCGCTCTCCACACAGCATGAGATGGAGGGGGCTGGCGGCGACCACCGCGCGGCGCACAACCTTTACGG
>MGOK01000121.1:7832-8512 GCA_001795335.1 Chloroflexi bacterium RBG_19FT_COMBO_55_16
TTAAGCCTTTCTGGGCAGCCCTATGCAGGACCAGACATAGGCGGGTTTTCCGGCCAACCTTCGCCAGAACTGTTCGTGCGCTGGTTCCAGCTGGGTTCATTCCTGCCCTTCTTCCGCACCCACTGCGCCCTTTATTTACCACGCCGCGAACCCTGGGAGTTTGGCGAGCAGGTGTTGGAGATGCTCCGCGAGCAGCTCCAATTGCGTTACCGCCTGCTTCCCTACTGGTACACCCTGGCCTGGATGGCCAGCCGAAACGGCCACCCGCTGGCCCGGCCTCTTTTTTGGGTGGAACCAGAGGACCAGGCCTTTTGGGAAGTGGAGGACGCGTTCCTGCTGGGGGAGGTATTGCTGATCGCGCCGGTGGTGGAGGAAGGTGCCCGCCGGCGTTCCATCTACCCCCCAAAAGGTGACTGGTACGATTTCTGGAGCGATAAATTTATTGAGGGAGGCACGCAGATCGAGCTCGACGCCCCGCTCAACCGCATCCCGATCCTGGTGCGCGCCGGGAGCATTCTACCAACCGTTGAAAACGAACACCTCGTCCTGCATGTTTACCACCCGAGCAAGAGCGGCGGCGGAGATGGCCTGCTCTTCAGCGACCAGGGAGACGGCTACGGCCCACACCGCCTTGACAATTTCAAGTTGTCTCCGATCAGCGCTGGAGGCTTTGAATTAAC
>MGOK01000121.1:8526-18769 GCA_001795335.1 Chloroflexi bacterium RBG_19FT_COMBO_55_16
GCGAGTTGGCTTGGCCGTATGCGGGTGTTACCTTGCACCTGCACGGGTTTACCGCCGAAGAGATCCTCCTCGAGCGTAGAAAGGTCTCCCTCCATCAAGGAAGAGTAGAGACCGGACAGTTTGCCCGCCTGCGCATTCCTGGTTGATGGCCGCTTTCAGCTCATTGGTGAAACCTTTCATCTATCAACAAGTTTGGGGTAGAATTATGTCCCCTTCGGCATTCCTCAGAGAAGTATTGGTTTAGCTTGAACCCCCGCGGAGATGAGGCCATGGTTTTTCGTCCCCAGAACCCCAATCGCAATCCAATGCGTCCCGTCCAAGAATTGTTGTCGAGAGCGAATAATCTCCTCGCCGCTGGACAGCCACAAGAGGCCGCGCCGCTCTTCGCCCAGCTTGCGCAAATGATGGAAGAAAGAGGCAATGCGATCCGCGCAGCCAACCTGCACGCCCGTGCTGCGCACGCTTATGCCGACAGCCGCGATCCGTCTTCAGCATTGAGCGAATCTCGCCGCGCATTAACTCAATTCATCCAGTTAGACCTGCGCGACCGGACACCGATCTTTTATACGAATATCATGCGTAAATTAAATACCAGGGGGATGAAAGCTGCCGCGGATAACCTGAAAGGTGAGTTCGAAGGAAAAGTAGGACCGCTCATTCCCCAAGCGGTATCGACGCTTGCGCAAAGTAGACACCTACCCGAGATGTGTCCTCATTGCGGTGCTCCGATCATCAGCACCGAGATCGAATGGATCGATGAGCGTAGCGCCGTGTGCAGCTATTGCGGGAACGTGATCTTAACCGAAGCCTAAACCGTCCCTGTTTTAAGAGATCCATCAATCCTTACATGAAAAAAGAATCCAGATATGCTACTCAACCAATTTAAACTAGAAAGGTACTTCGCTGAATACGAGTTCAAGGTGAAGTATCTGCTAAGCCCCTCGGACTGCGAAAGCCTCTCGCTGAGCGAATTATTGCAGATGGCTGATGCAGATAGCTTAAAGCTCTGGGAGGAGTTGAGGCTGGGGTACACCGAGTCACAGGGCCATCCAGATTTACGCGCCCAGGTCGCTCGTCTGTATCCACGCCTCTCGCCGGACGGGGTTATGATTGCCGTCCCGGAAGAAGCGATCTTCATCGCCATGTACACGCTGCTCAATCCAGGCGATCAAGTCATCGCCGTCTTTCCAGCCTACCAATCACTGTACGAAATCGCCCGCGCCATCGGCTGCGAGGTAACTCCCTGGAGGTTCGAATTAGGCGCGCACGGGTGGTGGCTTGACTTCGACTATTTGACAAGCAATATTACTGACCGCACCCGGCTGATCGTCTTGAACTTCCCTCACAATCCAACCGGTTATTTGCCTACTCATTCTGAGCTGGAGCGGATCATCGAGCTTGCTCGCAAGCGAGGTATTTACATCTTCTCTGATGAGATGTACCGGCTGTTGGAATATGAGCCAGACAGGCGACTGTCGCCAGTCTGCTCAATCTACGAGCGGGGAATTTCGCTTTCGGGACTTTCCAAGACATTTGCCCTGCCCGGGCTGCGCCTTGGTTGGTTAGCCACGCAAGACCAGGCTTTGCTAGATCGTTGGCTGGCCTTCAAAGACTACACCACCATCTGCCACAGCGCGCCGAGCGAGGTCTTGGGCCTCATGGCCTTGCGGGCAAAAGAGGCGATCATTCACCGTAACCTGGGGATCGTCCAGGAAAACTTGAAGGCTGCCGAGCGGTTCTTCGCTGAACACCAGGATCTGTTCACCTGGATCAGGCCAACCGCTGGCTCGGTTGCCTTCCCACAATGGGCAGGCAGCACTCCGGTGGAATCATTTTGCCAGAGCGTGCTGGATCAGGCAGGGGTGATGGTTGTGCCAGGCAGCATCTTCGACTTTCCAGGCAACCACTTCCGAGTAGGCCTGGGACGCAAGAACCTTCCAGTCGTACTGGAGCGAGTCAGCGATTATTTGGGAAAATAAATCGAATCCAAGTTATGTTAGAGCGCAACGAAATATATTACTTAAGTCACTTGTAATTCAGAAGTATTTGATATACAAAGTTAAAGCAATCCACCGTCGCTCTCATTGACAATTATTCGATCGTCTATATGACTGATTCAGTCTCAAGGAAAGGAGGATATTCCCGGCAGAATTGATATAAACGGTTGACTCGATCAGCAATATTCTGGCCAACCTAGAGAAAAGGAGGCAAAGATGACACTCGGAGGATATGCCGATAATATTGCCAGGATTAACCTGACAGATGGTAAGGTGACTTACGAAGCCATACCAGAAGATTGGAAGCGGAAGTACATCGGTGGCCGTGGGCTAGGTGTAAAGTATGCCTTTGAGAACGGACCGCTGGTCGATCCACTCTCTCCAGATAATATTCTATGTTTCATGAATGGACCGCTAACCGGCACGGAGGTGAACCTTAGTGGCCGAATGGCTATTGTAACGAAGAGTCCACAAACCAATACGATCACTGACAGCCACCATGGAGGGTGGTCGGCAGCGCGTCTGCGCTGGGCAGGCTTTGATGGCCTGATCTTCAAAGGCAAGGCGCCAAAAGCTGTCTATGCTTTCGTAACAGAAGGGAAGGTCGAGATCCTGGATGCATCGGAACTGTGGGGCAAAGGCGTGCATGAGACGATCAAGTTCTTCCAGGCGAAATATGGTGAGAAAGACCTGAGTGTGATTGCTATTGGACAGGCGGGTGAGAAACTAAATCTCTTTGCCAATTGGATGAATGAGCATGACCGCTCCAGTGGGCGCGGAGGCACGGGATGCGTGGGCGGAAGCAAACAGCTTAAAGCAATTGTGATCAAAGCTGAAAAGAAGATGCCCAAGGCAGTCAACAAAGAGCTTTGGAAAGACGCGCATGCCAAGGCTCTGGAAGAGTTGAGTGACCCGCGTGTCGTAACCTCGCCGCGTAAAGGTGGATTGTCGGTATTTGGCACGAATGTCTTGATGAACATGGTTAACGTAATTGGCGGGATGCCTACGAACAACTCACAAACCACCTTTTTCCCAGACCATGAAGCGATTAGTGGCGAGCGGGTGAAAGAAACGATCCTGGTGGATGATCCCACCTGTCATGCCTGTCCGGTTGCTTGCAAGAAGGAAGTGGAGGTAAAGGACGGCCCATTTGCTGGCCTGCGCATGGAGAGCTTCGAGTATGAGCCGGCCTGGGCGGTGGGCGCCAATTGCGGCAATGATTATGCTCCCGGAGTGGCCAAGGTCATTGATCAATGCAACGATTACGGCATGGACGCGATCGAAACTGGCAATGTACTCTCAATGTACATGGAAGCTACTGAGAAGGGTTATCTCGATGGTGATGATGGGCTGGCATGGGGGGACTATATGGGCATGGTGGCACTGGTCGATAAGATCGGTATGCGTCAGGGGATTGGAGACCTCCTGGCTCAGGGTACAGAGAGAGCTGCCAAGCATTTCGGTCATCCTGAGATTGCCATGACGGTGAAGGGTATGGCAATCCCGGCGTATGACCCGCGTGGAATCAAAGGGATGGGCCTCGGTTATGCAACCAGTAACCGTGGCGCCTGTCACTTAAGAGCTTATACTCCAGCTGCTGAAGTGATCGGAAATGTGCTTGGTCCATCAACCATCACCGATCCAATAGAATGGAAAGGCAAAGGCAAATTAGTCGTTATTTTCCAGCATGTTCATACCGTCACAGACTGTCTGGATGTGTGCAAATTTGCTACTTTTGCCGAATCACTGGATACATTCGCGGCCCAGTTTGCAGCTGTCACTGGCATGGAAGCCGACGCGGCTTATTTGCTTAAAGTTGGCGAACGCGTCTGGAACCTGGAGCGATATTACAATAACTTGAACGGTTTTCGGGAAGGGAGTGATTATCTTCCTGAGCGCTTCCTGAGTGAACCAGCCACAGGACCAGGATCTACTGGTCAGGTGTGCGAGCTTGACTTAATGCTGGAAGAATACTATCAGGAGCGGGGTTGGGTCAATGGAGTTGTCACGGAGAAGAAGCTGGTAGAATTAGAGATTGTTTAGAAAAAAGGTCGGGTAAGCTTGATCGCCTACCCGACCTTTTTAGCTAACCACCGCCTACAGGTGGAAAAATCGAGATTGTATCGTTTGGCTCCAGGATGGTATCTAATCCCCCATCCAGGATGGAGCTGTCACGTCCATTCACAAAAATGTGAATGTGTCCGTGAAGATATCCCTGAGAATCGAGCATCTCGGCGCGCAAAGCGGGAATTTGTCTGACAATTTCAGCAATGAGCTGGCGTACTGTGCTACCTGGCAGCAGTGGAAATTCTACCTGTCGGCTGCCGACTATCTCCCGCAGAGTTGCATAAAAATTCACGACCATCTTCCTAATCCTCCCACTTTAACAGCAAACTAAATCCTTCTTGAATGGAAATTTCCGCTTAGCATGCCAACAATCCTATCTTACAACAATCATCTTCTATAAGTCAAGGATTTCTCTCTGAACAAGATCCGCAAGCAACGCTCAAACTACTTTTCAATGAGGAAGCGGACTATATGATCGATGACCTGCTAACCTGCTTACAAATGCCCAGCGAAGCGCGCCGTATCACCTTTATTAACGGGGAGTTGAGCGCAATGCCCGGCTTGCAGCCTGACCTTGCCCACCCCCTCCAAGATGGCGACCGAGTGGCTTTCTTTCACCTGCAGGCGATGTGGCCTTTTCAATACCGGTTCGGTATCGCGATGGGCGATGAATTGTCCAAGGAGATGGGGGCTAGAAAAGACCAGGGCTTGCGCCACGCCTACGAGAGCGAGTGAGGCGTTCTGGATTGGAGATATATTCAATCGGCGCGACGTCGGTTTTTTTTGTTGTTTTTGTGGTTTAATATAAGGCTGACCTCAACAAGCACCATTTGTAATCCACAAGAATGTAATTTATGGGGGGCCGCTTCTGGGCCACAAGCCGCGCTGGCTGCAACTACAGTTCGACGGAAATCTTACTATCATCAAGCCCTGATTCACCTGGGCCTTCCGAGCATGCTATAATCACATTATGGATAAATCATTGGTTAAGGCCTACCGGGACCGGTGGCTGGAGATTAACGAGGTGGAGAAAATCGAGCGACGAGCGGCCTCGATCGCTCTGCGCTGGCAGCAAACCAACGCGATCTTAGGTCTGGCGATCGGGCTGGGATTACCATTGGAAAGGTCAGACTACCAGGAAGACCTTGTCCGCCTGCGCTGGGCGAAACTGAAAGGATCTTGGTGAAAGAACCTCCCGAGAGCGTTACACCTTTGCTCGCTCCTTTGGCTGCTTTACAGCGATTGTTGTCTCATTTTGAAGACCGGGGGGTCATTATCGGGGGCGTGGCAGCCAGCCTTTTAGGAAGACCACGCTTAACCGCTGACCTGGATGCAATGTTGCTGATTTCTGTGGACGAAGTTCCACTCTTGATCGAGGCTGCACAGGCAGAAGGGCTAGCGCCACGAATAGAAGATGCTGAAGATTTTGCCCGAAAACATCGGGTAGTGTTGTTACGCCATACAGAAAGCGGTACGAATATCGATATCTCGCTCGGAATATTACCCTTCGAAGAAGAAATAGTTGTGCGTAGCATAGTCTTCCGCGTGGCGTCGCTTTCGATCCGCTTACCCACCCCAGAAGACCTGGTCATCCTGAAAGCGGTTGCTCACCGCCCCGTGGATATGATGGACATCCAGGCGATCATCGAGAGCCACCCCGAGCTGGATCGAGAACGGATTAAGGATTGGGTGGACCAGTTCGCACAGGCACTAGAAATGCCAGAGTTGTGGGATGATATTGCAGGATGGTTTCGAACGATGAGATAGAATATCATAACAGGGGGAATATTGAGCATTACTTTTCGGTAAAGTTTGAGATTGCGGTTTAAAATTAACGCAAAGTCGGATCGGTGCTAAGACACAACGTCGAACAAAATTATCAGCAAGCTAAATAAAGTAAACCTTCATGAGTGAAATCATCCGTACAGCAAGGGACACAGATTGGGCGAAAATCCTGTCTTTAGCCAACAAAATGCTACCCCTGGCAGAAAAGGAAAACGAGGAATGGTTGCAAAACCGCCAGGGTTTTGACCGGATGCGATTTATCCGCCGTCATTATGTCGCCGAAGATAGAACGACCCGGGAATTGGTTGCCTATTGTGCAATCGAAGAGGGTCCAGACAAAGGGGACTACCGGGTTTTCCTTGTGGTGGTACCTGATATATTTCAGAGGCTTGGAGAACGGATGTACCTGCAGCTCATCCGCGGTTTAAGAGAACTCGGCGCAAAGCTGGCCTGGGCCCGGGAAGAAATTGGCGATCCAGTCGTAGATTTCCTAAAGGATCATGGCTTTGAAGAAAGCTCCCAATTTACTCTGCCTGACGGGAGAGAGGCAGTCGTTCTTTCAAAGCAACTATCTTAACGGACGATGACTGAGCTCTGCGAGCCGCCTGGATTGGCGGTGACGATCTGATCCCCCCTAATTAGAGAGCCTGCATAAGATTTATTCCCCGCTTCAACCTCCCACCCGCTCAAGACGAATGGCAGTGGACCATCAGCGGGGATCCATTCACCGTTGTATTTGCGGGCGAGGTGGACGTGCGTGCCGGTCGATTTGCCTCTCTCGCAGGACGGATGGCCCAAGCGATCATCGACTTCAACGCGCGTCCCTAGGGGTACGCGATCCGGCTCGGGCAGGTGCAGGTATAGCAAAACCCAACCGGTGCCCTCATAGCCATCGCCGTCAAGGTCGATCGCCACCACCTCGTGGCTGGAGCGCGCCACAATTCCCGGCGCAGAGGCAGTCACCCAGGCGCTGGAAGGGAGGCAGATCGCTTCCCCGGTGACTGGCGAAAAATCCAGCGCCCCGCGCGCGCTGCCCGAATTCCAGGAGAGGTGCGGGCCGCCAGTAAAGCTCCAACGCTCCCCCGGTGCAAAGGGCAGCTCCAGTGGCGGCTGCGCCAAGTCCATAGGGAACAAGGGCTCGCTGCGGGTGGCTCGCGCCCACGGGTCGTTGAACGTCTGCTGGTACATCCGGGTGAAGCTTTCTGGACCGTAAAGGGTCTCCCGCCACTCTTCCTGCCGATAGAATTTGGAGAACAAGACCTGCAAAGCGACCGAACCGGCGTTCAAACCAGGGCTCAAGCGGGCGGCGCTCCCATCGGGGAAGGTGAGCATGGTGAGCATCCCAGACCGCCAACCATAGTAACCCATGCCCAGCTGCGTCGCAGTCAGCAACAATTCCTTATAAAGCCCACGATAATCGGGAACATAGAAGCCGATCGGGTAATCCACCTGATTTGGGTCTTTTGGCTGCCCCAGCACCCAATTGGAGCGGTACTCCAGGAAGGCCAGCAACACCCGTGGATTGATCGAGTTCTCGATAGCCACCTTCTGGACGATCTGTGCGCCGGTGAGCCATTCCCCCTCCAGGGATTCGCCGTACGAACTGAGATAACCGCTGGCTTTTTGAACGAAATCCTGGACCTGGAAATCAATCGCCGCGGGGGAATAAACCACTTCACTATCTGGCAACAAGGCGCTGGGATAGGGTGTCTCACCCAGTGTGCTCGGAATGCTCAATAATTGACCAGGGGGTATCAAGGCTTCGATGGGGATTGGTTGCGGAGAGGTGATGTGCTCGGGCTCCACCCCAAACCGCTTGGCAATTGCGGAAAGCGTATCGCCAGATTGAGCAATATACTCAAATAGTGAGGGGACCTCGCTCTGCCCAGGTGCAGGAGGCGTACCCAGGGGTGGCTCGTCTGGCGTAGCGGTTTGCAACCCCTGAAAAGGGGAAGGAGCAGAAACATCCGGGGAACTCGGGGGTGGGGTTGCGATCGAGTAGGTAGAGACCGCCAGGGCGGTCAGCGTGAGGCGCAACTCTTCCTCCAAGAGGCTCGGAGGATTCTGTGGTCGCCTGGGGAAATTACAGGCGAAAACCGGCAACAGGCAGGCTAAGACGACTATCAAGACCCTTTTCACCGGCACGCTCGCCCTTTTTCTGGCAACCATTTTAGGTCAACATTTTCATCGACGACTTGGAAATCGGGATCACCTGTGATAATGACGTTATCCAATTCTAATGTGGTTATAACTGTAAAAGCATCTATGTAGAAGAAAGTATAATATATATTACGCTATCCATTCAGTTAAGCGAGCGCTACCGGAGACCATGTTCGCGACCGGCGCTAAGATTCGAGCGAAAATTGGCACATCTCTTGCATTAAAGCAAGCAATGCAAAAAAAATTGGCTTGACGCATTAACAGGATTGTGCTAGTATCATGGTCAAAGTAGAAAAAAATGAAATATCGTTTGCTAAACAAGCAGCGCAGGCAGGTGATATTCCATATGGAGGAGAAAAAATGTCCACCAAGCGCTATCTAGTTCTACTTGCACTGGCGTTCCTGGCAATCGGCCTGGCGGCGTGCACATTATCTGCTTCAACCCCCCCACCAGCCTCTTCCACAGCCGATAGCGCCATGCAGACCTTGGACGCGAATCTGAGCAATATCGCTACCCAAACGGCTGCAGCGGGTGGGGGTGGTGAGGCCATCCCAACCGCCACTGCAACGGCAGGGTCTGTCGACACAGGTGGTGCTCCCGCAACCACTGAGCCTCCCCCTCCGCCTCCACCACCCGAGAAAACTGCCATCCCCGAGGCCACACCTGGCATCCCAAAAACATACAAGCTTGAGAAGGGAGAATTCCCCTTCTGCATCGCCAGGCGTTTTGATGTGGACGTGGGAGAATTGCTCAGCCTGAACGGTTTGAACTTGAACTCCGTCGTGTCAGTAGGATATACCCTCAAGATCCCGCAGACCGGACATGATTTCGACGGAGATCGTTCACTTAAGAAGCATCCCACTACCTATGAAGTCCTGTCAGGCGATACGATCTTCAGCATCGCCTGCAAGTATGGTGATGTCGACCCCTATCTGATCGCCAAGATCAATGATTTGGGGGCGCCCTACACACTGAAAGCCGGGAGAAAACTAGACATCCCCTAATCCTATCGATTTGTTGCTCACCCAGCTCTCGCTCCCTCGGTTAAAAAGGGCTGGAGACAATCCATGGGGGCAGGGAGTGGCGATGCAGTCGTCACTCCCTGCCCCCAATATCATCCTTCTCTTAACCAACGAGTTACTATGGCATTTGAGACAATAAGTTCTGAGACAAGCTACCAGGGCAAGGTATTCGACGTGCGCCGCGACCAGATCCGCCTGCCAAACGGCAAGTCGGTCTCCCTCGATATCGTCGAACATCCAGGCGCGGTCACCCTGGTACCCATCGACGAACAAGGCCAGGTGTGGTTCGTGCGCCAATATCGCTATGCAGCCCAGGTAGAGTTACTGGAACTGCCAGCTGGCTCTCTGGACAAAGGGGAATCCCCGCAGGCCTGCGCCCTGCGCGAAGTGCGCGAAGAGATCGGCATGGCAGCCGGTCAGCTTCAAAAAGTGGGGGAATTCTTCCTGGCTCCTGGGTATTCCACGGAGTACATGTACGTTTACCTGGCGACAAACCTGCGGCCAGATCCCCTGGAAGCAGATGCCGACGAGTTTTTAACCGTCGAATCAGTCCCCGCCGATCAGGCATATAAAATGGCTGAATCCGGTCAGATCCAGGATGGCAAAACGTTGGCCGCGCTCTACCTGGCGCGGCCTCGTTTGGTAAAGATGGGGGTTCTTCAAGGCTGAGGCTGGTTCCCTCGCGCCGGCCCGCTCTTTCGGCGGATCTTACCAGCCGGGGAACGCCCGGCAGCCGGGTTGAGCAAAGTGTTTAACCAGGTCACCGCCCGCGGATCAAAATCCCGCCGCCCGCACAGGTCACACACCCAGGCTGGAAAATTGGGCACTGTGACCAGCTCTTCGTTCAACCAGGTGAAGTAAGTAATATGCCTCAGACGCATGACGCCCGCGGCACATTCAGGGCACTGCAGTAGTGACTCATTTGGTTCGTTCCCTGGTTCATTCGCCTTGGTGTTTTTATCCATGCTGGTTGTCCATTAACAATGCTAGCGCTGAATATGATTAAGGAGCGGCGCTGGCAGCCGGAGGATACTCGACCACGCCCCACTCAGTTGGCGGCCAGTAGACGAAGATCGCTTTGCCTACCACGTAACCCATGGGCACCGACCCCCAGTTGTGCGAATCGGAAGAATTGTTACGGTTGTCACCAAGTACGAAGAGCGAATCGGCTGGTACATCCCAAGTCGACTCGTAGACCGGCGGGGAAGCGA
>MGOK01000121.1:18788-28873 GCA_001795335.1 Chloroflexi bacterium RBG_19FT_COMBO_55_16
CCGGTCATTGACGTACACCCGCCCGCTCTTGACCGTCACCCTGTCTCCTGGCAACCCAATCACGCGCTTGATATATTCCTGATCTGGATCGCGCGGGAAGTGAAAAACGATCACGTCCCCGGTTTTCGGCTTGCCCAGGGTATAGGTCAGTTTGTTGACAATCACGAATTCTCCGCTCTGCAACGTGGGTTCCATGCTGGCTCCATCGACGCGAATGCGCGCTGAAACCGCGTTGATCGCCGCAAACAAAATCACCGATAAAACCAGGGTTTCGAGGACATCTAACCCGAATCGCAAGAATCCGGAGCGCTTATCCACGAATTCTTGAGATTCGACAATCGTTTCAGTATGATACTGTTCCAAAATCCCTCCGTCCACTACTTGTGGACACCCACTTCTCGGGGAGGATTATAAAACCGGTTACAGGTGAGGGCAAGGGTATTTATTCCTACCAGGATAAGGCATCCATACCCTTAGAGTCATCAAAAAGATTATACGTTCAGCAAATAGCCAGGTCAAGGAAAGAGGGGTTAACCTAATGATTTTCTTAGGAATCTCTTACTTTTCCCGTCTAGGGCGGGCGCGCAGGATGAGGCGGATCGGCGTGCCCAGAAAGCCATACGTCTCCCGAATGCGATTCTCTAAATACCGCAGGTAGCTGAAATGAGCCAGCCGCGGATCGTTGACATAGATCAAGAAAGTGGGCGGGTCACTGCGCACCTGGGTAGCGTAATAAATCTTGAGCTGGCGACCAGCGTGCGTCGGGGAAGGATGTTGATCTTGCGCCTTGTGGAGGATCTGGTTCAGTTGCGAGGTGGACAGGCGCACCAGGCGTTCTTCGTGGACTCTCAGTGCCATAGGCAGCACCCGATCAACCCGCTGGCCAGTCTTGGCCGAGATAAATAATACTGGCACGTAAGGTAAAAAATTTAATTCCTGGCGCACTTTTTGGGTAAAGGTGTTCATGGTCGTGTTGTCTTTGGGAATGGCGTCCCACTTGTTCACTACCACCACGACGCTCTTCCAGGCATCCAGGATGAACCCGGCAATATGGGCATCTTGGGCGGTCAGGCCAGTGGTGGCGTCCACCAACAAAAGCACTACGCTGGCACGTTCAATCGCCCGCATGGTGCGCAATACGCTGTATTTCTCCACGCCAGGGTCGATCCGCCCGCGGCGGCGAATCCCGGCTGTGTCGATCAGGGTGAGGGGGAAGCCTTCATATTCCAGGCGAGTATCGATCGCGTCGCGGGTCGTCCCAGGGATCGAACTAACGATGGCTCGTTCCTCACCCAATAGGCGGTTGAGCAGGCTAGACTTACCCACATTGGGCTTGCCGGCAATGGCAATGCGGACAGAGTCGTCCTCTTCTTCCTCACCCTGCTCCTGAAAGGTTTCTACCAGGGCATCCAGCATATCGCCGGTCCCGGTGCCGTGCAAGGCGGAGATCGGATATGGCTCTCCCATGCCCAGCTCGTAGAACTGGAAAACCTGGTCGCGGCGAGCCTCGTTATCAGCCTTGTTCACCAGCAGGATCACTGGCGGCCAGGGTTTGTCTTCCTTTTCCCGCTGGCTGCGCCGCAAGATCTGTGCCACCTCCTGATCAGCCGGGGTGACGCCGCTTTCGGCATCGGTGATGAACAGCACTGCATCGGCCTCTTGAATGGCGATCTCCGCCTGTGCCCGGATTTGCTCAATATACTGCGCTGAACCAACCGAAAGGGGCTGCTGGGAACCGCCCAGGGAGGCCTGGGTAGGGTCGATCCCGCCAGTATCGACGATGGTGAAAACCACACCGACCCATTCTGCCTCAGCCATCAGCCGATCGCGCGTGGTGCCCGGGACAGCATCCACAACCGCCAGGCGCTCCTCGGCCAGGCGGTTGAACAGGGTACTTTTCCCAACATTCGGCCGCCCAACCAGGGCTACGATGGGTTTGGGCATTTCTACATCCTCAGGGCTGGGTGGTCGCCAGGGGGGTCGGCAAGGGGATGCCGGTAGGTGTAGGTGTCGGGGCGATGATGATCGTTACCTCAACCGTGGAAGGCAAGATGGTTTCCACGCGCACTCGCTCCGGTATGATATCCACCTCGAGTTCAAGTTGGTAGATACCCAGGTCTAAATCAGCCAGGGCTACCACGACGCGGATTTCGGATGGATCCAGCGAATTTAATATCGGAACCGGTCCAGAGAGGATCACATCCACGGTTCCAGGAGAGATCAGGGCGGCATGAGTCGGCAGGAGGCCGATCGGGGTTACCGGCAGGGAAACGGTCAGGCTGCCTTCGATGGCGGCGATGCTTACCTGCACAAGCACGGATTGATCGCCAACGACTGAAACGCCATCCGCGAGATTGAGCGCTACAAAACTATCGACATCGTCTTCAGCACCGTCCAGGTCTACCGGCTTTGTCTCAACATAACCCGGCAGGTCGTTGACCAACTGCGGATCCGTCGAAAAAACGACTACATTAAGCGGCGAAACGGTGATATTGGTCAATTTATAACCGTTGGCCAGCTGTCCGCTGGTCACCACCTTCACGATCACATTTCGATATCCCCCCTGCAAGAAGACCGGTTGGGTCACCCGAATCTCGTCTGGAGTGACAACCACACCGGGAACCGGTTCTCCGGCCGCATCCAGTGCCAGGGCTGGCACGTCGGTTTCCAGCGTCTCGCGTGAGTCTGAAATATCTAGCGAAGCCTGCACTTCATCGACTTGCGCCACCAGAGAGGCCGCGCCGGAGATCGTCACGAAAGAAGGATCACGCTCAGCAGCACCTTTCTGGTAACCTATCGCCGGGTCGCCACTCACTTCCAGATTAACTGGGAGGGTGAGGGAAACCAGCGATTCCAGGGTGAGGGTGACGATTTCCGGATTGACCTGGATCAAGCGCACCGGCTGGTACGTCTCGTTTACCTGGGTTTTCACTTCCAGGTCGTATGTCCCAGCCTCCAGGCCAGCGACATCGATCCAGGCATTGATGGCGTTCTCTGTGCCAACCAAGCTATCGGCAACACTCCTGGGCGCGCGCAGCGTGATGCGCACCTGAGTGGGCACATCACTCACCACCAGCATATTTGCATCCAGTCCAAAAATCTCAAGCGTCACAGAACGAGTGCGCTCGACATTGGGGTTCGCCGCGGTTACGGCCGAGAGCCATACTACTACGGCCAGGGCGAAGGATAGGAACAGTGTGCTGAGATTGCTAAAGAACCAGCGCAGTGGCGCCAACAAGGTCACTCCTCCTTTCGCCGGCCAGGTGATAAGCCGGGGAAAATACGCGCCATGAAACCCCTCAAACCTTTTTCGGCACGCTCGGGTTTGTAGAGCGCCCGGAGGATGTTATCCAAGCGTTCTGCATCCAACCTGCGAATCATACGACCGGCATGCACCACCGAAATGGAGCCCGTCTCCTCCGCGACGACCACCGCCACGGCATCGCTCACCTCAGAGATGCCCAGGGCGGCGCGATGGCGCAGGCCCATCTGCCTCTCCGGCGACCGCGACAAGACGCCGCTGGACGAGAGTGGTAGGACGCACGCCGCGGCGGCCAGTCGTGAGCCAAGGATGATCGCAGCGCCATCGTGAAGGGGGGTATTTGGGTAAAACACCTGCAACAGAAGCTCGGCAGTGATGCGCGCCTCCATGCGCACGCCGGTCTGGATATATTCCTGCAAATCGTCGAAACGTCCCAGAACGATTAAGGCTCCATGGCGCCGGTCAGCAAGGCGAGTCGTGGCGTTGACCACGGCACCGATCGAATCTTGGATGCTGCCTGAGGCCGTAGGGGTCGTCCGGCTTTCCAGGATGGCGCCCGCCCTGCCCAATCGTTCCAGGGCGCGGCGTATCTCCGGAGCAAAAATCACAGGAATGGCCAGCAAGAGCGCCGGGAGCGTGGTGCGCACCAACCAGGAGAAAGCCGGCAGCACTTCCAGGCTGTTCAACAAGCTAATCAACGCAATCAGCAAAAACACGCCGCGCAACAATACCAAGGCCTGGGTGTCGCGCAACCAGCGCAGGATTAAAAAGAAGATGGCAGTGACCAAAAACAAATCGATCACGCCCAACCAATCCAGGCGCTCGAGGATGAAGATCAGGTTATTGATTAGATCAGAAATTATCTCCGACACAAGCGAACCCACTCCACCTATTAAGAGGCAACCAAAGGCCTCCCTCTCTCAACACCCAGCAAGGCCAGCCGCAGACCTTAAACCGGGCGCATGACCCTGTCTTTTCGCAGCTGCTTGAATAAAAGCACTGTGCCGGCAGGCATCGACTCCTGGGCGGCTTCCTGCCAGGCACGCACCCCCAGGCTAGGGGGCGTGCGCATCGCGTAGCCCAGGGCATGCCAGACAGCAGCCTGGCGGGCTATGTGAGGAGGTAAAAACAACAACAGCGCCTCACACTGCAATTCCCTAGATTTTCGCTCGATTTCCGCCATCAGAATCCGCATGGCCTCGCCCAACGTGAAGCCCGGTTCCAGGTATATGTCGGCGACGCGCGCCACCAGGTTTTCTACCTGCCAGCCAACCAGGCCAACCAATTTACTGTCTGATTTTAGCAGCAGGAAAGCTTTCTCGCCGAAAGCGGCCATGACATCCTCGCGGTCCAGGCTGCGCCGCCCCTTGCTGGTATGGGAGATAAAGGCCGCGATCTCCTCCGCCTGGCGCGGCCCAGCCCGCTCGACGACCGGCACTCCCCTGGCAGCTGGCGCGGCCGGTGCCGGGGCGATCGCCGCTGCCGGGATAGTTCTCTGCCAGGCTGCCACGACCTGTCGCCAGATGTCCTCAAACGATCCGGCGTTCTGGATGGCGACATCCGCTGTGGCGATCTTCGCCTCCTGCGAGGATTGGGCAGCGATGCGCTGGCGAGCTTCCTCCAGGCTCAGCCCCCGCTTTTCCATCAGTCGCGATACCTGGGCTCCTACCGGCGCGGTGGTGACCCAGATGCTGTCGCAGGCCGCCCGTAAAGGACTTTCCAGCAACTTGATGGCTTCCACGACGATCACCTGCTGTTTGGCGCGGCGGATCAAGACGTCGATCGCTTGCCTGACCAGGGGGTGGACGATGGCTTCCAGCCGGGCGAGAGCCTCCGCATCGGAAAAGACAACCCGCCCCAAGCGGTTGCGGTCGATCTGCCCATCTGTGGCAACGATCCACTGCCCAAAAGCCTCTACCACAGGCTGGTAGCCTGGTGCGTCTTGAGCAATCGCTCGGTGCGCTAAAGCATCGGCGTCAATGCCATACGCCCCAAGGTGCTCTAACATCTTGCGTACGACGCTTTTTCCGGTGGCAATGTTCCCGGTTAAACCGAGGACGTACTTACCCGGCCAGGCGCTCATCATTTCTCCCGGTCGAGGGGCTGTGAAATCATCACCTGAATTGTAGCCGGGGCAGGGAAGATTGTCAAAGGAAAGAGGAAATTGAGGGGATATTGCGGCGCTTTCTGCCGCAACATCCCCTTTCAAATTGTCTTCTGCTTCGATCAGGTTCGTATATGGGATAAGCGCGGATCGAGTGCATCGCGCAAACCATCGCCCAGCAAGTTAAACGCCAAAACAGTGAGCATCAAAGCCAGCCCAGGGAAAAAGGTTAAATGGGGGGCATTGAAGATGTTTTTGTATTCCTGGCCAACCATCAACCCCCATTCGGGTGTCGGCGGCTGCGCTCCCAATCCCAGGAAAGACAAGGCGGCCGCATCCAGGATAGCTGTCGCAACCCCTAAAGTCCCAGCGACGATGATTGGCGTGAGCGAATTGGGTAAGATCCGGCGTAGCATTAAGTGGAACTTGCTGGCCCCCATCGCCCGTGAGGCGGCGACAAAGTCCATCTCTTTCACAACCAGCACGCTGGCGCGTACTACCCGGGCATAAACCGGGATTGAGACAATACCGATGGCCAGCAAAGCATTGATCAACCCCGGCCCTAAAACGGTGACGATGGCGATCGCCAATAGCAGGCTCGGGAAAGCTAACAGCACATCCATCACACGCATGATGCCGTTATCCACCCACCCACCGGAAAATCCAGCCATCAAGCCTAACAATGTGCCCACGATAATAGCAAAAGTCACCGTGGTGAAACCGATGATCAGAGAAAGTCGGGCTCCATGAAGCACCCGGGTGAACTCGTCGCGCACGTTGCCATCCGTACCAAAATAATGTTCCGGTTGATCGGCTGGGCAACCCAGGGCATGGATACACGGCGGAGCCCGCTTTTTTACGTCTTCAATGCCGATCAGCGGCTTGGTCGGATCGTATTTGGACAGGACCGGCGCCAGAATGGCAACAGCAGTCAGGATTACCAAGAGTGTAAACCCAACCATCGCCGAGCGGTGGTGGCGCAGGCTGCGGATGGTTTCCCGCAGCTTGGTCGGGGCGACATAAATCGGCTCCCGATCCAATGCTTCTTCAAGTGAAACGCTCTCGGTTTTCTGCATAGCAAATTTAGCCGCTAACTCAACCGGATGCGTGGATCGAGGAAAGCGTACATCACATCCACAATCAGGTTTACTGACAAAAATACTACGGCAATGACCAGGGTAAAAGCCTGCACCACCGTATAGTCCCTGGCAGTAATGGCTTCAAAAAGCGTCCTTCCCACCCCCGGGAGGTTAAACACTGTTTCAGTCAGGACGGCTCCACTTAAGAGCCCTCCCAGGGACAGGCCGATGATGGTTATCACCGGCAGCAGAGCGTTGCGCAACCCATGCCGCAAAACCACTGCGCGCTTCTCCAAGCCCTTGGCGTGGGCCGTGCGAATGTAATCCAGGCCGAGCACATCCAGCAAGCTGGAGCGAGTCATGCGAGCGACGATCGCCAGGGGGATTGTCCCAACCGCTATGGCTGGGAGGAGCATGTGCCGGATGACATCCCCCAGCGCTTTCCAGTTGGCGGTCACCAATGAGTTAAAAATATAAAGACGCGAAAGGAATTCTAATAGTCTGGCAGAAAAGCCGGTCAGATTTTCAAGTTGCCATGTTTCCGCCAGGAATGGGAGTTCCACCCCTGATGATAACCGGCCGGAAGGTGGCAACCATAAAAAGGTATCTTTGAGCAGGACTGCAAAGGTATATTCCAACAACAATCCTAGCACGAAGACCGGAGTCGAAACGCCGATATTGGCGCCGATCATGGTGGAAACATCAACCCCTGAGTTGTGCCAATATGCCGAGATAATCCCAAGGGGAACCCCCACGAGCGTGGCAAATAGCATGGCTAAAAAGGCCAGTTCGATAGTCACCGGCAGGCGCTCGATCAGGATCTCGGTGGCCGGCCTAGCCTGTCGTAAAGAATTCCCCAGGTCGCCGCTCAAGACATCTTTCAGGTAAATTGAAAATTGGACTGGGATTGACTGATCCAGGCCATAGCGCTTTATAAAAGCATCGCACACCTGGTCGGTGGCGCGCTCACCCAATACAGCCCGGCAGGGGTCGCCGGGCAGCAGCCGCGCCAGGGCAAAGGTGAAAAACAAAATGCCAAGCAGGACAGGCAGAGAAGATAATACCCGTCGGAGGATGTATTGGATCAAGGCACGTCTTTATCGTGCGAGAGAGGCTGGGGCATTGCACGGAGCAATGCCCCAGAGCTTGACAGATAATCCGGTTTACGGTGCCGGTGGGTTCAGGAAACTACCGAAAAGGCCGGAGAAGTAGGCGAAGGAGCCATCCCGGCCGACGTGCAACGGGTGGGCGGCGTCCCACTGGACGACCCAGGACAGGACGACGTCGTTGGCGTCCAGGGTTGAGCCATCATGGAACAATACCCCCTGACGCAACGTAAAGGTCCACTCCGTGGCGTCTGCATTGGAGCTATAATCCGTGGCCAGGGAAGGGATCACCGTCGCTCCAGCGACTTCATAGGCCAGCAACGACTCGTTGGTTTGTTCACAGACACGCAGCGATTCGCCATCACTCTCGTCGGCGCAGTACAGGCCAATGGGCTCAGCGTTCTGCATGAAGGTGAAGGTGTCTTGGCCTGGGACAGCCATGACTTCCAGGCTCTCGTTGCCCAGTGGGCTGGCGTGGGCGCCTTCGACGGTGGCCTTATAGGCAGCAGCCGAAGCGCCGTGCGCGATCGGGATCATCGGGGCGTGCTGCTTGAGCAGCTCGTTAACCTCAGTGTATATCGCCCGGCGGGCTTCTTCGTCACCCAACTGCGCCGCTTCGGTCAACTTGGAAGTGATGTCGTCCCACTTCGCACCAAACTGGTCAGTAGCGCCGGTACCAAAGTGATAATCGTAGAAGTTGGTCGGGTCCGGGTAGTCGCCTGTCCAACCCAGCAAATGCAGGCCTTCCAGCTCGCCAGCGTCGGACATGTCGATGAAGGTACCCGATTCTATCTCGACCAACTTGACATCGAGATTGAGGTTTTCCTTTAACTGGGCGGCGATATCTTGGGCGATGACCGGTGGTTCAGGCAAGTAGCCACGGAACACGTTGCGGTATTGGAGGACGGTCTGGAAACCATTCGGGAAGCCAGCCGCGGTCAACAACTCCTTGGCTGCCACCGGATCGAAATCGTACCATTGCGAGTCCGTCGGGCGGGCAAGCAGGCCTTCGGGCAGGAACTGGTCAGCAACGCTCGATCCAGGCGGGTAGAACGTATCAACAATGCGTTGGCGGTCGATAGCCATGGCGACGGCCTGGCGCACCTGCTCGTTGTCGAAAGGCGGGTAGGTGTTGTTCATCCCCACATAGAAGATATTGAAGGGATCACGCGGCGTTAGCTGCAGGTTGGGATCGCCCTCCACTGTAGGGATATCATCTGGTGCGACGTTGTCAATGCCATCTACCGTGCCAGCCTGCAGCTCGATTAGCTTCTGCGGGCCTTCTGCGGTCCAGCGGAAGATGGCGGTCGGGGCGAGCGCCTTCTCACCCCAGTAGTCGTCGAAGCGGGTGAGCACGACGCTCTCGCCGCGATTCCAGGACTCGAGCATAAAGGGGCCAGTGCCGATCGGCTTCTCAACTAGGTCGCCACCACCGCCGGTGGCTTCCAGGTACTCAGACGGGTGAATCTGAAAAGCGGAGAAGGCGGCTTTGGCGGGCATAGCCGGATCGGGAACGCACATGGTGAACTTGACAGTGAATTCGTCCACCGCCTCGATCGACTTGATGATGCCGCCATAGTTGCAGTCCGGCGCTTCGTACATCATGCCTTCATAAGCCGGCGGTGCTTCGGTCGGCTCTTCAGTAGCGACAGGTACTTCTGTGGGTGCTTCGGTGGCGACCGGCACTTCGGTCGGCGCTTCGGTCACCACCGGCGCAGGGGGGGCTTCAGTGGTAGCCGGCGCTGTGGGAGCGCAGGCTGCCAGGATCATGCTGGCCAGAAGAACTAGAGCCAGCAGAGTATATAGCGTTTTGTGCTTCATCTTTCTCTCCTCCAAATGTTGCTAGAATTTGTGTTCGTAAGGTTTAAAGTAAGATTTGAGTGATGATCTGTTGGACAGGCACCTCCTTATTTGTTGTGCAAGAAAACGCTTGGGAGTTTGGTTGCGCCAATTATAAACCACAATCTTACCGTAAGAACATCATTTTCTGTAGAGAGAAAAAGGGGGTTGTTTGTACTGAATGGCTTACCTTTCATACTAACCAAGTTCATTAAAAGTTCAGCCGGGGAAACCCAGTAAAATCAGATGAAATATATCATATTAAAACGCGCTATTTGTCAACCGCAAACATGACACCTGACACTGTGCTCGTCCGGTTAAGAAGGATATACTGGTATTAGGTAAACAGGTACACAGGTTCAGGTAATCAGGAGCCGGCTGCTAAAGGAGATGTTCCGATGACTGTCAAAACCTGGCAAACGATCAAAGTCCAATATTGCCATCATGTGGACATGGAAGTTGGCCTGGAGGCGGAGGTGGTTTACCCCTCCGAATGGCTGCCAGACCAACCGCCACGCATCCAGGCGCACCGCTGCTCCCATGGGATGGCATGCAACCTGGACGGCCGCGCCAGCTGTGTCTGGGCAGGCACGAACCCGGCCTACGATCCTTTTGCCGTTATAGAATAATTATCCGCTGACAATCCTCCTCTCTTCCCTAAAGTCTCGAAAACCGGCCCCGTGAGCAAGCTCATG
>MGOK01000121.1:28889-33370 GCA_001795335.1 Chloroflexi bacterium RBG_19FT_COMBO_55_16
TTCGGGAGAGTGGGGTGTGTGGCAGCGCTTTGCGCCGCCATACACCCCGACCCCCTTTATTTTTCGGATAGATACTAAATGAATAGGACAGGTGTCCTGGTTTCAGGTGATG
This sequence comes from Chloroflexi bacterium RBG_19FT_COMBO_55_16, assembly GCA_001795335.1. Next base: position 29,002 of record MGOK01000121.1, read on the forward strand.
ACGCCCAACCTGCGGCCTACTTTCGAGAAGGCCTCCAGGCCTTGATCCAGGTCTTGCTGCTGGTGAGCAGCTGAGATCATCACCCGGAGGCGCGCCTTGCCGCGCGGCACTGTGGGGAATCCGATCGCCATGGCAAATACGCCTGCCTCGAACAGATCGCGGCTGAACTGCTGGGCCAGGGGCGCTTCCCCCAACATTACTGGAGTAATGGGGGTCGTACTCTTCCCGGTATCAAAACCCAGGCGCTGCATCTCGCCTTTAAAGTAGCGGGTATTATCCCACAGCCGGTCCACCAGCTCAGTCGATTCCTCCAGGATGTCCACTGCCTCCAGGCAGGCCGCTACGTCCGGCACGGTCATCGCTGAAGAGAAAAGGAACGGCCGGCCGCGCTGCCTGAGCCATTCAACGACCAGCGGGTTGCCGGCGACGACCCCACCCACGACGCCAAAGGCCTTCGAGAGCGTGCCCACCTCGATATCCACCTTACCATGCAGGCCGTAATGGTCCACGATACCGCGCCCACCCTGGCCCAGCACCCCCTCACCGTGGGCGTCATCCACCATCAGGATGGCGTCGAAACCTTGAGCGACAACATACACCTGGTCTAACGGGGCGATATCGCCATCCATGCTGAACACGCCGTCTGTGATGACCATCGCCCGGTTGAAGTTCGCCCGGTTTTCCTTCAGAACGCGTTCCAGGTCTTGCGGGTCGCAGTGGGCATAACGGATGATCTGGGCGCCAGACAGGCGGCAGCCATCGATGATGCTGGCATGGTTCAGTTCATCGGAGAAGACGGCGTCTCCCTTACCCACCAGAGCCGGGATACAGCCCAGGTTGGCATTAAATCCAGACTGAAAGGTAATCGCGGCCTCCACTCTTTTGAAGGCCGCCAGGCGCTGCTCCAACTGGACATGCAAGTCCATTGTCCCGGCGATGGAGCGTACTGCGGCCGGGCCGACACCGAAGGCTTCCACCGCTTTGTGAGCCGCCGCTGCCAGCCGGGGATGGTTGGCCAAGCCCAGGTAGTTGTTGGAGCAAAAATTGAGGGCACGCCTGCCGTCCACTACCAGCCAGGCTCCTTGGGGTGAGCTCAAGGTACGGATGCGGTTGTACAACCCAGAATCTTTAAGGTTTTGGAGTTCGTCTTGAAGCCATTGGAGATTTGTGCTCATTGGTGACCTCGTGATACGTGATGCGTGAAAAGTGATACGTGAATTGTGAAACGTGAAATTCGACTAAGGTTTAGGAATATTTCGGAGTAGATTCTCCAGCTTATTTCGATCTAATTCCTCTTCATCAGCGTCAGATTGGTATATCGATTTGGGTTCATGGAGGACGTGGGCGCGTTGTTGTGGCACCATGGTCAGCAACAAGCGGATTATTTGGGTTAATAGATGCAATCGATGTAACATAATATCGGCACCCAGCACAAGACGCCCTTGATAGTACCAACCTCTGCTTTCACGGGCAGAACCAAGGGCATATTCATAGAAACGGGCGCGATCTTTGCCTGAACTTCGTGAATACCCCTCAGCAAGATTCGCAGCGATTGAACCCAGCGAGCGGTAGAGTTGATCGAATAGTCCGACTGTTCGTTTATCTCTGATAAGCTTTGTGGCGTCTTGCCAACCGATATCTACCGTGAACAACGCAAGGCGGTATGCTTCCATCTTCCACAACGAATCCCCCTTGATTTCCTCTGGCACCGACAGTACCCATTCCTCGTAATTCACCACTTCCTCCCTCATGTTTCACGCCTCACGTTTCAAACTTCACGTCTCACGTATCCCGTTTCTTGCGTATCCCCAGCAGCCTCCCAAACCACTCCGAAGAGGTCGGCGTCTTAGCGGGAGGCAGCTCTTCTTCGAGCCAGTTAGCAGCCGTCCGCTGCTTGAGCCATTCCTCACGGCCACGCTGCGCCCGCGCCAGGCGTTCATCTAACGCCTTAGCGTCCTGTGTGTGGATGTCATTGCGGATCGACTGCAGCGATGCGATCAGTCCATCCAACACGCGCAACACATTCTCGCGGTTGAACAATGCAGCCGCCCGCAAGGTGGCTGCCTCGGTCGGGTGGGTGATCGAGATGGTAGTCTCGGCATAGGATCGGCCGGCGATTTTGCGCCCCTCTCGCCAGCCGGGTTGATCGATAGTCACGGTGAGCAAAGCAGCAGCCATCAGCTGCGGCAGGGTTTGGGTAGCAGCCATCAGGCCATCCATCTCGAGGGGGTCGGCGAAGAGTGGCGTGGCCCCTAACAAACGGGTCAGGTCAGCGGCCAGCTTGATCGCCTCCGAGGGCGTCTCCCGCGGCGCGATAATGCTCATCAGGCCATTGCGAAACAGGTCCGGATGAGCAGCCTCAACCCCCGTGTCAACCTCGTGGAGATAAGCCGGGTTGATGACCGGCGTCAGCCCGACGTAATACCGTTCAGGTGGAAGGATTTCCGCAGCCCAGGCTGCCACAATTTCTTTGACCGGGCCGGTGTCCATCACCACCACTCCCTCCTTTAAGTCTTCCCGGATCACTGCCAATGTGTCACGCATCTGGTCAATCGGTAAGGCGAGCAAAACCAGGTCTGCCTCCCGCACTGCAGAGGGCAAATTGACCACGACTTTATCCAACGCACCCATTTTCTCGGCTCGCCGGGCAATGCCGAAGTCGCGATCGTGACCGACGCGCCGCACCAACTCGCGGTGATCTCCCAGCGCCAATCCAACCGAGGCTCCAATTTGTCCCAGACCAACAATCGTGATTTGGACGCTCATCGCAAAACCTCAACAATTATCATCTACAGCTTGCAGCCTGGACAACAAACGATCTTCCGCATCGGCATCCGCGTCTCCCAAAGATTCCAACCGTTCCTGGTGACGCCGGATCAATGCCACCGCCAAAGGAGAGGTGCCTGACTTAGCGGCCAGTTCTGCCCCCCACTGCGGGTGCTGTGCAGTAACCACGAACGCCCGTCGCCAGCCGAGCGCCGCGGGGGGGCGTCCGGGAGAAGCCATGCCCCAACGTTGCACACAGCTTGGACATACCAAACCAACTAAAACGATCAGGACGCGTTCCCATAACTGCAAAGGATGGATGCTCTTACCCACATCATGGAGCAAAGCAGCTATCCAGAGATCGGAATTTTTTTCGCCCTGGGTTAATAACGCCTTCAAGACGCGCAGGCTGTGGGCCTGGTCGCTGCCCGGCATCTGCTTGAAAAGCTCTAGTTGCGCTGGAGCAAGCACCGAGGAAGCAAGTCCCAGATCCTGGGGAGTTGTTACTGATCGCAACGCCTGCCAGAACTGACCCGTGCGGTAAAGCAGGCGCGCCACGCTCATCCCACCAACAATCTCAACAGCGCCTGCAAAGGCGGCCCAAGAATCACTCCTAAGAGGTTAAAACCAACGAACGATCCGAGGAAAATCAAAGCCAGCAAGATCATTGGGCCATAGGGACGGATGGTGTCTAGAAAGCGCGCCCAGGAAGGAGGGAAAAAGTAGTAGGCGATTTTCTCTCCATCCAACGGCGCGAGAGGAATCAGGTTGAACAACATCAAAATCAAGTTGATATAGACAAATTCGTACAACAATTTGTCGAGCGTAGGCAGCACCTGCCCTGGGGAGGTAAACACAGCGACTGCCGAAACCAACCCGAGTTGAAAGGGGATGGCAGCGATGGCAGCCATGAGGAGATTCGATAATGGGCCAGCCAGCGATACCCACATGACCGCCGCCGGCGAACGGCGAGATAGGAGATATGGATTGATCTGGACAGGCTTGGCCCAACCAAAGCCAACCGCGATCAGCATTAATGAACCAATCGGGTCTAGATGCGCCAATGGATTGAGCGTCAGTCGGCCATCCGTCCGGGGGGTAGGATCACCGAACCTGTCCGCGGTCCAGGCGTGAGCAAATTCATGTACGGCAAAGGCGGTCAACAAGACGAAAATGCGCGCGATGAGAGTCGGAAGATTAAGGTCAAAAAACATAGGGGGGTCCTTGGCGGTCATTATACCACCCCGTGTTATAATGCCTGGCATGTTGCCCGATCTGCAACTGGGTGACCGGTTACGGCTGCGTAAGCCCCATCCTTGCGGCAGTTTTGAGTGGAAAGTTGTTCGCCTTGGCGCCGATATCGGGTTAGAGTGCCTGCGTTGTGGACGTCGTATCTTGCTCCCCCGGCGCATGTTAGCCCGCCGACTGAAAGCCATCCTCCCCCCACCGAGCGATGAGTCACCGACAAGTTAAACCTCCCCTGATCCTATTTTTATACTCAGACACTGGTGGCGGACATCGCAGCGCCACCGAAGCCATCATTGAATCCCTGCATCTGGAATTCGATGGTCGCATCGCCACAGTGATGGTGGACTTCTTAACC
>MGOK01000121.1:33423-56536 GCA_001795335.1 Chloroflexi bacterium RBG_19FT_COMBO_55_16
CGTTCCCCAGGCCTGGGAGATCGGTTATCACCTGAGCGATGGCTCCCGCCGCGCTCGCTTCCTCACCGCCAGCGCCTCTTCCTGGGTGCGCCCCAATGTCCACGCTCTGTTCGCCCAGTATCCAGCCGATTTGATCGTCGCCACGCATCCCTTAGCCACCGCACCTATCTTGCGCGCCCTGAACCGGCATCGTCCACCTTTTGTAACCGTCGTCACTGACCTTGTTTCAACCCATGCTCTTTGGTACCATCCCTTGAGTGATTTGTGCCTGGTGGCAACGGAAATGGCCTTCCAGCGCGCCCTGGCATGTGGGCTGACGCCCGAAAAAGTACACATCACTGGACTTCCCGTCGCAGAACGTTTCGGCCAACCATCAGCAGACCGGGATACCTTGCGCGCCCGCTTTGGTTGGCCGCAGGATCGCCCGGTGATCCTCCTGGTGGGAGGTGGAGAAGGGATGGGTCCCCTCAAGGAAACTGCAATGATCATCGCCGAAGCCAGGTTGCCAGCTGCTCTTGCGATTGTCACCGGCCGAAACACAGCGCTTAGAGCCGAGCTGCAGGCCAGGCAATGGCCTATCCCAACCTTCATCTATGGCTTTGTCCGCGAAATGCCGGATCTCATGCATGCCGCTGACATCCTGGTTACTAAAGCCGGACCTAGTACAATTAGCGAAGCTTTCATTGCTGGATTGCCAATTGTGCTTTACAGCTGTTTGCCAGGACAAGAGGATGGCAATATTGTCTTTGTGACATCGCATGGAGCTGGCGTCTGGGCACCCCACCCAAAGCAAGTTGTCGCGGCGTTAAAAAACTGGGTCGATCACCCTGAAGAGCGCCTGGCAGCGGCGGCAGCCAGTCGAGAGTTAGCGCGGACTGGTGCCGCCCGGAAGATCGCACATATACTGGCGGCTCGATTGGGTGTAGAATAGTGACAGTGTAAAAGAATTGCAGACTTCGGGAGTCCAAAGGTGGACAAAGACTTCCGAAGTCTTGTCTTGACAAAGGAAGTCTATATGAGACTTATAAGCTCAACCTCGATAGTAAACCTTTTACTCACTGGAATGATCCTGTTGGGCCTGACAGGCTGCAACCTGACCGCGAAGGATACTGCAATCCCTACTCTGAACGTCACCCAGGCCTACCAGACCGTAGAAGCCAGGCTTACCGAGGCAGTTGCGTTGACGCCGAAATTCACCAGTACGCCACCACCTGTGGCAACTTTCACCCCGACTGCACCCACTCCACCAGCAACTGCACCTGTACAAACGTCCACTCCTGCCGCGACCAATCCTCCCACATCTTTGTGCGATCAAGCCGCCCCTGGCAATCCGATCGACGTCACAATCCCCGACAATACCAAGCTGCAGGCAGGTGAAGAATTTACCAAAACCTGGCGCCTGCAGAACGCAGGCACCTGCCCCTGGACAAAAGATTACGCCCTGGTATGGTTCTCCGGCGAACAATTCAACGCTCCGGCCAGTGTTCCATTGGATGGAGATGTGGCTCCTGGTAACACGGTCGACCTATCGGTAGACATGCAAGCCCCCCAGACCCCAGTCAGCTACATCAGCTATTGGAAGCTGCGCAACTCAAACGGCATCCTCTTTGGGATCGGACCCAGTGGCGGCTCTGCCTTCTGGGTGCAGATCGAGGTGGTACCAGCCACCACGACCACCATCACACCGACAGCTCCGACGACGGCTACCCCCACCATTACACCCACACCGGGCGTCCAGGTGCAGGGTCCGGCGAGCTTACAGATTGGCGATTTTCTAGACCTCGATACCCTTCAAGTCAACCTGGGCGGTGAAGACCTTGCCTACCAGGCAATCGACCAGGATCGCGCTCTCGCTCCCGTGGGTAGTGCTGGCATCGCCGTGTTTGGCGCCAGCCAGCCGGCTTTTACCGATTGCCTAAACATGAACCTGGGCGGTCAGCCGGTGGTGATCAACGACCTGGTCGGGAGTTATCTTTGCTATCGAACTAACATGGCTTTGCCAGGCTGGCTTTTGATCACTGGTCTCGATCCCACCACCGGCATCTTGAACGTGGAGATCTTTACCTGGGCGATCCCTTGAGTTCGTCCGGGGCGGACTCGATCATGGGCACTCTATACCTGGTTGCGACCCCGATTGGGAACCTGGAAGACATCACGCTGCGCGCCTTGCGTATCCTGCGCCAGGTGCGCCTGATCGCCGCCGAGGATACTCGCCAGGCCAGCAAGTTACTCAACCACTACGACATCCATACCTCGCTGACCAGCTACCACGAGCACAGCCGAAGGAGTAAATTGCCCCAGCTCTTGGCTCACCTCCAGGAAGGAGATGTCGCCCTGGTCTCGGATGCGGGAACGCCCTTGCTAAATGACCCGGGCTATGAGCTGGTGCGCGCCGCCCTGGAAGCCGGTCACACAGTCAGCCCGATCCCCGGAGCAAGCGCACCGATCGCTGCATTGGTGGCCTCTGGCCTGCCCTCAGACGCCTTTCTCTACCTGGGATACCTGCCGCGCAAATCCACCGAACGCCGGAAGTTATTGACAGAGATAGTGGATCTGCCCTATACTCTGATCTTCCTTGAAACCCCTCACCGCCTGTTAGATGCCTTGAGAGACCTGGAAGATACCCTCGGCGACAGGCAGATCGCCATCGGGCGCGAAATGACTAAGATTCATGAGGAGATCTTTCGGGGCCCCTTGAGAGAAGCCCATGCTCATTATTCTGTCCATCTCCCGCGGGGGGAGATCACTCTGGTCCTGGCCGGCTGTTCAGCCTCGAAAGAACCCTGGTCGGAGGAAAAATTGCGGGTTGCTTTAAGGGAAAGCCGGACGCAAACGCTCTCCCCCTCTCAGATCGCCAGCCAGCTGGCCATTGAATCGGGCTGGCCGAGGCGTGAAATCTATCGATTACTCGCAGATATGGAGGAAACAGGCCATCATGGATCTGGATAATACTTCCAACTTCCCAAGAATCGACGCCCAGGATATGCTTTCCCATATCGAAGGCCTGCCTGGCCAATTGCAAACCGCCTGGAAATTGGGCCAGCGATCGCCGTTGCCGGCTTGGGAGGGGATCGAGCGCGTGCTCGTCGCCGGGATGGGAGGTTCAGCCATCGGGGCTGACCTGGCAGCGGCCTATCTCGCCCCCCACTTACCGGTGCCTTTGGTCGTGCACCGCAACTACACATTGCCCGCCTGGGCCAAAGGAGCGCGCACCCTGGTCATCGCCTGCTCCCATTCCGGCGACACCGAGGAGTCTCTGACGGCATTTGAAAGCGCTACAGCGCACGAGTGCCGCACCCTGGCCATCACCACTGGTGGTAAGCTGGGCCAGGCCAGCCAGAATGCGGGTGCACCCCTGTGGCAATATGAATATGAAGGCCAGCCGCGCGCCGCGGTGGGCTTTCTCTTTGGCCTGTTGCTGGCTGCCCTGACCCGTCTCGGAATGGCCTCAAACCCCGAAGGAGAGCTACAAGAGGCGATCCAGGCGATGCGTGCCCAGCAACAGGGCTTGAGAGTAGACGTGCCGGTGGTCAACAACCTCGCCAAGCGCATGGCCGGGCAGCTATATGGTCGCTTGATAACGGTGTTCGGCGCGGATATCTTGGAGCCGGTTGCCCGCCGTTGGAAATCTCAGATCAATGAGATCGCCAAAGCTTGGGGGCAGTTCGAGCCCCTGCCCGAAGCCGATCACAACACATTGGCCGGGTCAACCAACCCCGAAGAAATCCTGGCGCGTCTCATGGCTTTGTTTCTGCGCGCCCCGTCCTCCCATCCGCGCAACCAGCTACGCACAAACCTGACCAAGCAGGCCTTCATGCTGGCCGGCTTGAACACCGACTTCATCGACGCCCAGGGCGCTTCTCCTCTAGCTCACCAATGGACTGCTCTGCATCTCGGCGATTATACCGCTTATTACCTGGCGATGGCTTACGGCGTCGATCCCACCCCGGTGGAAGCTATTCAAGGGTTCAAGCAAGAGATGAGCAGTCTGACTTAACCATATACCTCCGGCCCGCTGAATTCATCAGGGATTCTGATAAGGATCAGTAAATCCACATGACAAACAAGCCAAGGATCGCCCCAACGACCATCCCTGCGGCGACATCTGAGGGGTAATGCACACCCAACGCGACCCGCGCCATACCAACCAGGGGTGCCCATAGCAGCAGAGCCAGGCCAAGCCAGGTTGGACCCAGCCCCAAGGCCACCACCGCCAACATCATGGCACGGGCGGCATGTCCGGACGGAAACGAGTGAGGGTCCGTATTACGGTAGATTTTCCCCCACTCCCCTTGCGGCCGGCTCCGCCGTACACTCAGTTTGATCACAAATACCACTACAGCAGTGAGCGCCACACCCACGACCATCGCCACCACCCGCTGCTTCCAATAATCCGTCCCAAAATACCATAAAATACCCAACAGCGGCAACAGCAACCAGGAATCGCCGGAGTGGGCAAAGGCAGCTGCCAGGGCGCGTAACGCCCCGGAATGGTTCGTTAATTGCGATAACCACGAAAAGCGGTTATCCAGATCCAGTAGACGTTGCCGCATGGATGATAGTGGCTAAGCCAGGCTGGCGCGTCTCAAACAGAGGCTTTTACGGCCAGGTCGGCGCGCAATAACTCGAGTTGGTGGGGCTTATCGATGTCCATGCCGACTTCGGCGTAGGGGCAGAAAATAGCCCGCCCGGTGATGTCTAGACGCTTGCAGGCAATTCTCACGGCCTGCTCGAGGGTTATCAGACGCAAGAGAAGCAATAACAATGTGTCATACCCGATCAGGGCGGCCTGCTTAAACACGTTTTTGCGGGCGGCGATGATCCGTTCCCACAACGCCTCGTTTGCCGTCACCGTCTGGGCGCGGATCATATTCATATCCCCGCCACATATTTCCACATCCTTCAGACGCGTGTACGAGCGTTTCGAATTTGGAAAGCGCGCCTCCATATCCTGGCGGGTGATCACACTGTAATAAATGTCGTGGTCAGTCTGCATGGTGGTGTTCACCATCCAGTCCACCATTTCAGATTTGATGGCGGGGATATCCGAGGAGACGGAGAGCACATGGTGTGCAGCAGGGTTAAGTTCCAGCACCTTTTGCACGCCAGCGCGGATGTTGTGGAGCATGCCCCCCTGGTTGGGGACGTATGTGACCTGTTTGGTGCACTGCAAGCCACTTTCCTCAGGGAGGCTGATGATCACCACGCGCTCAATGGTTTCTGAACAGCTTAATGCATCCAACACCCACTGCACCATGGGCTTTCCCGCGATGTCCAACAAAGCTTTTGGGCTTCCCTGGGTGAATTCGTAGAGTGGCTCCCCGACTTGCGGGATTCCACCAGCAGTGACAATGGCATCCATATCAGTTCAACTCCTGCAATTGAGGTTCGAGACCAAGCTGATCCAGCAGCTGATCGATCTCCTCATAAGTCAATTGACGCCCTTTTCCAGAGACGGCAATCAAAGCCGCCTCCATCATATTGGTGCCAAAAGAACGCCCTTCCAAGACGGGTGTGGTCGTCAGCAGATACTTAACCCCAACCTGCCGGAAGAGTTCCACATCTTCAGGCGTGGTGGTATTAGTAGCGATCACTTTGCCTTCCATGTGGTCAGGCATGTGGCGCTTGACATAGTGACAATCCCCGGCGATGACTGTCCCCCATTGGTAATACTTTTCCCACTTAGGGACACGTATCTCCTGCTTCTCACCGGTTGGATAAACCCACTCAAACGGCAGGCGCCCGGCGATCGGCATCAATAAAGCGGCAAAGGTTTTCAGGCTGCGTTCGCTGTTGAGAGCAAGAGGCAGGCCCAAGCCGAACATCAGGTCACCAAAAATACACTCATAGCCAGCGTTGATGAACGACTTGGTCATCCCCCAGCGGTCGGCGCCCAGGGTGACGAAAGCCTTTTTCCCCTTAACCATTAAGTAATCGCCGATCCTGGATTCCATGAACGTTGCCACGCGGTTCTCCAGTGTGTTCTTCAAGCCCGCGCCGTCTACGACCGGGGTCTGCTTGATGAAGCGCACCATAGGCTGGACCGAGTAGAGCGGATACCATTTCTGGTCCACCCTTAGCCCCAGGTCTGCACCGCCTACACCAAAAGCGTCCACCTTGCCATCTAATTCCTTATATAGCTGGGCGGCCTTTTCCATGTCCCCATCCGTACCGATCCTTTCGATGATCACTCTTTCGCCCAGGAGTTCGATCTCGACGGATTTATCGCGTTTGGATGAACCAATGCTGATGCTGACGGCGCGCTTCATGGGGGTGCCTCCTTAGAAATGAAAGAATTAATGGCGATCTGCTCGGCGATAGCGGGTTGCGAGATGCGAATTGCAAGTTGCAGATTACGCATCACGAATTATGGATTCCATAACCATCTCGAATCACGTTTCACGCTTCACATGCGAGTATACACCCAACCCCGTAAAAATGAGAACCCTTTAATCCCCTGCCTCCCCCAACAATTCCCCTTTTTCGCCATATACCTCAAAGCGGACGCGCGGTCTCCTTTTCTCCGCGAAATTCACGCGCACCACGCCGAAGTTCCATTGATCCAGCGTAAAATAGCGCCGGGTCTTTTTCACCCACCTGGAGCGCATTGGCAGGTAGGTGTAGCGCGCCAACCAGTTAGGTTTAGCCTCGAAAGGCGTGGAACAAAACTCCCAAAGCGGCAGGGTACGTCCCCGCGGGCCATAAAGTCCAGCACTCACTGCATGCGCCGAGTGAAGATCGCCAGTGAGCAGGTACACGCCCTCGATTCCGTTAGCAGACAGGAAGTGCAACAGGCGTTCACGCTCCTCCGGAAAGCCCCACCAGCGATCGGGGAAGATATCCAGCCACATTTGAAACAGCAGTGCGTTGGATGTGACCAGGAACTTCACCGGGTAAGCTTCCTTCACTGCCAGCAACCAGGCCTCCAGCGCCTGCCACTGGCCCTCGCCAAGCATGGAACGCTCTCGGCGATTTTTCACCCGCATTGTGCGCGTGTCCAGCACAAAGAACGCCGCTGCCCCACAGGTGAAGCTATATGCTAGCGAGCCGGGGTCTTCAGAAGAAAGAGTGTATTGCCCGGCCAGGTTGATCTGCGGTGGGAGTTCAAAACCCGGGGCGTGCATGCCCTGGTGTTCCCAATAGGCTTGCAAGGCGTCCTGCACGCGCTTGCGCGGGAGGCGCCGCTCCTGCGGGGGGCGGCCCCTGAGCCAGCGCCAGAGTTGATCTCGCCACGGGATGGTAGCCCAGCGGCGGCTGCGATCGATCCAATGCCAGTCGTTATCCACCTCGTGGTCGTCCAGGATCATGAAAGCTGGTAAATTTGCCAGCAGCTGGCGCAGCGGCGGCCGCGACCAGGCGTAGGCGTAAACATTCCGGTACTCTTGCAAGGAGCCGGCGATCTTACCGATCCCATTGTATGCGTCAGCGTCGGCATAAATCTGATCTCCGATCAGCAACACAAAGCGCAGATTGTCAGTCTGGCGGCGTGCTTCCAGGGCGCGGAAGATTTGCCCCCCGTTCTGGTCCGTTGGGCGGAAGCACGAGCCAAAGGCAAAAGCGAAGGGGGCGCGTTCCCCTGGGGATGGAAAGGTGGTAAAGGCCGGGTACTCCCCTTGCGCCGGATTGGGAGGCGAGTCGTTTAAAGTAAGGGCAAAGTGATAGTGGGTGTTCGGCGCCAGGTTCATCACCGGAGCCACTCCGGCAAAGCCGGTTTCAGCGCTCAGGGGCAACGAAGTGGCAGCAATCTGCGCGTCGCTCAAGTCAGGCATTTGACCCAACCAGGCGTGCAGCACTCCCGACCCATTTGCTCTTCCCCACAGGTGGGCTCGGTCGTGAGCAAGCCCTCCAACGATTGGGCCAAGCGAGAGATCACTCATATCAAGGAAATCCATTCACAATCTCTTTAGAGCACGGCATCCGCTGCTACCGGCGGACATGCGGCTTTGAAGATCGTGCAGGTGAGATTCAAATCTCACAGCTCATTACCATGCTTACCATCGTCGGCACCAAAATAGATCTTACCAGAAACTTAGGTGCAACAAGACAGATTCTTCGATTTCCATTCCGCGCGCTTCTTTCCCCCAACTGAGTTATAATCCGGTCCAGGAGAGAAGTCGTCCGATTTCCTTCTTCAGGAGGCCTTTCTGTGAACCTTCCCAAGTATGCGTACTTTCGCGGCGAGATCGTTCCTTATTCTGAAGCCAGGGTGGGGGTCTTGACCCATGGGCTCAATTATGCCACCGCCTTCTTCGGAGGCATGCGCGCCTATTGGAACGAAGCCGAGGAACAATTGTATGTGTTTCGCCTCCGCGAACACTTCCAGCGATTTTTGAACTCTGCGAAGATCATGCGCATGGAGTGTTCGCATACGCCGGAAAGTTTGAGCGAGCTGACGATCGAGCTGCTGAATAAAGAAAATTATCGTTGCGACATCTACATCCGCCCCCTGATATTCAAATCAGACGAGATTATCGGCGTGAAGCTGCACGACCTGCACGACGAGCTCTCCATCGTGGCGTTCCCCTTTGAGCGCTATATGGCAAACGAGACGGACGCCCACGTCACGATCTCCTCCTGGCGACGCGTGGACGACAACATGATCCCGGCCAGAGGTAAGATCAGCGGAGCCTATGCGAACTCGGCGCTGATTAAAACCGACGCCGTCATGGCTGGTTTTGATGAAGCCCTGGTACTCACCCAGGAAGGTCACGTCTCGGAAGGCAGCGCCATGAATGTGTTCATGGTCACGGCTGGCACGGTCATCACCCCTCCGATCACCGAAAACATCCTGGAAGGCATCACCCGTCGTACCGCGATCGAGCTGGCGCGCGAGGAGTTGGGCCGGCCCGTGGTTGAACGCCCGATTGACCGCACCGAGGTCTACCTGTGTGACGAATTCTTCATGACCGGCACCGCTGCCCAGATCACCGCGGTGACCCGCATCGATCATCGGCCAGTCGGCACGGGGGCAATGGGGCCCATCACGACTCGCCTGCGGGAGCTATACCAGGACGTGGTGCGCGGCCGCCATCCCAGATACCGGGATTGGAATGCGCCGGTTTACATCACAGAGAAAATAGCGGCAACAAAGTTAGGTTGATCGTCTACAAGATTGCCAAACGCTCAACACCTGCTTAGAGAGCAAGCGGAATCCGAACAGTGAATTCCGTTCCTTTACCCGGCTGGCTCTCGACCAGGATATCGCCCCCATGTTGTTCAATAATATGGTGACACACAAAAAGGCCCAGACCTGTGCCTTGTCCAGGGTCTTTGGTGGTATAAAACGGCTCAAAAATGTGGGACAGGTGATCCAGGGGAATCCCCCTGCCATTATCTGAGATTGTAATGCGCACCTCATCCTCGACTTTACGGCTGGTTACGCGAATCTCGCCCGGTTCCTCATCGAGGGCGTCGACCGCGTTGACCAATAAATTGATCCAGACCCCCTGGAGCTGATCCTGGCTAGCCATGAGTAGCGGCAGATTTTCTCCCAGGTCGGACACGAGGCGGATCGAGCGTACGGAAAGTTCGTGCTGGATCAGGGCCATCGCCCGGCGGAGAGTCTCGTTTAAGTCGGTAGGTGCCAGCTCGAAACGCTCCTGGCGAGCGAAAACGAGCAGATTCCGCACAACCTGGGAAGCGCGCTCGCTGGCCCGGACGATGAGATCGAGCATGTCCTGGACCTCGATATCCTGGCCCGAACGCCCACGTTGCAGCAGTTGGGCATTAGCAATGATCGCAGTGAGCGGGTTGTTGATCTCATGGGCCACCCCTGCGGCAAGTTGGCCGACAGCCGCCAGTTTCTCCGACTGTACCAGCGAAGCTTCCAGCCGGCGCCGCTCTGTAACGTCTTCTTCGAACAAGATCGCCTGGATGACATGGCCGGATTCGTTATAGACGGGATAGGTACTGATCTCAAGGACCTGCCAGCCCCCATCGGGCTGTGGACGCCGTTCTGTCCGCCGAGTCGCCTCCCCGCTCTTGAATGTACCACCCACCAGGCAGGCCTGGCATAGGCGAGTGCGCTGGAACAGGGCTTCATAACACCGCCTGCCGACCAGCTCTTTTGGATGCGTCCCAACCAGGCCAGCGCGATTCATGTTTACGGCGTCCAAGACGTAGTCGCGATCGACGATATACATCGAGGTGGGCGTACTATCGAAGAGCGCCCGTAAGATATTGCGCGAGCGCAGCAGCTCGCGGCGTCTGATCTCTAGACGGACATTGGCCTCCTGGAGTTGACGTGCGCCCTGGATATCCACCATAACCCTGGCGATCGCTGCAGCCAGCGCGGTTAACACTTCCTGGTCACGGGTGTCGAAAGGCGACCCGCGCTTATTGAGCACCTCTATAGCCCCTAAGGTCTCCCCAGCCCAAACCAAAGGGACGCACATCAACGAGTGGACAGTGAATCCCTCCCAGGCGTCAACCGCCGGGTCAAAGCGCGCCTCTGCAGAGACGTTATCCACCCGAACTGGCTGGCCTGTCAGGATAGCTTCAGCCACCAGTCCGGTTTCCACCACCTGAGAGACCAGGGCGACTCGAGCGGTTTCCCCCCCCAAGGTCTTCTTTACGACTGTTCTTCCTTCAACCTGATCAAGCCAGAATAAAATACCCGCCTCAGTGTTTAAGATCTGGCAGAGCTGCGTCAGCAGCCAGGCCTGGGCTTTTAACGATGTGAGATCGGATCTGACCAGCTTCCCCAATAATGATAAAGCGGCCATCGATATGTCGTTTCCGCTCATACCAGGTGCGGCACTAGGGCTCGATTGAAGTTCTTCTCCAGGCAGGTCTGCGAGTCGCATAGATTTCATTGTTTCAAGAGGAGGTCATTCCTGTCCCTTGACTTCACTGACGGTATAACCATACCCAGGCACTGTATGGATGAAATCAGGCAAGCTGGGATCCGATTCCACCCGCTCACGCAGGTTCTTAATGTGCACGCGCACAAGGTCTGGGCTACCCGAATCGATCGGATAGTCCCAAACCTCATCCAACAGCCGCGCCGGAGAGTAGATCTGATCAGGATGGCTCATCAAGTGATACAGCAGATCGTACTGCACAGGTGTCAGCCGTACTTTCCCGCGCTGCGGGGTATGCAATTCGTATGAATGGGTATCCAAGACATAATCGCCGACAACCAGGCAATGGTTGGTGCCCGGCGTTTTGGATTTGGATCGGATCTGCTGCAAGGCCTGGCGGGCGCTGGCGGTCAGTTCTATTTTATCTAACGAGCGGGTCGGAATTTCAGGGGCCAATGCGGCACCGTGTAATTTCACACGGCGCAGGATGGCGCGCACTCGCAGGACGAGTTCATCCACGTTAAAAGGCTTGGTCAGGTAATCATCCGCCCCGGCCATGAAGCCGGCGATTTTGTCTTCATCCTTGATTTTCGCAGTGAGAAACAAGACCGGCACATCAGAGAGCAGGGGATCGGCGCGCAACTCACGGCAAACCGCGTACCCATCCATGCCAGGCATAATGATGTCGAGGACAATCAGGTCTGGCGGCCGCTTGTGCGCAATTTTAATGCCGTTTTCGCCGTCTCTGGCGACGGCGATCTTGAACTCATCCCCGCGTAGGCTGCGCTCGATCGTCCGGGCGACCAGCTCGTCATCTTCGATGACCAGAATATAAGCCGAACTCATGCCTCGCCTCCAGATCTCCTGGATAAAACCTTCCCCAATTGGGAGGACTGTCTGGAGGATTTTACCATGCCTGGGGAGACCTAAACGCCTTCCCGGCGGTTGTTAGCTGAACAATCTTGTAAGGTCGGACCGCTGGATCTAACAGCAAATTAACGCCACTTTCTAGGGTGTCAGAGCGTATCCCAGGCTCAGCAAGTTCAGGTGGAGCACGCCCAGCGGATCAACCTGATCGTATTCGACGATCCTCATGGCGGTGTTCCGCGCGAAAACTCGATTGACACCAGGGTCAGCCCCAGGTCACGCACCTTGTTCAACAGGCCGAGAAGAGCAGCCTGGTCAGTCACCGGGCCAGACAGGAGCGTGCTGCCGTCCTTGCAGTGAACGATCGATAACCCCTCGAACCATCCAGACCAGTGATCGGCCAGGTGATCCTTTACCTTGATCTCACAGAGCCCACCTTCCTGCAGAGGCATCTTTAGCATGTCATTCATTGGAATCCTTGTACGGTCAATCAGAACAATGTCATTAAAACCCGGCGCAGCCCGTCGCCGAGCCAGATCGCCACAACATTCCTCCGCCACAAGAAAAGTGCTGTAAGGAGCGCTACACCCACCAGTGTAAGAGGGAAGTTCATCGCCTCGTACCAGTACTCGGGATTCGTCATCTCATGTGCGGTATACATCAGGCCAATCATCACAGGGGTCAAAAGTAGGCCAAATTTGTGGGACAACCTCTCGGCCAGAAAGCCAAAGTAGAAGAGATTCTCAACGGACGAGGCAGGATTGGCGAAGAGGCGATCCAAACCGGCCAGCAGGGCACTGCCGGGGAAATGGGATTGCGAGACCGGCTGCAGCAGGCTCGGCAAGGCACCCATGAGTCCGAAGAGAAGAATGGCAGCTGCATCGCCTTTCCATCCCCGTGAACGCAGGCCGAGTTCAGATAGATCGAATCGCCAGTGGAGGTAAGCCAGCACCAACACTGTGATGGCTGCAATGCCCCTGAAAATGGACCACAAGCTGGTTGCGACGAGTGCAAGCAGGAGCGGTAGCAGGAAGCCAGGTTGGCGAACGGTCTGCCATCCCTTGACCAAGATTAACGGAATGACTAAAAACACTCCGCCGTAGATGATTAGACCGAATAAGATATCCTTCGCAATTGAGAATGTCCAGCCCTGTAAGTCAGCGCCAAGGACGAACAGGAGCGTGCCGTTGAGAATGGTAGCAAGTATGATGAAGATCACCCACACGAGAAGAGCCAGTCGGATCGGGCGGGCTGTGTCAGCCAGGGATTGATTGGCCATATTTAAATCTCCTCTTTTGTTGCAGATCAGGTTATCTTTCCATCCCAGCGCCAAGCAATGGCAAGAAAAACGAGATGTTCCACAAGGCGTGAGCAAGATATGCTCCCCATAGGCTTCGGGTGCGAAGGGTCAACCCCCCGAACCAGGCCAACAGGATGAATAGGCTCACAAAAGACAGATAATTGCCATCCCAGAGATAATGCGGATGAGCAAAAGTATGCAGGGCTGCGGCTAGCCACACGGCCAGAGTCGGGGCCAACTTGCGGCTGATCAGCCACGCGAGCAGAAAACCACGAAACTCCAGTTCTTCCACCGCCGGGAAGAACAGGTTGTTAGCTAACATCCTCACCGCTTGAGCGACGGTTGGCCAGCGAGGTTCCCCGAATTGCATCCAGGCGATAGCCATCCCTGCCAGGAAACCCAAAGGCAAGGCAAGTAATCCCTCTTGTATGGCGCGCCGTGAGAGGCCGCTTTTTAAATAGACGAGATCCAGGTGTGGCCACAAGGCGATCAGAGCCAGTAAAAGAAACGCGGCTTGCAGCATTTGATAAGGCAGTGGCCCACCTGTGGAGAATAACCAATCGCTTGCTATCCTCAGCAAGATGGATACTCCGGCAAGGCTGAAAGCAACTGTTTCTCGACTGATAGATTTGAGTGCCATTGTATTCTATCCTGTTCTTCGCGATTATCGTCAGGGATCATGCGCGCTACAGCGGGATACGGCGCTGCGGGTCCACCGAACCAGCGACGCTATACCAGGTCTGTCCATTCTCGGTACGGATGGCAGCCGGAAGTCCGGGCAGGCTCTGTTGATTGACGTCCACATCCAGCACGACCTGGAGATTGGCATCCGGTCAATCCGCCGCAGACATGGCCTTAGAGGGCAACTTCGGCGCGCGCTCCCGCAGGAAATCCTTGCCTCCCAGGTCAAAACCGAACGAAAGTTTAAGCGCGTCCCTGGCGCAGACGGTGATGCAGGTCTGGCACAGGCTGCATTCCGTAGAGAGCACCCGCTGGCCGTTCAGAATATACTCAGGGATACGGATGTCCATCGGGCAGGTCTTCACGCAGGCGCCGCAATCGTTGCACTTTTCGGTCTGGCCGCCTATCTTCATCAGCGACAAGCGCGTCGTGATCTTGAGCGGCACGCTGACCGGGCAGGCGTACTTGCAGAAGGCGCGGTTATCTTTGAGAGCGTAGGCCAGCCCGATTCCGAGGGCGTAATATGCGAGGTTGCCAATCAGGAACCAAACCACCGCTGTCCGCCCGGCCGCGCCGTTGGTGTAATCAAAGACAAAGAAGAGCACAAGAACCAGGCTCAGGCTGAGTGTGAAGTGCAGATACCGCAGCCAGCCCCACCGCCCGGGCAGGCGCCCGCTGGGACGCTTGAAGGGCAGCAAGTCCAGCACCATGACTGTCCAGCAGGCCCACCCGCAGTATAACCGCCCGAATAGCACTGGGCCGATGATCTTGGCGATGAAATAGTGGATCACCGCCATCTGGATCACGCCCGTCAGCAGGCCGAAGAAGAAGCCTTCAATCTGGGTGTTCTCCACCCCCATCAAGACCGCAAAGATAAACAGGAAACCGCCAACCATAAACAGCGTCAGGCGCCGGCCGATCGGTTTTTTCTGCTTAGGCAGCACGGCATACAGGCTCAGCCCGAGGCCAAGCGAGCTGCCGATGTAGCCGAACATAACCAGCGGCTGGGCAGAGCCTGAAGCCAAAAAGCCCCACATCGCCACGCCCCAAAAGACCAGCATGACCACGCCAGGGACGAGCAATTTTTTCCACGGGATGCTACTTTTATCTTTTATGAGATGGTTGCTTGCTTGAGTTCCAGCCATTGGATTTTCTCCTCTTTTGATCCAAAACTCTTCTCAGTGTTCTCTGCGTTTCTCTGTGGTTCAATCTTTTTGTGCGGCTTTCAGTTGTTCGCCACTTCTACAACCGGCCTGGTGCGGACGATCACCCTCCCGTGGGCGGCCCGGCACACATCCGTGAAGTCCGGCTGGCCATTTGGACCAGGCTTCACCTGCAGATAGCGGGCGTACCCGGGCGCGCCTTTTAATAAAGCCATCAGGCTCGTAGCCACGGCGGATCCATCTTCGATAACCTCTGCCGTGGCTTTCAATTCTCGCCCTTGCAGCCGGATCGTGACCGGAGCGCCACCGCGCAGGTTGCGCCACCAGGTGCGCCCCCGCAAGCTGACCGTCAACAGCTCGTTACCGTCCGGGACATAGTTTACAGGTACGGTATAGACCTGGCCGCTCTTGCGCCCGGTGTAGGTGATCGACATCACGTTCTTGCTCACCAGCCCGTGCAGCGGGGAATGTATTAGACCTTTCATGATCGGGTTGAACCACATGGCCGTCCTCCTGGGTAGAAACTGCTGGCTCATTTCTACGCTAGAGTATAGCCAACCATGACTTTAGCCGCATCTGTCAAAAGTTATATTCGAGGTTTATCTTTGGGTTTTTTGGGAGATCGATGTGGAAAAAGAACTACAACAGCCCCAGCTCCCTGGCGCGCGCCACAGCCTGGGTGCGGCTGCGCACCTCCAGCTTGCTGTAAATGCTGGCGGTGTGCGCCTTGACTGTGCCGACGGCGATGACCAGTTTTTCGGCGATCTCCTGGTTCGACAGACCGGCCGCCACCAGGCGCAGCAGCTCGATCTCGCGGGCGGTAAGCGGTTCGACCAACGCCGAAGGACGAACGACGACCGATTGAGCATCTGCTTTCGTCCTAGGTCTTTCGTCTTTCGTCTCGTCTGAAAACGCGGCGAGCAACCTGTCCAAATATTCTTTCATCCCTTCACTCCGCTCAGGTCGGGCTCTTCCGCCTTCATCCTTCATCCTTTGGAGCAGTTTCGCCATGGGTGGTCCCTCGTCCACGAATACCCGTACGAAGCCCTCTGGCTGGGCGAGGGCCAGGCATTTTTCCAATACCTCCTCAGCCTGGTCGGAGGCGCCCTGGGCCTGGAGGGTCAAGGCTTGCAGCGCCAGGACCTCGATCAGATACTGGGTGAAGCCCGAGCCTGCGGTAAATTCACTCAGGCGGTCCAGCAGATGAAGCGTGGCGCCGTTTTTCCCCTCGGCTCTCAGCATGCGCGCCAACGTAATGAAATCGACCAGACGCAGGTATCCAATCTCCCCCTGCGCGTCCAACCCGATTTGCTGAGACCAGCGCGCCGCGGGGGCCAGGTCGCCCTGCCTGAGCCAGTAGCGCGCCCGGGAAACCTCCAGGTGCGCCGCCGTGCGCGGTGTGACTTGATGCCCAGAGAGCGCCTCTTCAGCCTCTTCGAGCGTGGCCAGCGCCCCGACCGGGTCTCCCTCGGCCTGGAGCACCCGGCTGAGCGTGATCGCACCGGAGACCAGCGTATCCACGTTGCCCCACTGCCGGCTCAGTTCGATCCCCTCGAGCAGATGCTGCCGGGCGGCTTGCAGGTCGTTCCATTCGTAATACAAGGCTCCCATCCCATTTAGAGCCATGGCGGACACCGGCAAAGCTCTCCCGCCCCTCGCGGTTGCCACTCGCAAGGCTCCCTGGTAAGTTTCAAAGGCGCCCTGCAGCTGGCCTCGCTCGGCCTGCAACCAGGCCAGGGTACACAAGGCCGGCACGGCGACGTGGATATTCCCGGCTGCCTGGGCAAGCTGCGCAGCCCGTTCCAGGGCCTCTCTGGCTCCGCCCAGGTCTTCGCTCATGATGCAAACCCCGCCCAGCAAGTAATAGATCAAACTGCGCAGGCTTAAGTTGTCCTCTGGTAAAAGCTCTAAAGCCCGCTGGGACAACTCGATCGCCCGCGGTATCTCTCCCTGCACGACGGCTCTATAGCCGCGGATGGCGGTCAGATGGCCGAGCAAATCCTTGCCCTCGGAGGAGAAGCTATCGGTTTCCCTGAGCCGTTCAGCGTCCTGGAGGCGATGTTCGGCAGCTTCCAGCTGCCCGCTGAGCAGCAAGGCCCAGGCATGATAGATGCACAACCAAGGACGGGAGGCAACCAGTACCTCGGGTAGCTGGCGCAGCCAGCCCAAGAGGAGCGTCAACAAGCCTTGTTCCAGCAAGCTGTAGCCATCTCGCTCGACCAGGTCGGCCGCCCGCGAAAGATCCCCGCTTTTCAGCCAATGCTCCACGGCGGTGTAGGGATCTCCCTGGCTTTCGAACCATGTGGCGGCCTTGCGGTGCAACTCAGGCAGCTGATCGCCGTGCAAACGCTGCATCCGGTGGCGCAAAAAATCCACAAACAGGTGATGATAGCGGTACCAGCGCCGCTCATCATCCAGGGGCACGATGAACAGGTTGGCTTGTGCCAGGTACTCCAAGACCGCCTGGCTGTTTGGGAAAAGGATAGGGGATAAGGGATAAGAGAGACCCGGAGGCTCATTTCCCTTCTCCCTTGATCCCTTATCCCCTAGTATTGCATCACACAATGGCCCGCACAGACGGTCAAGGATAGAGGTTTGCATCAGGAAAGTCTGCACGCTCTCCGGTTGCCGGTTGAGGACTTCCTCGACCAGGTAGTCCAGGACATACTGGTGGCTTCCGGTGAAAGCCTCGATAAAAGCCTGGGCGTCGGCTCGCCCGCGCAGGGAGATTCCCGCCAGATGCAACCCGGCGATCCAGCCTTCCGTGCGAGCATTCAACGCCGCCACCCCGTCTGGCGAAATCCCCAGCCTCATCCTTGAATTGAGGAAGGCCTGCGCTTCCTCCAAGGTAAAACGCAAATCGAACGAACGCAGCTCGGTCAATAGACCACGGCCCCTCAGCCGCGCCAGGTGGAAGGGCGGGTCGGAGCGCGTGGCGATGACCAGCCGCATCTGGGAAGGCATGTGCTCCAACCAGAAAACAAGCCCGGCGTGGATAGCCGGCGATTCGATTAAATGATAGTCGTCGAGCACCAGGACGAATTCCCTGGGGAGCGCGCTGACTTCGTTGATCAGCACGGTGAGGGCCGCTTCGAGCGGAGGCGGTGTGGCAGCCATCATCGCCAGGGCAGTCTCTCCAAGATCCTCATGGAGGGTCTTGAGCGCAGCGATGAAATACGAGAAGAACCGGAGCGGGTCGTTATCCGCCTCATCGAGTGAAAGCCAACCAAACATTCGAACGTTGCGGATCCATTCGCTGAGCAGGGTGGTTTTACCGAATCCGGCGGGAGCGGAAAGGAGGATCAGGCTGCCCTGCAAACCCTCTATTAACCGATCGATAAGGTGAAGGCGCGGCACCAAACCCGGTGTCACCGGAGGAGGATGTAATTTCGTAGCCAGGAGGGGAGGCGGCTGTGGCACGTCACTCAGGTAGAAATGCTTAATCCCAAACAGGCATTTTTGCGGTATGAGATCAGCTGGTTAACACCTATAATCGCCAAGAGTTTTGGTTCTTTTCCTCGTCTAACAATAAACCGCGCCATTCCACGCTTCCTAATTAATGGTACTATTAGTGTCCAATATTTCTGATTAGACAAAGGAACCTGATGAAAACGAAACGTCAAGCCTCTCGAGAAAAACGGAGACAGCAACAACTTCGCACCAGGCTTATTTGGGGCGCGGTAGGACTGGCCCTGGCCGCCATCATCGGTTATGCGCTCTGGTGGGCCTTCCGCCCGACTACCGGCCAATCCGTACCCATCATGGCTGACACCGGCCACGTGCCTGCCGATGCAGTGCCCGGACCCTATAACAGCGACCCGCCCACCTCTGGGCCGCACTATGCCGAAGACTTGCCAGCTGGCTTCTTCCATGAGGCTGACCTGGCGGGGCTGCCGGAACATCCCGAGGGTTTGTTGGTGCACAGCCTGGAGCATGGCTATGTTATCTTTTGGTATAACTGCGATCTGCTCGACGAAGGCGGATGCAGCGAACTGAAAGAGCAGATCCAGGGTGTCATGGATCAATCCGACAATTTCAAGGTGATCGCCTTCCCCTGGAAATCGATCGACGCCCCGCTGGTCATGACCTCCTGGGGCAAGCTGCAGCGGTTTGAGTCTTTTAACCCTGCCCAGGCGCGGCAGTTTGTCGAGCGCAACCGCAACCATGCGCCGGAGCCAAACGCGCCTTAATCCGATGCAGACCTACCCACAAGAGCGGCCCTTCGCTGGAACTCCCTCTTCGGTTAAGCCATCCAACCGGCTGGTCCCCTGGATCGGGCGGCATTGGCAGTTGCTTTTCGCCGCCATCATGGGTCTATATGCTGGGCTGCCTGTTCTCGCGCCGGCCTTCATGCAAATCGGGTGGACTGCGGCCGGAAACGCCATCTACACCCTTTATGCCATGCAATGCCACCAGCTACCCCAGCGCTCGTTCTTCCTGTTTGGCTCCAAGACGATGTATTCTTTGGGGGAAGTTCGATCTGCCTGGCAAAATACGCTCGACCCACTGATCCTGCGCCAGTTCATCGGTAACCCCGAGATGGGCTGGAAGGTGGCCTGGTCAGACCGCATGGTGGCGATGTACACCAGCATCTTTGCTTTCAGCTTGCTATGGGGACTCCTGCGCCGCTGGTTCAAGTTGCCCCGCCTGACGTGGTGGGGCCTGCTCCTGCTGCTCCTGCCGATGGCCTTCGACGGCACCTCCCACTTCATCAGTGACCTGGCTGGCATCGGGCAGGGTTTCCGGGACAGCAACGCCTGGCTGGCTTATTTGACGGGGAATCGCCTCCCTCCTGCCTTCTACGCAGGAGACGCCATCAGCTCTTTTAATTCATGGATGCGCTTGCTCAGCGGCGTATCCTTTGGGCTGGGGATTGTCTGGTTTGCCTTTCCCTACCTGGAAGAACTGTTTGAGGGGCTTACAGCTCAAAGCCATACCTCTTCGACCGTGGAATCTTAGAATGTCATCATTACCAATCCGTGTGCTCCTGGCCGACGATCACGCCGTCGTGCGGGCTGGCATCCGCCAGATTTTGGACCACGCGCCAGACATCCAGGTGATCGCCGAGGCGGGAAATGGTGAGGTCGCTCAAGCCCTGATCGAAAAACATCTGCCTGACGTGGCTGTGCTGGATATCCAGATGCCCAAACTCAGCGGTATCGAAGTCACACGCTGGGTGCGCGCCCACCAGCGCGCTGTCGGCGTGTTGATCCTGACTGCTTACGACGACGACCCGTATGTGTTCGCCGTGCTGCAGGCCGGGGCTAATGGCTATGTGCTCAAGACAGCTTTACCGGCCGAGATCATCCAGGCCGTGCGTGATGTCAACGCTGGTAAATCGGTGCTCGACCCGGCGATCGTGCAGAAGGTGATGGCGCACATCTCCGGGGGACAAACCCAGGCCCCGGTCGAGCAGCTCACCGAGCGTGAGATGGAAGTATTGACCCTGGTGGGGCGCGGCTATACCAACAAAGCGATCGGCATTCAGCTCAGCATCAGCGACCGGACTGTGCAGGGGCACCTGGCTAAGATATTTAATAAGCTGCAAGCTGCCAGTCGCACGGAGGCGGTGATGCGCGCCGTCTCCCTGGGTTGGTTGCCACCCGACCTGGGGACCCTAATCCACACCCAATCATGATGAATACCAGAGCCCGCTTCTCCTGGCGCAGCTTGACTCCACAGCTGCTGGCTGTGTTCATCCTGCCCCTGATCGCGCTGGTGTTGGCCCTGGCTTTTGGCGGCCTGTACCTGCACCAGCAGGCCATGCGCAGTATGGTTGCTGAACGCGACGAACGTTCCACCCGGGCAGCAGCCAGCGCCCTGGGCGAGCAGCTTAACCGCCAGGGTTCCCAATTGCAGGACCTTCTGAGGCAGGCAGAGCCTACCGCTTCTCCGCAGGCGCTCGTCGCGCTCTTGCGCTCCTCCAACTCAATACTGTCTGACTTTGATGGAGGACTGGCTTTCCTTTCACCCACGGGGGAGGTGCTGGCTTACTCGGGGGAAAGCAGCTTATGGGAGTACTTCGACCCTGGTGAATACCCGCAACTCTTTGCCTCCCCCTCGGATACCCTGACCTTTCTATCCATCTTACACCCTCAGAGCAAAGCACCGCTGGTGCTGGCAGTCACACCCTCCTCTGCAAGTGGGCTGCGCGCGGCCGGCGCTTTTTCCCCGGCCGCGCTGATTCAACGCTCTCTGGGAAACGTCTTCACTCCAGGTGAAGGAGCGACTGCCTTCGTCGTGGATGGCGAACGCCGCTTGCTGTACAAACAAGGCGACTTTTTTCCAAACAAAGACCCAGTCAACCACCTGGGTGTCAGCGAGGCCTTGCAGGGCGAGAGCGGGGCCAGCTTCCTACAGGCTGGTGGAGAAGAGCACGCTGTGGCCTACAGCCCGATCCAACCGGCTGGGTGGGCGCTGGTGATCGAAGAACCCTGGGAAAAAGTTGCTAGCCCAATGCTACGCACCACTGAATATGCCCCCCTGGCCCTGATCCCCGCCCTGCTGCTGTCCCTCCTGGCGCTATGGTACGGCACGCGCTGGATCGTGCAACCACTGCAGCAGCTCGAAGCCCAGGCAGCTGAACTGGGCTGGGGTGACTTCGCAGCGATCGAGAAACCAGTTGGCGGTATCAGCGAGATCCGCCGCCTGCAAAGCGAGCTGGTGCACCTGGCGCGCAAGGTCAAGGCTGCTCAGGAGGGGCTGCGCGGCTACATCGGGGCGATGACCGCTGGCCAGGAAGAAGAACGCCGCCGCCTGGCGCGCGAGCTGCACGACGACACGCTGCAATCGCTGATCGCCCTCAACCAGCGTGTGCAGCTGGCGCAAATAAACGTAAATGGCAATGCAGCTGCTGAGGATTTAGCCAAGCCGCTCGCTGAGATCCAAACCTTGACTGAAAAGACCATCCAGGACTTGCGCCGTTTCACGCGCGCCTTGCGCCCGGTCTACCTGGAAGAGCTGGGATTGGCGGCCGCGCTGGAGATGTTGGCTCGTGAAAACGGCCTATCAAACGGGCTTACCATCGACTTCGAACGCGCCGGGACGGAACAACGGCTGCCGGCCGCGGTTGAACTGGCGCTTTATCGCATCGCCCAGGAGGCGCTGAACAATGTCATCCGCCATGCCAGGGCTAATCGGGCGATACTGCGCATCACATTTGATCCGCAGTCCGTCATCCTGGAGATGAGCGACGAAGGTCAAGGCTTCGTCGTCCCCAAAAGCCCGGCTGAATTCGCTCCCGGCGGCCACTTTGGGCTGCTCGGTTTGCACGAGCGGGCTGAGTCGATTGGCGCCCGGCTGGAGATCCAGTCTGTCCCCGGGCAAGGGACTCGCGTAATGGTAAAGCTGGGCTTTGCGGATAATTCCCCTAAATGGAGCTAAAAATGAAACGCTTGCTAGTTTTCGCCCTGTTTTTAATCCCCGCCCTCCTGGCGGCCTGCGGCGCAGGCAGAACCTCACCAGAGGCTGCCTCAGAACCGGTCGAAGTCGTCGGCAGGAAGGTCTCCGCCCCCGGCGGGGAATACATCGACGTGACCGTCCCCGAGCTACAGACCATGCTGGCGGACAAAGACTTCGTCTTCGTCAACGTGCACATCCCCTTCGAGGGGGATATTCCCAACACCGACCTGTCGATCCCCTACGACGAGATCGACCAGCACCTGGAAGCGCTGCCCGCCGACAAAGATGCCAAGATCGTGCTCTACTGCCGCAGCGACCGGATGAGCAATATCGCCGCCAGGACCCTGGTCGGATTGGGGTACACCAATGTCTGGAACCTGGAGGGGGGATTCGTGGAATGGGAGAACGCCGGACTACCCATCGAGAAGTGAGCCTATTAATTCCGCTCGAACCAACCTTTTCCCGCCATCCTATCAGGGGAGTATTAATCGTTACTATTGTCACAACCAAATAAGAAATATATCACTTGACTCCCACGGCAGTTTTCGTCTAGTTTATAGGCGTGAACGTTTGCCTTCGCCGATTCTATATCTGCGGGTTCATCGTGGCGCTGGTGATCTTGCTGAACGACAGCGGATTTGCCGCATCTGCTGCGGCAGATTGCCCTACGTCGGATTGTGTGTACCTGCCGCTGCTATCCAAACCCTTGCCCGTGCGCGTCTTTGAAACTGAGCACCATCGCTCGCGTGATGAAGCACTCCGGGTTACCGGTGAGGTGATCACCACTTCCGATCGGCCGGTGTATGAGGTCATTGTTGAAGTCCGAGTCTACGATCACGCCGGCCACCTGCTGGGTTCAAAACCAGGCGTAACTGCCCTGACAGCCACCCTGCCCGGCC
>MGOK01000121.1:56686-56914 GCA_001795335.1 Chloroflexi bacterium RBG_19FT_COMBO_55_16
GCACCTGGGTATATGCCGAAGCGCGCAATGACGAGAGTGAGCCCCTGGCAGACGTCTATGCAGTGGTGTGGTCTTTATATCAAAATGATTATAGTCCTGTGATCGCACAGCCGATAGCTGCGTGTTTGGCGCCCGGTGAAACGGTTGCTTTTAATGAATACCTCTATGGAGTTTATGGCATATCCACTATTAAAGTCGCCGCGCAGGGTGTGCTCTCGCCCTGCACCC
>MGOK01000121.1:56995-58743 GCA_001795335.1 Chloroflexi bacterium RBG_19FT_COMBO_55_16
CTCTTATTAAACGACAGCGGATTTGCCACATCTGCTGCGCCAAACTGCCCTGCACCGGATTGTGCGTACCTGCCTCTGGTGTACAACCCCATACCCGTGCGCGTGAGTGCTATTCAGAAACAAGTCTCGCGGGCGGACACCTTTCGATTTCTCGGCGAGGTAATGACAACTACGGATCGACCGGTGTACGAGGTGATCGTAGAAGTCAAGGTCTACGATCTAGGCGGCAATCTGCTCGGAACATGCTCAAGCTCGCCCGTCCTGGCAGCGACCCTGCCTGGCCAGTCGAACCCATTCGAATGCGGGATAAACGTCCCCTACGTTTCTTCTACATATGAGGCATTCCCCACCCACTGGAGCCTGGAGAGCGAGCAGGTCTACCGTCCGGTGACAGCCGTCATTACGGATACGGAGGATATCCCATTATACGGCACATGGGTATATGTCGAAGCGCGCAATGACGAGAGTCAACCCCTGGCGGATGTCTATGAAGTGGTGTGGTCTTTACATCAAAATGATTATAGTCCTGTGCTCGCACAGCCGATAGCTGCGTGTTTGGCGCCTGGTGAAACGGTGGCTTTTACAAGATTTCTCTATGGGGTCTATGACATATCGTCTGCATCAAGCGCCGGGCGGTGCAGTCCCTGACCACACTTTGCTCAGAACCAATTGTGATTTTTCGCGCCGCGGTTCCTCGGGCGAAAGCCCGGTCGCTTGCATGCGTGGTTGGGTGGCTGTGAGTTTGCTAACACAGGCAGTAGCTACATAGTCTTAAGGACCATACACGTAAAATTACGGCCAATCCCCAGACTATCATTACAATAACGGTAATCCATTTAGCAAAAGCTGGATGTTTAAAAAACGTATAACTAAATTTTGCTTCGTAGAATGCATTAGCTAATGACTTCGTAATAAACTGCCCGGAAATTTTTTTGGAAAACTCAAAATCTTTAGTCTCTGGAGGTTTGGTTATCCACCTTGCGGATAGAAGGCCACAAGCTCTTATCATATGAGCAGCAAATTCGCGATTATTAAGCTGCCAAAATACAAATGCGATTCCAGATAGTAAACTCACGGTTCGGTCATTTGAAAACGAGTATTTAAGATTCAAGCGCCACTATAAGTAGAACGAAACGGTGTATTTGTACCAAAGATAGGACACTACGGTTTGCAAAACTTTCTGCTTTCCACAAAATGAACCGCGTGGATCAGGCGAAAGATCATTTCGTGGCTTGAAAACTGTTTCAGAAAGCACAAGAACCCTAATTCCGTGGTGAATCTTGAAAACCGCTCAAAAAATGAGCGAACCAAGAGGTAAAGTTACGATAATCGTGAATAATAATCTGGCCCACTCAAGACAGCTTGTTAATTCTAAATCGAAAAACATAATCGTTGTAGCTCCAGTTAAAAAAAGCGCAGTAGCAACGTAACCCATTTGTTCTTTGTGATGATGATATGTTGCCCAATAATTCATTTGAAGATCCAAATAATGATGTGGCGCTAGATTTTGTAGATGTTCAATGGAATTCTTAACCATAAAAATCCTTCCCTTTTCTCATTTATTTATGAAAAGTTCTGAAACCCAACCTGTAACTCCACCGGCTCTTACTTTGTAATAACGCACACCATTATAATTTGTAGTATCTAAAACTGTTGCTTTCGTATTATGAGGAACGCTACCAGAGATTCCTTCTCTGTTTGGTGATTTCCAGATATTGATTTTTTGGCCAACTTCTTCACATTCTGGA
>MGOK01000121.1:58769-59030 GCA_001795335.1 Chloroflexi bacterium RBG_19FT_COMBO_55_16
TTTTACTGGTGAATCATCGGTAGGTGGTGGTGTTCTCGTTGGTCTCGCAGCTTGTGTTTGCGATAAGTTTTCTACAAAAGCATTGCTTGTCGCATATGCCGAAGTTGCCTTAGCTGATGGATCTCGTTCGGGGAGAGTACAGCTAGATAAAAATAAGAACAAAATACAAAGGAGTACTATCTTCATTTTCAATTTCATGGGGTTTTCTCCTAAAATTCTCCCAGAAGATATACTTGATGGTGCCACCCAACTACTATTAAA
>MGOK01000122.1:0-143 GCA_001795335.1 Chloroflexi bacterium RBG_19FT_COMBO_55_16
CATCTTCCATGGCCTTGGCGCGGGCTTCCGCTTCCAGGGTAGCCGGATCAGCCACGGAAAAAGATATCCCAAAAATGTTATTGGCCCCGGCACCAATCACCGCTGAAAGCACCTCACCGACCTTATCAATTTCACGGATCGTG
>MGOK01000122.1:174-20733 GCA_001795335.1 Chloroflexi bacterium RBG_19FT_COMBO_55_16
CGACCTGGGGAGTTTGCCCCTCCAGGTAGATTTGCTCGACCCATACGTTGAAATTAGTCGTCTGGATATCTTTGGGTTCCACGCCTTGAGCGGTTAGCGCAGACATAATCTCGTTGATCACTGCCTGGTTCTGACTGGCAGCTACCTCAACCGAATCTGCCAGGATATCTACGCCAACCTGAACCTGCGCCTGGTCTGGTTTGCCAATCGCTTCCCCTTTACCGATCACGGTGATTTCCCCACCAGCAGGCTTGACATCACTTTTATCTACTGTGCCACAGCCGCCGAGAACCAATGCTATCATGGTCAAAAGGACCCAAATTGTGAGCTTTAGGGGTTTACTTGTTAACATAATTCTTCTCCTTTATCTATAAAGACGAATTCCTGGTAAAAAGGTTCCAAACGCGGAAGTACGGAAATTCGAAGTGAATCCCCCCAGATTCTGGTATCCTCTCCCCCGACAAAGAAAGGATCCATGAAGACAAGCACAAAATCCCTGGCATGGACAATGAGCTGGTACGTTTCTACCAGCAGATTTCCTCCGGGTGGAGCCTGGTCGAACCTGAATCCTCCTTCGTTGTCAGTACACAGGCAAGCAAAATAATCCCGGCGACCAACGCGCTGAACAAAACCTGCGTCAGGACTGATTTAAACACATGTTAAAAACTCTCATGCACGACTTAAATAAATACCACAATTAGGTCACAAATTAGTCATAAATTATGTCAAAATCGGTCGTAAATTAGTGTCCAAAGTCGTAGTTCTTAAATACAATAATTTCTGTTTGAGGATGGTTAGATTTATTCTGGACAGAACCGAGGGAGATCGAGCGGAGCGCAGGCTTAGGTTACCAGGAACCGATAACCTAAACCAGCCTCTGTAATAATATAACGTGGCTGACCAGTATCCGGTTCGATTTTCCTGCGCAGGCGATAAACGACATTCTTAAGCAAGACACTATCCCCTTCCCCCGCGTACCCCCATACCCACTCGACGATGGTATCAGACTCAAGTATCCATGACGGATTTACCATAAAAAAGTAAAGCAAACGGAATTCCAGGTTCGTCAACTTGACAATGGTACTTTGCTTGATCATCACCTGGCGGTGGGTGGTATCTAATCTAAAATCCCCGACCTCAAGCCTTTTTGGGGAGATCGCAGAGGCAGAGCGAGATCGGCGCAGCCAGGAGTTCACCTTAGCAAGGAACAAAGCCGGACTGATAGGCTTGGTGACGCATTCGTCCACCCCTGTTTGGTAGGCCTCTAAGATATGCGTTTCGTTATTTCTGGGGGTAAATAACAGTATCGGGGCATTCGTCTCTATGCGTATCTGGCGACAAATGTCAATCCCATCCAATTTCGGTGAATTGATGTCAACAATGACCAGGTCAGGCAGTTCAGTCATTGATTGTCCATCAAGTTCCAGAACCGTACTCGACAGTATGGCCAATATATGCCTTTTTCGCAGGCTGTGTGCCCAGATCGATGCGATTTCTTCATCATCGCACACGATCATTACTGTGGGATGATCAAAATAAGGTGTGATCTCAGGAAGATAGGCATTCATAAAATCTACTTGTTATAGATATCGAGATTTTTTACAAGCCTAATATAAGTATAGACAAGTTTGTCTATTAAATCAAATTAATAATATTTTTCACATATAATTTGTATTTCTCAAATTATTCCTGACTAACCCCCACAATTATTTGAGAATCGATTTTCTTACGAATAATGTTGGATCAACCGGCTTGAAAGAAAATTGGGGAAAGCTTGCGTTTTTTCGGAATATGTGTAATAATTCTACATACCCTCCCTACCTGGTTGTCCCCCCCAACTAGGCAGGAAGGGTATTTTTTCGAAAATCTTACTTCGGTGATTTAAATAAATCCGGGGCGGGGCCCACCCAACTGTCTCCCGCCCCCAGTAAACTTTTGAAATTTTTCCCCCATTCTAAATAAGATAACGCTAATAAAAGGATTTTGTTACAGTTGAGTTGTCAGTTTTTTTTAGAGAAAATTGTGAGATTTCCAGCGATTTACAAGCATGTGGAATATTCAATCTTCCTATGCCTTGAATCTAAACCTATACTGAAAGGAACCTGATCATGCCCGATCCGCGCGTCCAAAAACTTGCTGAAGTTCTGGTGAACTATTCGCTCGAACTCAAGCTAGGCCAACAGCTAGCCATCCGCACCAACCCATTAGGTGAAGCGCTCGCCATTGCCGTCTATGCTGAAGCTATTAAGGCCGGCGCGCATGTCTTTACACAGGTAGCTCTCCCCGGCGGTGAGGAAATCTTTTTCAAGCTCGCCTCTGACGAGCAATTGGATTTCATCTCTCCAGTACGTAAAATGATTGTCGAAACTTTCGATGCTCAAATCGGGATCGGCGCTGAGTACAACACCCGCTCTCTCAGTGGCGTCGAACCGGATCGCATCGCTCGCGCTCGAAAAGCTGGCGCCCCGCTTTCTAAAATATTCATGGACCGATCTGCTCGGAACGAACTGCGCTGGTGCTATACTGAATTCCCGACCTATGCCAGCGCCCAGGAAGCGGATATGAGCCTGGCAGACTATGAAGAATTCGTCTATGGGGCTGGTCTTTTGAGTGAGCCAGACCCTGTAGCTGCTTGGAAGGAAGAAGGCCTCCGACAAATGAAGTTAATTGCCTGGTTGGCCAACAAACACGAAGTAGTGTTCAAAGGTGAGTACATCGATCTCACCCTTTCGATTAAAGATCGGAAGTTCAAAGAAGCGGATGGCAAATACAACTTCCCTGACGGAGAGATTTTCACCGGCCCGGTTGAAACCTCAGCCAATGGTTGGGTCCGTTTTAGCTATCCAGCTATTTACGATGGGCAAGAAGTCAAAGATGTAGAACTGTGGTTCGAGAATGGCAAAGCGGTTCGGGAAAAAGCGAGCAAAGGCCAGGAACTATTGACCTCCTTGCTTAACACTGACCAGGGGTCACGTTTCCTGGGGGAATGGGGCATTGGCACCAATTACGGTATCCAGCGCTTCACCAAGAATATGCTATTCGACGAAAAGATTGGCGGCACCATTCACTTCGCTTTGGGCGCCAGCTATCCGGAAACCGGTGGGGTGAACGAGTCTGGCTTGCATTGGGACATGTTATGTGACATGGCGCAGAGCGAGATCACCGTGGACGGCGAGATTTTTTACCGTGACGGAAAACCGGTAATATAATAACTATATCCATAATAGTTGTGTATGATTCGCATCACAGCTGAAATCATTCTCAAAGAGAGTGAAATCCAGGAGGAATTCATTCGCGCCTCGGGACCTGGCGGTCAAAACGTAAACAAAGTCTCAACCGGTGTGCAATTGCGGTTTGATGTCAGAAATTCGTCCTCCTTGTCTGAGGATGTGCGCCGTCGCCTGATGCGATTAGCCGGCCGGCAGATCAACGAATCCGGTGTTTTGGTGATCGAGGCGAAGCAATTCCGCACCCAGAATCGCAACCGTCAAGCAGCTCTGAATCGTCTGGTCGAACTCATACAGAAGGCAGCTATAAAACCAAAAACACGCCATAAAACCCGGCCTACTGTCGAATCAAAACGAAAACGTTTGGAATCAAAGCACCGGCGTAGCCTGATAAAGAAGCACCGTCGAATTCCTCCGATGGATGAGATTTAAGTCCTCAGGGTTTAGTCAGTATCTGAAGGAGCACCTTATGAAACTCTCACAGATGTATCCTCGCCGATATGCCACCGGTGAAGACCTGAAAGGACAATCGGTCTCCCTGACGATTACTAAAGTCACTCAGGAGAAAATGCATCCCCAACCCAATGCACCCGAGGTTGAACGTTGGGTGATTTACTTCAAGGAAACCCAGAAAGGAGTTATCCTCAGCCGCACGTTGGCTTACCAAATCGGTGAGGCAGTCGGCGATGAAGAAACAGATCATTGGATAGGCAAACGCGTCACCCTCTATCCACAGCCGATGATGGTTGGCGGGAAACGAGTCACAGCTATTCGGGCCCGATCTGCTGGTGCAGCCAAAGACAAACCTCCCGGGAGTATCGCAGAGGAAGGTGAGCAAGAATACAATTTTTGAGATTAGAGTCCATACCTGCTAAAGAATCTGCCTTACCTGGCCTACGGGCAAACTTAGAGCAAATGCAAGGGGAACTCCCGACTACTCAATAAGTATCTATCCGAAAAATAAAGGGGGTCGGGGTGTGTCGCGGCGCAAAGCGCCGCGACACACCCCACTTTCCCGAATTTTCGGATATGTTCTAAAGGATAAGAAAGATCATATGGACTACCCTGAGCTCAATACCCTTCTCTTGTCAGGTATCATTTTTCTGGTCGCTGTGAGCATTGGCATGCTCGCGCTACTCTTGAGAGTCCGCCTCTCCCCAACAGCCAGGATCATCCTCTCTATCATCCTTGTTGTTTGCCTACTTGGCGCTGTGTTGTTGGCATTTTTTTTGTACCGCGCCGTTACGCCAGAAGCCGGACTACCGATTGGTTTATTGGCTCGGCTTTCGTATCGATAGTATTGTCGAATAAATCAGAGGAGTATCAATTCCAGTGCTAACAGTAACGCCCTCTTGGAGGACAGCTTACCCCGGAGCAGTTGTTGGAATTCTTGCCATGCACGATGTGGCTAATCCTGAGCATCATCCTGAGCTGGAAAATCAAAAAGCAATCTTGGAAGACCAGCTACGCGATCGGTATTCCAATCTTGACCGGGATTCCCTGGAAGCGCTCCCCGAGGTCCAGGCCTACCAAACTTACTACCAGAGCTTTAAGAAGACTTATCATCTCCTGTTGCAGCTTGAATCGGTCGTTTTCAAACACAAGCCGATTCCGCGTGTCGCTGCGTTGGTCGAAGCCTTGTTTATGGCTGAGCTACAAGATCTCTTATTAACAGCTGGTCATGACTTAGAGACTGTGCAATTACCAATTATGTTGGATGTAGCTAAAGGCAATGAGAGATACATCCTATTGCGGGGTGAGGAACAAATCCTCAAACCACACGATATGTTTATCGCTGACGCATTAGGGGTTATTTCGAGCGTGATTTATGGCCCTGATCTACGTACTCGCATTAGCCCTGGCACTCGCAGCGTGTTTTTTACCACTTACGCCCCGGCCGGGATCGGAGAAGAGGCGGTTCAGAACCATCTGCAAAACACCCGCAGGAACATCCTTTCAATCTCACCAAACGCTGGAACAGAATCGCTCACGCTGTATCGTGCTTGATAGGTCAGGCTCTCTTGTCTAGATTGAACGCACCGATGCCTATTACCAAGCTTTCACGACCAGATAGGCAGAGCGGTCCGTGGCTTGTATTAGCCGCGGCCGTGTTATGGGGGACGACCGGAACTGCCCAGGCCTTTGCACCGGAGGGCGCCCAACCAGCAAGCGTCGGGGCAGTTCGTCTGGTAGTGGGTGGATTTACACTGCTTCTATTCGCTATTGTCCGAGGCGCTTTTCGTGGCCAAAAGCAATGGCTGTCATCTGCAACAGTCACTGCTGCTGTGGGTATCGCTCTCTACCAGCTGTGCTTCTTCGCCGGAGTCGCCAGGACAGGGGTTGCAGCGGGCACGATCGTTGCCATTGGCAGCGCACCGATTTTTGCGGGTCTCCTCGGACTTCCAGTCCGTGGGGAGCGCCCAGGATGGAGATGGGGGATAGCGACTGCCTTGGCGGTTCTCGGCTGTGCATTCTTGATTGCGGATAGCGGAGAAATACGCGTTAATCTTTCTGGCATCTTATTGGCGCTTGGTGCTGGGCTAGCTTATGCAACCTATGCGTTGGCCAGCAAAGGGTTGCTTGAAAAACAGCCCCCGGAGGCTGTAATGGCGATCGTTTTCTGTCTCGGCGCAATTCTCCTCTTCCCAGTGCTCGTCACTAGCAACTTAAACTGGATAACGATCCCACGTGGGCTTGGCGTAGCCTTACACCTCGGTTTAGTCACGACTGCGTTAGCTTACATTTTTTTCGCCCGTGGTTTAAGGCTTATCCCCGTGGCTACCGCAGTCACCTTATCCCTGGCAGAACCGCTCACAGCTGCCCTCCTGGGCCTGGTTGTGCTCGGGGAACAACACACCCCACTCGCGTTTTTAGGGATAGGTTTGATATTATCTGGATTGTTATTACTTTCGGCCAATCCCCTAAACCAACGCGTCTTTTAGCTAAGCTTTGGCGTATGCACAGGTATAATAACTTACGAGAGCAATTTGGATTACTGCTCAGCCCTCTTTTGAGGTAGGTCAATATTATGAATGAGCAATTTTTTAAAGTGGACTTCCTGGAAACCCTTCAGTCCGCAAGAGCAGAGTGGGAGTCGTTGCTGGCCAAGGTTGGCGAATCGAATATGCTCCGCCCTGGGGTGGCAGGGGAGTGGTCGGTAAAGGATATTATCTGCCATATCACCTGGTTTGAGCGCGAAATGGTTGGGGTGCTCAAAGCGCGGGCGTTAATCGGATCCGATCTTTGGAATCACCCTCAGGGCCAGCGCAATGCAACTATCTTCGAGGAAAATCGACATCGTTCTCTAGATGAGGTATTGGCTGAAGCACGCCAGGTATACCAGGGACTTTACGAGGCTCTCCAGTCAGTTTCTGATGAAGATCTCAACAACCCTGGCCATTTCGAAAACATGCCACCCGATTGGTCGCCGGGGAAGCTCATCGCCGAGAATTCGTACGAGCACTATCGAGCGCATGCCCCCTCCATTCGAGCTTGGCTGAATAAGAACCTTCATTATCAATTGGTTGATATCAGCCATACCATCGAAAACGGTCTGATCACCTACAAAGGGTTGCCGGCACCGATCATCTGTGATTACTGGAGCCGCGAATACTCTCGCCAGTTTTATTCGGCAGAAACAGAGTTTCAGATCGGTAAGATCGAGATGGTGGCGAACACGGGCACATATTTGGATAGCCCCTTCCACCGCTACGCCGGAGGCAAAGACCTCTCTGAATTACCTCTTTCTGCGTTAGCCAATTTGGAAGGATTGGTCATTAGGGCTCCGATCGAGCTCGGTAGGGCGATTGACGCTTCCATATTCACGGGTATAGAACTACGGGGAAAAGCGATCTTAATCCATACCGGGTGGGACGCCCATTGGAACACAGACCAATATTTCGATGGCCATCCTTATCTGACCCGAGATGCGGCTAAATTTTTATCGGATTCAGGGGTCGCGTTAGTCGGGATCGACTCGCTCAATATTGATGACACGGCTGACGGGACGCGGCCCGCCCATACAATCCTTCTTGGTGCTGATATTCCGATCGTCGAGCACCTTTGCCACCTCGAACAGCTGCCGGATAAAGGCTTCAACTTTTTCGCAGTGCCCGTAAAAGTCAAGGGCTTCGGCTCTTTTCCCGTCCGGGCGTTCGGGATGATCACCCAACCGCCTCATTAAAAGGATTAGCAATGCCTACCATCACCGACTTCATCGCCCCTTTGGCACGCATCGCTCTGACCCGCATGAGCCGCGGCAGATTACCCCAGACGGAGGGATCGATTAACTGCCCCGGCCTCAACGCTCCGGTAGAGGTCTTCCGCGACCGTTGGGGCGTTCCGCATATTTACGCCAACGACCTGCACGACCTTTTCTTCGCTCAGGGCTTCATCCATGCCCAGGATCGCCTGTGGCAGATGGAGCTCAACCGGCGCACTGCCCAGGGCAACCTGAGTGAACTCTTCGGTGAACTGGCGTTGGACACCGATCGCACCGCCCGCACTTTTGGTTTCAATCGCTTAGCCAGGGCTGATTGGGAGTCTGTGCCAAACCCGGGGAGGGATGCCTTAATCGCTTATACTGAGGGGGTTAACGCCTTTTTGGATCAGGCAGGCTCTAAGCTGCCAGTCGAATTTACACTCATCAGGCACCGCCCTGAACCCTGGCACCCCCTCGATAGCCTCGCATTCATGCGCGTGATGATCTGGCAACTCTCCCACGCCTGGTATGGCGAACTCGTCCGCGCCTGGGTGCAGCAAGCTGTCGGTACTGAAAATGCCAATGAGCTGGAGATCCATTATCCAGACTCGAATCCGGACATCTTGCCAACCGGCATCCAATTCAACCGCCTTGACCTGGGTGGAATTGCCTTCGAATCGCCAGGTCCATTCCTCCATCGCGGCCTGGGCAGCAACGCCTGGGCTGTTGCCGGTCAAAAGAGCGTCACCGGTGAGCCATACCTGTGCAACGATATGCACCTGCCACTCAGCCTGCCCGGTCTATGGTACCAGGCGCACCTGGTAGCGGGAGATTATCAGGTAACCGGAGTGACCTTGCCTGGCGCCCCCGCCGTAATGGTGGGTCATAATGCCCACCTCGCCTGGGGAATGACCTTAGCATATACAGACTGCGAAGACCTGTTTATCGAAGAGTTCGAGCCAGGAAATTCAACTCGTTACCAGTCGGAGGCGGGTTGGCTTGAAGCGGAGCTGATCTCCGAACCGATTAAGGTCAAAGGTAGATCTCAACCCCATATTGAACAGGTGGTGGTCACCCGACACGGGCCAATCATCTCAGATATCGCTGGCTATGCGCATAAACGCCTGGCGGTTAACTCCATGGCCCTCCGCCCTTCCCAGGCGATAAATGGTTGGCTGGCTCTCAACATGGCTACTGGTTGGGATGATTTTGTCGCCGCCATGGGTCTGATCGAAGCCCCCCAACTCAGTGTGGCTTATGCTGATATTTATGGCAACATCGGTTGTTGGATCACCGGCAAAGTCCCCATCCGCTTGAAGGGCGATGGTCGTTTCCCTGTCCCCGGTTCGAGTGGGGAATATGAATGGACCGCTGAAGTCCCCTTCGAGAAGATGCCGCATGCCCTCAACCCAGACCAGGGATATATTGTCCATACCAATAACCGCATCATCCCTGCGGATTATCCTTATTTCCTGGGCGATGTCTGGATGAACGGATACCGCGCCCGCCGCATCACAGATGTTCTTGAGAGCAAAGCCAGGCTTTCCGCTGATGATTTCCGTTCCTTGCACCTCGATTACACTTGCCTCCCTGGAAAAGAATTCGTATCCCGGCTGCAAGAGATGAACAGCGCTGACCCTGACGTCCAGCTCGCTCTTGAGCATCTGCGCGCCTGGGACGGCAATCTTGCCCCAGATAGCATCGGGGGAACCTTTTATGAAGTTGTCCGTTACACTCTGGTACGAAATCTGCTTGAGCCAGGACTGGGAGCAGAACTCAGCCTGCGTTTGATGGGCCTGGGATTACACCCGATTCTTTTACCATCCAATGAGTTTTACGGTCATGACACTGTGACCATGCTTCGCCTGTTAGACAACCCCGAGTCCTGGTGGATCAAACAAGCCGGTGGCAGAGAAGCCCTCCTTGAAAAAAGCCTCAAACAAGCTGTCTCCTGGCTGCGCAAGAACCTAGGCCCAGATGTGGCCAATTGGCAATGGGGGAAGATCCACCGGGTAAATTTTTCTCATCCATTGAGCTTACAGAAGCCGCTGGATAAAGTATTTAACCGTGGACCTTTCCCGATCGGTGGTGATCCGGATACCCCTTGCCAGACCGGTATGCATCCCAACGACCCCTATGACAATAAATCCTGGTCACCATCTTTTCGCCAGATCGTCGATTTAGGCGACCTCTCTCGTTCTTTGACGATCATCCCTCCTGGGCAGTCTGGCCAGTTGGGTAGCCTACATTATGATGACTTGATTGATCCCTGGCTGAAAGGCGAATATTTCCCAATGTTGTGGACGCGGGAGCAGGTCGAGCGCGAGGCGGAAAAAAGATTGGTACTGAATAACTCGACTAACTGAAGG
This sequence comes from Chloroflexi bacterium RBG_19FT_COMBO_55_16, assembly GCA_001795335.1. The sequence continues at coordinate 9,972 of MGOK01000122.1, forward strand.
TTTTCTGGTGAAGATCGGCGAAAAAGGGCAGGTTAAGTTGTGTTTCTAAGAAAATCTTTCTGGATCCTGATCCTCCTACTTATATTCCTCATTTACCCCAACTTTGTGCTCTCAACCGCAGCTCAAGGTTCATGTGGAGATACGTACACCGTCTTGCCCGGGGATACGTTGAGTGAAATTGCCGAATTCTGTGGAACCACCGTTGCTGCGATCCTGGCTGCCAATCCCCAAATTACCGACCCGACCCGCATCTTTGTTGGCCAGACCCTGCGTATCCCCCGCAGTCAAGATGAACCAGTCCTGGCTATCTCCGTTGAATGTGGACCGATTGGAACTGAAATCCTTGTCTTGGGCAGTGGGTACCCACCAAATTCAACCGTAGAATTCAGGCTGGTTCAGAAAGATAGGCCGGTCCTCATCGCAGGCAGGGTAGTCAGTGACGCGGTTGGCTGGATAGAAACCGAAGTGACTATCCCCTCCTCAGCGGTTTCTGGAATTCCATTTTACATCATCGCAGAGGCCAGGATCGGTGATACCAGCTTCACAGGCACTTCGAATGCCTTTTCCGTGATCGCCCCGGTTGTCGACCCAAACGCCGCGACAACATATGTCGTTCTACCAGGCGATACGCCGAGAAGCATTGCAATTAAATTTAATCGCAGCCTGGACGCGATTTTTGCAGCGAATCCTCAGATTACAGATCCTACTCAACTTCAAACCGGACAGCGATTGACGATCCCAGCCCAAGCTGCCGGAGCTTCTCAAATCGGTTTAACGCCAATTTGCGGACCACCTGAAAGAGTAGTCCAGGTAACCGGCAATGGATTCCCCGCTAGAGCGACAGTTGATCTTATGTCTGGTCGATATCTGGCCGACTATACATCGCTTAGCACACAAGAGGTAAATTCAAACCAGGCATTCACCACCAACCTTGCCATCCCCAGCACAGCTCTGCCCGGCCAGTATTGGGTTGTCGCCGGTGAAACCACACGCTCTCCCAAAGTCAGGGCAATTTCCAACCTCTTCACGGTCACGCAACCCAGGGATCCAAATGCCCCCTTGATCTATATCGTGAAGCCTGAAGATACACTCAACGAAATTGCTGAAGAATTTCAGCGCAGTGTTTCTTCAATCCTCTCCACCAATCCCCAGATTGACAATCCAAACCGGTTGAATGCTGAAGAAAAGCTGATTATTCCCAGGATTGAAGAAATCATAGCCATTTCTCCACTCAGCGGTCCGCCTGGGACAATTCTGCAAGTTGGCGGGCGAGGCTTTCCAGCCGATGCCAAGGTTGAAATCAGCCTTGGCCGGAAGAAAACCAAATACGCTCTTCTCGAAACGGCTATCACAGATGGAAATGGTCTTTTTCTGACCCAAGCGGCAATTCCCGGCTCTGCCAGGCCAGGAGAACGCTGGGTGGTCGTTGGTACCCTGGCGCGGGCTGAAGAGCCCCAGATCGCAGTAACCTCCGGGGAGTTCATCGTGACCAAACCAGCTGAATTGTTAAAACCGATTGTTACAATCTGGCCATTAAGCGGTCCAGCAAGCTCTGATCTAAATATTGTTGCCAGTGGATTTCCACCCTACACCCAGGTTGAAATGAGCTTATTGAAACAAGGTGTGGAATTCACCTTGATTAGATCCACCTGGACAGATATCAATGGCACTTGCGCGGCCGATACAATCATCCCCGCTTCAGCCGCAACCGGAGAAACCTTTGTAGTCGTGGTAAAAACCATTACGGGACCACCCCTAGAAGTGACCTCACCTCTGTTTACAGTCACTTCGACAGGATCACCCTGATTTCTTCCATAGTGTTCATGCCTGGTGGTTATCTTCGAGATTATTTCATTGAACTTTTTTTTAGATTTTTCGGTAATCACATAAAGGCATCCGGAGAGGAAGATCCAACGTGTTACGTTTTATATTACGACGATTGGTTTTTATCCCCCTCATATTGATTTTGGTTAATTTTCTGGGCTTTGCCTACGCCCACTACGCCCGGCCGATCCGCGCAGAGCGCACGCCTTATGGCCGCCTGGACAAGGAAGCTGGCCCCTTACTCACCGAGTATCGGGCTTATTTGAATACTATATTGAATATTGATTTTAGTATGGAAGTGGCAATACCTGGAAGCTTACGTTCAAATACGCCGAATACCTTTGGCGTGATCTTGAAGAACGCCACTATTGCCAGTCTCGGGCTTTTGTTTTTGACTTTATTGTTAAGCACGCTCCTTGGTTTCTTTTTTGGTTTAAAGGCAGTCCGCAATGAGACACGTGGTGTGGCGCGTTGGTTGAGCCTGATCTCTACCGCAGGATTGGCAATGCCGAGCTTCTATATCGGCAGCTTGTTCATCTTTGTATCTGTCTATTACGTCATCCGGACCGCTCCGGGTACCCACCCACCCTTCCCTCTCGATGGCTTCGGTTGGGATGCGCATCTGGTGTTACCCGTTCTGGCTTTGATGGCCCGCCCAACTGTCCAGCTTGCTCAAGTTACTGCCGGATTGTTGTCGGAGGAGTTGCGTAAACAATATGTTGTTGCCGCCCGCAGTCTGGGTTACACCTGGCGCTCCATCCGCAACATCTACGCTCTGCGAAATGTAATTGCCCCAGTAATCGTGACAATTGCCGGCTTAATCCGTCTGCTTGTTGGCGAACAGGTGCTGATCGAGTGGTTGTTCCGATGGCCAGGATTGGGGCGGTTGCTAGCCTGGACCCTGGTGCCAGCTCAACTAAGCTCCACCCGGGGATCGCCCTTGTTTCTCAACCCACCAGTCATGGCTACAGTGTTGACTTTAATCGCAGTTTTATTTCTGGTAAGTGATTTCATCGCCGCTATTTTGGTGCGGATATTCGATCCGCGCTTACGAACAAGAGAAACCGAAACCATTAAAGGATCTAAAAGATGACTGCCAGAATGATCTCCTGGCAACCTTGAAACGGGGAAGCGGAATTGAGCGATCAAGCGATCCAGGAAGCAATTATCGCATTAGAGAAGAAGGATCAGGCGCAAGCACGCGCTATCCTGGTTGTGTTTCTCAGACAGAATCCGAAGAACGCTAAGGGGTGGAGAATACTGGCACAATGTGTCGATCGTAAAGAAGACATAGTTTATTGCTTGGAGCGCGTTGTCCATCTGGACCCCAACGATCAGGAAGCACGCCAGGCTTTAGCAAGGCTAACTGAAAGAGGACAGCGAACGATATCCTTGGGAACGCAATTGCGTGATAAGCCAATCAGCTCCGATCAAAGCTTGCCGGAGACAGAAGATCAAGACCTCGAATATCAATTAAAAGCACCCCACCCGCGGAGAAACTGGGCCCTGATTATCGGGGGCTTGCTCGTCCTCTTGATCATATTCTTAGCCATCGCCGGGCCATCCCTTGCCCCAAATGACCCACTTGAAGAGAACATCATTATCAAAATCGGGGAAAAATGGTTCATTCCACCATTCGAGTTTTTCACGCCTGGTTTTCCATTAGGATCGGATAACTTCGGCCGCGACTTATTCAGTCGTTTGTTGTGGGCGATCCGCCCGACGATGATCATGGTATCTATCGTCGCCGCATCGCGGATGGTTATCGGTATCGTTATTGGCCTATTGGCTGGTTGGCTCACACCGCGTGCCGCCAGGATGGTAGACTCTCTGATCGAAATCGCGCTGGCAATCCCCGTCTTGCTTATCGCTCTGGGCACCATCGCCTTGGTCGGGGTTGAGCTGGGGATCTGGGCATTTGTTATTGGTCTTTCGCTCACTGGTTGGGTGGACACGGCTCAACAAGTTCGCGAACAGACGCGCATCGTAAAAAGTCAATCTTTCATTGAAGCCGCTCAATCTCTGGGCGCATCGAGTCGACAAATCTTGATTCATCATGTCTTGAAGCAGATCACTCCGATGATCGCTATGCTGTTCGCCTTCGAAATCAGCAGCACTTTAATGACCACTGCGGGTCTTGGCTTCTTAGGCTATTACATTGGCGGAGATGTGTGGGTGGAGGTCAGTGATTTTGTCTACCGGCGTACGAGTGGAATGCCTGAACTTGGCCAAATGTTGGCAACCTCCTGGGTTACGCTCACTCAACCCTGGACGATGGTCGTCGTAGGCACAGCAATCTTTATCACTGTGCTCGGATTCAACCTACTCGGGGAAGGTTTGCGGCTGAATCTCAACTTTATGGTTATCAGGCGGCGCGGCCTGGTGACTCAATTAAGCGAACGGGGTGGTCTTTGGCTAGATCAGCATGTTTGGCATCCATTATCTACCTACCTAGGCCAACAAGCTGTGCGCGTCGGGCTGTCTGGTGTGCTTGTGCTTATGGTAGTTGGAAGCGGTATTTTTATCTTATCCCGCAGGTTTGACCTCAATACTCTTTCAAATCGCCTGGTTTCAACGAAGAGCACATCCGAAACAGTACCTGCCTCTCAAGGCCCTGAAGCGACTGAAACCGGGTCAGTCACAGGGAATGCAGACCAAATCATCGATTATCATCCAAGTGTAGCTTGGGAACTTGAAGTCGCTGGCTTCGAGGGTGGCCCTGCACTCTCTCCAACAAGAGACCGACTCTATGCAGTCTCTACGGATGGCGCGCTCGATTGCTTCGATCTCGATGGTAACCTGGTCTGGACGACTGATCTGGTTGCGGGAGGCGTAGGCACGCCAGCGGTGAATAGTGCTGGGGACATCTTCGTAACCGATGACCAGGCTGGTTTGAACAGAATCAAGCCCCAGGGAGAGCTGGCCTGGCGTTTTGAATCTTCCTTCACCGATCGCTCTCTTTCTGGTCCGAGCATCGGCCCAAAAGGCGTATTGTATTATACGGTTGGGACTAACGCTAGGGGGTACGTCCAGGCAGTCTCCCCAGAAGGAAAAGGGATTTGGGTGACCCCAGCCAAAACGTCGTCTTTCTTCCAGGCTCCAATCCCCAGCCCCGATGGACAATATGTCTTTCTAAAGGATGATGTATTTTCTGCCAATAGTGGCGAACTGCTCGAGATTGAATCCGACTTCAAAGTCTTGCGTTATTTCTCCGGTTTGGATCGCCAGAACTACATGCTAGCTGGTAATAATGTGTTTCAATGGCAATTGAATGGAAGTAAAGTCCAAATTCTCGATAAAGCAGAATGGGATACCTCCGATATTAGCCAGGTGGTTGCACCGGCTCAAGTTGGCGTCACAGCAGATAGAGTCGCCTGGATGGTGTACACTTCTCCGGGTGGCTCTACCAAACTGGTCTGGGTATCCCTTGACGACCGGGTAATCGGAGAAGCAAATTACAGCACCAGCGCTGGCCAGGCGATCGCTCTCCAAACTGACTTCACCGCCTTCGTGTGTGGGGGACCATCCTTTAATCAAGAGTATGCTAAATGCGCCTTACTCCCAACGAATGGGAACGAGCCGCTTTGGGAGATCGATCTCGGGCAAAGTGGTCGTGTGCAGGGCGGTGTCTGGCTGGATGAAAAACTATACGTAACGACCTCCAGGGGAAAATTAATCGCAATCGCCGTAAACGGATGGTGATCAATAGATGATTCTCGTCGATAATCAACTTAACGACCTCGTTGCCGGATATGAACGCATCCTCCAGGCTGAGGTTGAACTGTTACGTCGCTGGCGTGGCCCCCTTCTGGCGGCTTATGCCCGGCGCCGGGCTGCCTATGAAAGCGAGCTCGCCGAGCATAACCGCGTAATCACGGAGTTTTTATCCCGCTTACGACTTGGGATTTGGTTGTCCAGCGCGCTCTTGGCATTAGGCATACTTATTTTTCCTGCCCTACTGCTGATCGGTGAGCTGGGTGATTTGCGCAGCCCGTTATTATGCTTTGCACCACTTTTGATCTTGGGTGGTTTGACCGGCTTTGGAATCATCGTGGTGCTCTGGTTTTGGCACAGGGATCGCGTAAAGCCAGACCCCCCACTGCATCCTTTCAAATCTAGCCTGGTTGGACCTCTTTTACCTCTTTGGCTCGAGGGGATTAGGGGACAATTACCAGCTGAAAAAGCCTATGAAGGAGCGCCAGGCGAATACCATTTTATCGCCCGTTTACAAATTTTAGATCCCAGTTCTTTCGTCATTTATCGCTTACAGCAGCAGCCAGGCGATGACATCGACGTGACAATAGTCGGCCCGCGCGGGGTTTGGGTATTTGAAGTCAAGTATTTGAAGGGGACAATCCGCTGGCGAGATGGGGTCTGGACACAACGGAAAACTTATCACCGGCGCAGCGGTTTACCAGTCACCGAGATCAAGGATACCGGTGAGGCATATGACCAACAATGGCGGCGGATGGCGGATGCTGTCGAAGAGACAATTCAACGGCGTGCCATAGGGACAATAGAACGGCTTCCGAAAGTGGCACGCGTGCGAGGCGGATTAGTCTTTACCCACCCGCAAGGGAAATACGATATCCCGCCTGGATGCCCATTTAATTGGGGTGTCATTCCTTTTTGGCTTGAAACGTTAGGCTCTGTTCCCGAGCTGCCAGGCATAGACGAGCGTGCCATCTTCGAAGTGCTCGCCGCATTGCTCTCACGCCATCAGGAAATCACTGGTGGACTAACCACGCGTTCAATGAGTGATTACGCTGCACAAGTGACACTGCAAGCTGAGCAGCGAATCCAGACCTGGATCGAAGAGCAATAACATCATTGGTACTTTTACCCTATTGATCTTGCCATGAAAATGGAGCACACTTAATTAAACCATAACCTTTAAACCTAAATTATTTATCCTCTTCAGGAGGGGAGAAACAATGAAGCGAACCCTAATTGTTGTTCTCCTGATAAGCACGCTCCTATTTGCCTGCAGCTCTCCACCGCCAACGATATCCGCAGACATAGTCCAAACTGCTATCGCGCAGACCCAGGCAGCGGATCCAACCAGTACACTCTCGAGTAGCCCCACCGCACGACCCGCCGACTCCTTAATCCCCCAGGCGACTCCTGAATTCCGTCCGGTTCGATTAAATGTCGCCACAATTATTGCTAATTTAAAACCGCTTTTTAGCATTGCAAAAGTCCTTGGACTGGCGCACCTGGAGAATGGCCAGCTGCGGGTGACCATCGAGGTGCCCGGTGGAATCCAGGGGGATTATTATGCTTTGGTTGGAAAAGAGAAGTTTGATTGCATGTTACTGGCCGAATATCCAGATTATATCTATTGCAATGGCAACTCCCCGAAACCTGACCAATATGTGATTGTAAAATTATTCGAGCAGGGGGCCGAAGAAGCGGTCTTTGAATCTAGGATCGGGATTCCACCCTGAAAGAGTTTCTTTAAGCCCGGTTTAGACCGCCCAAAATAAACGTTAAGATAACCGAACCGATGAACGCCTCGGCAATCGTACCCAGGACTCCCGAGAGGATAATGACATTAAAAAGGTCGAACAACCATCCACTGATTATTGCCCCGATCACACCAACAACGATCGCCCCCACAGTGCCGATGCGCATGCCACCCACCACAGTCTCCACCAGCACTCCGGCGATGGCCCCTACGATAATCCAAATATAAAGTTCGTTTGGTAACATAGCTCGAGTCTATAAAAAATTTTTGCCCAATTATATCACCCCTCTATCGCTATCCCCACTTTCCTGATTGAATGGAAACCCCAGAATCTAGCCTCAGGAACAATCCAAATTTACCAGGTAAAACTCAAGCTTTTTGATAACTTCTGCGAAAGCCAGATTATCAATGTGATAAATCCTGGCCTGGTTGCCGGGATAAGGCTATTTTGTTAACCTTGCTCGACTCCGGCTTGAGGGTTGGGGAGCTTTTTGCTTATCTCAATTAGGAGCTTGCGTACCTGAGACTACAATTGCCCGGTTGATGGGGTATACCACGACTCAGCTTATCGCCCGCTATGCCAGTTATGAGAATTGACACTTGCCTTTTTGGAAAACCACGCGATAATAATTGAGGAATTCTTTTAGTATTCGCAGGGAATAGCTCATGAGTAACTCATCAGAACTTATCGAAAAAGCTATTACTGAAGCAAAATCAGGAAACCGAACCGGCGCAAAGAAATTACTGGCTCAGGTTGTAAGGAAAGAGCCAAGTAATGCCCAAGCCTGGTATTTGTTGAGTCGGCTTGTCGAAGAGAAGGAGCAAATCATCTACTGTCTTAAAAAGGTTTTGGAGATTATGCCGGACAACTCCCAGGCGAAAGCCCGGTTGAAAAAACTTCAATCGGAATCCACACCTAAACCATCTATACCAATTCAAACCATAAAGAAGGGTGGAGCGAATAAAAGAATCGTTATCGTTTTAACCGTGATTTTGGGATTTTGCATCATTCTGCTAGGTGTATGCTATGGAATTAATGCTCTTGGATTACTTACTCGATTAACTCCTACGGAAAACTTATCACAATCTCTTACTTTAACAGAGTCGATTATTATTCCAGCAGTAATATTTACCGACACCCCAGAGATCAAACCAACGAACATCATAATTCCTACCGATACCCCATTTCCTACCTCTACTCTACCAATGCAAACAGAAGAACCTTCAGCAGTACCAACAGAGATTCCTCCTGCTGGAAGTGGTGAAAATCTTGATGCTGTAAAGTTTATTGCTAAGAATTATATAGGGTCGGTTGAGTCTAATGGAGTAATCGTAGAACTCTCAAGGGTAATTATTGGAGATAAGGAAACCTTAGCGAAGAAAAAAGATATTGCATACCTTACTGACCCTGATTATGAAATTTCAGAGGTATTGAAAAATTCAACAATAGTTGTAGAGATAATCTTCAAGATCACCAATAATACAGATAAAATTCTTAATTTAAGTTTAAGCAGCAATGACGCTGTGTTTATCCTCAATGGAGTACAGATACCATTACAAGAGTATACGCATTATTCTAATTTGCAAGACTCTTATATTGACGGTAATATTTTTCCCAATTCATCAGTAAATGGTGGATTCTGGTTACCTACTTCTCTGCTCTCTGTAAATGAGGCAAAATCAGTAGTCTTAGGTTTACCCCCTGCTTATGATGAGGATTATCATGATGTAACAGATAGTTTCTCTATCTCAGCTGATATAGTAGATTGGGGATGGGAAGATATACCCCAGGAGTTTAAGCAGTAAACTATTTTCAATACAGACCTCTTCTTGAGAAGTTACCTAAGAAGTAAAGTTGTACGTCGTCAAATGAAATGCGACAAAATTAAGTGGTAAAGTAAATTTGGACAAAAAAACGGGCAAAGTTAAGGTGGTACACTGTGCATATGAAGAAGCGCTACACAGCCAAACAAAAAGCCCAAATCGTGCTGAAAATCCTCAAAGAGGAGCGTCCTGTGGCGCAGATCGCGGCAGAATATAGCATCCATCCTAACTAGCTCTACAAGTGGAAGACCCAGGCGCTGCTCAGCAATTTTGATTTCTGGTGAGAGTGACATCGTTCGTTCCTCCGACAATCGAATTTTACCCTTAATCGATCCGATTGTGCGGAACTATGGTTAGAATACACCTAGTCTAAACCTAGTCTAAATCCCTTGGTCTTCGTGGCATAATCAAATCACGGAGCACTAGCCCGGGGATAATAACCTTCCAAACTCCCAACGGATTTGCCATGCCGTTAGGAATTTTCATTTAATCCAAAACCCTAATTATTCCCTAGTTGTTGACTGCCACAATCTATGTAATAGATACGACTGCTAGAAACTCCGTTACAAGTCTAATGCTCACCGCCTACCACGAACTGCGTTACATAAGATGAGACACTAAAAGGCCTGCTATGCTCCTCCAGAGAGGAGCGAGCAGCCATGAACAACTGCCGGTGGTGGCCGAGATCGTCGCTGGTCTAGTACCCATCCAGACGCAGTTCACGCACGGTCCGGCGCAGACACCCCAAGTATGGATTTCACAACCTCTCGTACAGGCAATGGACTTCACCAGTACTGGTAATTGTCCATGACCAGCGTGTTCATGCCACGAACCTCCCAGGGACACTCAAAGAAAAGCCTCCAGCAGACAAACATCACATACCAGTTATCGCCGCGCGCCTGCTCTGCCTGGGCTTTCAATGCTTCGAAACGCAGATCGGCTTTAGGGTCCAGCAAGCAGGCAATGAACTTGTCCAGTTTTGTTCAATCATCCAGGACACAGCGAGCATCGTACGGTCCATCCTGTTTAATCGGCCAGGGCAGGTTCCAGTCCCAATAGATCGACAGGTCGATCCATTGGGATGATAAGCCTTTTTCCTATGTTCGAGCCTATGGAATCTTTGCGGTCATGTATTTGGATGATACAATTAATTTATTCAGGAGTTTCGACTTGATAAGAATGGGTGGGACTGGATTGTAGAATAAAGGCAGAATAATTTGAATGACGCTTATCATACCGATTCGAACTGGCAACCAAACCATGCGCTTCATGAGATGCACAATAAACTGGCACGCATGAAGATGCGCACACTGATCCTGCTATTGTTGTTGACCGTCGCCTTAGTTCTCATTCCATCAGGCGGTGCCGCCGGGACTACCGACCATGCCACGGAGGCTACCTGCAATGTCAGCACCTGCGGCGACGGTGCCTGCGACCCAGGCGAGACGATGCAAAGCTGCCCCGAGGACTGTGGCATTCTCATGGTTGCCGAAGATTTCGAGGATAGGCAAGTCCAGGGTTGGTCATATAATCCGGCTTCGTGGGAGATCATCTCCGAAGGGAATTCGCATGTATGGCACACCACCGAGCAGGCTTATGCCTCCACCAGCTGGGCAAAGGATATTGCCTGGTTCCTGCGCGTCCGGC
>MGOK01000122.1:20742-21149 GCA_001795335.1 Chloroflexi bacterium RBG_19FT_COMBO_55_16
GCGATGCTAACCTCTACTTTCGCACTGCTTGGCCTAACGACTATGCCTTGCGTTTGGAGACAACCCGGTTGGTTCTGTGGACCGAGCGTAATGGCTTCGGCCAGGACCTGGCCAGTGCCAATCTGGCTATCGGCACTACCTGGCACAGCTATCGGATTGACGCGGTGAGCCACCAAATCACCATCCGTGTGGATGGCAGTGTCGTGTTGTCCTTCACCGACAGCGACGAAGGCTCCTTGCGCGGCGGCATCGGCCTGGAAGCCTATGCTGTCGACGGTGCCCGTTTCGATGACATCGTTCTCTACAGCGTCACCCCCCAATGCTACGATGGATTACAAAACGGCGATGAAACCGGCGTGGATTGCGGCGGTTCCTGCCCGTTCCAAGACTGCTGCGCCAACCGCGCC
>MGOK01000122.1:21156-24239 GCA_001795335.1 Chloroflexi bacterium RBG_19FT_COMBO_55_16
CTGGTTTGGGCGAGGATGGGGTGGACTGCGGTGGGAGCTGCTCCCTGGTCTGCCAGCCCACCGACAGCCTCGACCACTGGACACAGACCAACGGCCCCTGGCTGGAATATATCCGCCGCATCCGCTTCGATCCCGACAACCCAGCCACCCTCTTTGCCAGCTCTAACACCGGCAGCGGGGTAGTCAAGAGCAGCGATGCCGGACAGACCTGGCAAGAGATGAGCGGTCCCATCAGCACAGGGGGTCTCAGTCCGATGAACGTCTTTGGGCTGGCCATGGATCCGCGAGATAAAAACACTTTATACGCTGGCACAGCCAACGGACGCATCTATTTGACCCACAACGGCGGCGCGTCCTGGGCGTTGTTATGGCAGTATACCGATATGGACGACGCTATCTGGACCCTGGAGGTCGATCCATCCGATCCAAACCGGCTCCTGGCCGGGATGGGCGATTACACCGGCAGCGATGGCAGGCTCTACCTTTCCAAGGATCGGGGTTTGACCTGGCAGAAGGTGCTGGACGTGGACCCGGCCAAATACTGGGACAACGGCTTTGTCAGCTCCTTGACGTTTGATCCAACCAACCCCAACATCGTCTATGTCACCACCGGCATCGGCGATTGGTGCGGGGGCGGCAACCCCGGAGACCCCAACCCGATTGGTTTCGGCATCTGGAAGTCCACAGACCGGGGCGAGACCTGGTCACCCATCAACAACGGCCTGCAGGATCTAACCGTCAGCCACATGGTCATCGACCCCAGCAACCCACAGACTCTTTACGCTGCCGTGGGCTGCGTGGATGATGATATCCAACTGCCGGGCAACGTGTTCAAATCGACGAATGGTGGCGCGCAATGGCAGATGCTTCCCGGTGTCTCGCCGGGCTCACCCATCACCCGCCTGGCACTCCACCCGACCGACCCGCAAAAAGTCTACGCCCTGGGCTATGGTGGGGTGTTCTACTCCCCAGATGGCGGTACAACCTGGGATCGAATCGATGAATATTTTAAATCCGCTGTCTACACCTTCTTCTACGAGCACACTTTTGCTCCCGGGGACCCGCAGACAATGTACGTTGGTACCTACGCCGGTGGTCTGATCAAGTCAGTGGATGGCGGCCATAATTGGTTCGAGATCAATGGCCTGCGCCATCAGGGTACCGTCCTTGGCAACAGCTATGGCACCGCCCTCGACCCGACTGATCCCGACATCATGTACGCCACGACCATCGGCGGTATCTTCAAGACAATAAACGGGGGTGAGGAGTGGCACTTTATTGGTAAGGGCATCTTCCAACACCTGCGTCAAATCGCCATCGACCCCACAAATCCGCTGCGCCTGTACCTTGGCGGTGACAGCCAAAACTTTTACGTGAGTGATGACGGCGGAGAGAACTGGACACAGGTGCCAGTGATCAATAGTGAGGGTGAGCAGGCCTCGCTCCCGCCAGGCGCCGATCTCCAATATACAGCCATCGCCGTCGACCCTCACAAGCCAAATCGTGTCCTGGTCGCAGTACACCGCTCCCCGGACACACCGCTGGTCCGCTCCACTGACTACGGCCAGACCTGGCATATACCGTCGCTAGGCTTCCAGGCCGCAGCTTTCGCCCTGGCCTACCACCCCACCCAGGTTGGCGCTGTGTATGCCGGCCTGGGTTGGCAGCCGGATATACCTCGCCTTGTCCGCTCCAATGACGGTGGCCTCACCTGGACAGACGCCGTACCCGGCCTGAACCTGCTCACCGTATACCAGATGGTGGAGGCGAACGGCATCCTGCGCGCGGCGACGAATGGCAGCGGCGTTCAAACTCGCTGGCCCGGTGATCCCGTGATCTGGGAGAGCACAAGCTATATCAGCCCCGGAAATGATCTCAGCTACATCACCCGCCTTGCCACCGACGGTGGTGATCCAGCAAACTTCCTGGCCTTCGACAAGGGCGACCGCACCATTTATCGCCTGGTTGCAGGAACACTGCCCTGGCAGCCAGTGCTGCACCTGGAGTCACAAGGCGACGAGGTGTATGACCTGCTTTTCGATCCCCACACCCCCAACCGGGCCTATGCGACCACCCGTCTGAGTGGCCTCGGGCGCAGCAGTGACGGTGGTGCTTCTTGGACACCGGCGTCTTCAGGATTGCCTGCTGGGGCAATCCTGCGCGGACTGGCTGCTGACCCAACGCCTGTGGGCGCTCTTTATACGGGGCAGATTGGCGCCCCGGGTCGGCTTTTCACCAGCAGCAACGCTGGCAGCAGTTGGTCGCTGCTCAACAACGACCTGACCTTTACAACCATCCACGCCTTTGCTGCCGATCCCACCGATCCGAACGTAGCCTATGCCGGTGCCTGGGGCGGGGGCACCTGGAAAACGACCGATGGCGGCACTACATGGACGCAACTGCCTGAAGCGCCGGTTTCAGCGGCAGCCCTGGCCGTAGACCCCCACAATCCTCAGACGATATACGCCACCGACCGCACCGAGCCAACCCTGTGGCAGTCGGCTGACGGCGGGCAACGCTGGTGGCGCCGCTTCCGCGCCGGAGATGAGTACAGCCGCCTGCAAGCATTGGCCGTGGATCCCCATCAAGCTGGTACAGTTTACATCTCGGCCTTCAAAAAAGGCGGATATGGCGCTGAGGGCTCCCTCTTCCGCCTCACTGAAGCTGGTTATCTCGATGTGACGGGCTCGCTGCCCCGTGTAGCGATCAGCCTGGCCATATCTCCCGACCAGCCCGGCCTGCTCCTGGCCTCGACCCATGTCTATGGTCTCTACCGCTCCACGGATGGCGGGCGAAGCTGGTCAACCGTTGCGGGAGGATTGCCCAAAGTCGGTTTTAACGTCATGGCCTGGGAGCCGGGCAGCGGTGTGTTGTGGGCTGGCGCTTGTTCCGGCAGCTTCCCAGACTATATGCTGCCGCCTGGCCTGCCCAATGGCGACGATGAGCCAGGCCTATACCGCTCTACCGACGGGGGTGTGACCTGGCAAAAGCACCTGGCTGGTGTGGTGGGCAAGGGCTTTGCCTTCACCTCTGGAGCCATTTACGCCGCGGCCAGAGACCATATCTACCTCAGTACCGATGGT
>MGOK01000122.1:24294-24553 GCA_001795335.1 Chloroflexi bacterium RBG_19FT_COMBO_55_16
CCATCGGGGGCACTCGCTTGTATGCAGCAACACTCGGCGGTGGTGTGCACACGGCAAAAATCAAGTGGGATCACACGCTGCTCTGGCAGGGCTCCCAGGGGCCGGTGACAGAGATCCACGCAATACAGCTGCTCGGCCTGCCAGGAGCATTGTACGCCACGTCTTTCCCCGGCGGGGTATTCAAGTCGACCGACGGCGGGGTGAGCTGGATGGAAGCCAACTTTGGACTGCCCGGATTTACCTTACCTGACCCCTCTCG
>MGOK01000122.1:24582-26201 GCA_001795335.1 Chloroflexi bacterium RBG_19FT_COMBO_55_16
CTACCAATCCCAACAACCTTTACCTGGGCATCTATGGCTATGGCGTCTACCGCTCCGATGACGGTACAGCCACCTGGTTGCCAGCTAACACCGGGCTTGGTAATCGCTACATTTACAACCTGCTGGTCGAGGGTAACGGCGATTATATTTGGGCCGGCACCAACGACGGTGTGCAAGGGCTGTGGCGCTCGCCGACCAGCACACCTGGGCGTCTCAGCTGGGCAGCCGCACCTGACCATCCCCCAAGCAGACAGGCGATCACGAGCATCGAGATCAACCCCGAAAACCCCGTTGAGATGACGATAGCCGCTTTTCCAGCAGGTGTTTTCAGCACACCTGACGGAGGGATGCACTGGTACGAACAGAGTAACAACCTGTATGTCACCAAGGTGCGTACTCACGGCGTTGGGTTCGAGGATGGTTACTACCAGCTAGCCCAGGATCCGCTTAATCCGCGCCACCTCTTCTACGGTACCTACGGTGGACAGGTGTACGAGACCCGTGACGGCGGGCAAAGCTGGTCGGCTTTCGATGCTGGGCTAATGCGCGAGGGCTCGATCTATGCCTTCGAGGTGACGGAGGATGGGTCCCGACTGTACGTCTCTCAGAAGGCCGGCGGCGTGGCGCGCCGGGCGCTAGACCCCTCAGCGCCCCAGGTGCGAATTGTGGCAGAGGACGGTAAGCCCTGTACTGCTGGCAGCCATGTCTATTCCACAGTGACCACGGCGTTAGCTGGTTCGAATCCAGGCGACTGGGTGGTGGTCTGTCCTGGTTACTACGACGAAAATGTCACGGTTGACCTGGCAGTGCGGTTGGTATCGCTCGCCGGACCAGCCCGCACCTACCTGCGTAGCGCTTTCGTCAGCCGCGATGGGGTACGTGTAGCTGGCTTCCAACTCCGAGAACTCGTGGTCCAACCGGGAGTGGAGGCCGAACTGCTGGGCAATTTCATCCTGAGCAACTGGGTTTACCTGCCACAGGTGACAAGAAAGTAATGGGGAACTATGACCCCCAGAGGCAGGTTTTAGTGGCGAGGGAGGGATTTGAACCCACGACCAAGGGCTTATGAGTCCCCTGCTCTACCACTGAGCTACCTCGCCTTTCCTGCAAGCCGCAAAATCTTACTATGCCCCAGCCAATTTGTCAATCACATCAACCGTAAAATCTGAGCGTATTGATCTACCGCTCGATAGTAAGGCAGGATACTGGGGATGTAGTGGCGCTCGTCTTGTGCGTGCGGACCCAACCCGCTCTGGCCCCAGACTACACCCTGGCCGCGTGGGGCGAAGCGTGCGCTTGTTCCAGGCAGCTTGCGCCCCAGGCACGGTTCTTCACCAGAAGCCAGTCGCACAGCCTGGGTTAACGCCTGCAAGAAGGGGTTAGTGGCATCACAGGCAATCCCATTTTCCATCACAGAGACCTGCAATTCTAAATCTTGCGCCGCGCAATAAACCCGCAATTCTGCCAGAAGCGAGGTCAGGTCGTCTTGCGGGATGGGTCGCACCTCCACCCCCAACCGGCCAGAATCAGCCGTGACGTTGTACACACCAGGAATCCCGACCTGGATAAAAGGGAAACGAGCCTGGGAATGCCAGCCATCCGGGCTGTCCAGGGTGAGA
>MGOK01000122.1:26359-27639 GCA_001795335.1 Chloroflexi bacterium RBG_19FT_COMBO_55_16
CGATCATAATTTGAGGCGCATACCCTTCCCCTTCTAACTGGCGCAATACGTGGGGAGTGCCCATCGCTTCGCTCTCACCATTCTCTTCGTTTCCAACCAGCAGCAGATTGATCGGAGGATACGGCGGAGACTGGCGCAGGACGTCTTTCATCCAGACCAGGTACGTCGCGACTACGGTCTTCATATCTGCTGCGCCTCTCCCCCACAGGTAATCTCCTTCAAGGCGAGCCACAAATTGGTTATCGTCTGGCTCTGGGGGCACGACATCAAAATGGCCGCACAGCATCACCGGTGCATCCATCGTACCTGGAAACCCAATGAGGAGTGCCGGATATTTATCCTGATGGAAATAGCGTACCTCCAGGCCACGATTGATCAGATAATCGTAGATAAAAGTTGCAGCTCGGCGAACTTCCTCCAATCGTTCTTCCGGGCAAGCTGTCACAGACGGAATTGTGATTAACTGTTCTGCCAGAGCGACGATCTCACTGGTCTTGTCAGGAAAGACCACTTCGATCAGCGCTTCGGGTCGCGGCCGAAAGCGGATCGGCGCCATCGGATCCGGGTGCACTTCCTCGCGCGCATACTGCATCAATTCGCTCAACTTGAGGGCATCATACTTTAACGAAGCGTACGTCTCAGCGATCTTCTCCACATCTGCGTAGACCTGGTTCTCACGTTCCTCAGCCAACATTTTAAGCAAATCAACTGGAACCGGCTTACTATCTGCCAGGTCAGCCCTTTGGAATCCCATCTCTTGAGCAATACGCGCTCGCAGGGCTTCTGCAGTGTTCGGCCCACCAGAAGCCATCTCAACTAAAGGAGTCAATTCCTCCCATAGATCCAAAACCTCCGCCAAAGGACGAACTTCAGCGAGCGTCCATCTCAGAAATTCTCGCATCCCGACCGGTTTTGCGGTAAGCGGATTCTCAATTTGTGCGCGCAAACCATGCTTGGCGGCTTGCTCTTCATTACGCCGGCTGCGTTGGATATCCTCACGATCGTAACGAAAGGTAAGGGCAAACTCAGCATCAGCGTAAAACCTGATCAATAACAGGTGTTTCAGAGTAAAGTTGGCGACATCGACTTGAAGGGGTGAACCTCCGTCATCTGTGCGAACCTCTACCCGCGCCATTGGAATATTGATCCGGGCCAATAAGTTCTGTACCTCGATCTGGTGAGCCATTTCATCGACCGGTTGCGCTTCGCCAGCGGCATATAATCCGCGTGCATAGAGCTCATGCAGCTGGTCACTGGTCGTGGCGATTAATCGCTCTACT
>MGOK01000122.1:27665-31103 GCA_001795335.1 Chloroflexi bacterium RBG_19FT_COMBO_55_16
GGGAGTCCAGTTATTATTTCCAAACCGGACACCGCGCCTTACCAGGTCGTATGAGAGCTGCAGATAATCCTCATATGAACGATACAGGTCGGGTAAATCAAGAGCCGAGGGATTCGGAAATGTCAGGTTGCGTACTGAGTCATACTCCGTTATGTTAATGACTGGACGACCATCAATACTTCCAGGCTGAAAGGGGGTAGAGGCGCTGGTTGCGGTGAACAGGCTGGCGAAGGCACGCATCAGGCGAGTTGCCATGATGTAAAACTGGTTCTTATATTCATCTAAGTGTATCGGCCGGGCAGCTCCACCGGTTCGATCAGCAGAAGAAAGATGTACGAAACCCCACTCGAACAAGGCATCCGGTAAGGATAGGTTGGAATGTGTTCCAGCAGTCGCCAGCGATTCTCCGTAGAGGTCCACACAACGTTGCAGATAGCGACGTTTCGCCAGGTGCCATGACCCAGGGATCGAGTCGTGTCCCACTGCAGTCAAAATTAGCAAGTTACCGTGCCAGCTGTAGAGGCGCTCCCCAAACTGCCGTCCAGCCTTGTTCAAGGCATTGATTAACACCGCCTCCATCAGCCGGCCTTCGTAAACAACGCTGCGCGAGTGGAAATAGGGACGCGTTGCCCACTCGATCATCCAGTGGAAGACTTCCAGCTGGCTATAACCACGCAGGCGCGGAGACAGGCACTCCGCTCGCAAATGATCGACAAAGGATTGCTGGCTCGGACCAGACCCAACCGTGAGCAACGGACGGAATTCTGAATCGAGTAGATTCCACTCCAGCTCAGATCCACAAAGACCCCCCTGTGGCTGTGCTTTCCAAGATGACTCAAGCGCAAGATTATATTTTTCAGTGAATTGATTCAAATCATACATTAAGATAAAGTATTCAACCCCTGCATGAGGCGCTGTGCCGCGCCAATTGTGCGTTCTGGAGGAGTGGCGTACGAGAAGCGGATCCACTCGCCGCCATAAGGGGAGAAAAATGCCCCAGGGACAACCGCTACGCCATGTTCCTCAGCCAGATATTGACCCATTGGTTCGCTATCAGCCCACCCGCCGCCCTGCACCCATTTCCCAACATGGATAAAAGCATAATAACCTTTTCCCAGGATATAGGTGAACCCGTGCTCGTCTAAAAATTTCTGAAGAACCTTCCGACTGGCATTGGTGGGTTCAACGATGGAACGCGTCGCTTCAGCATAGCCCATCTCATAAGCTGCCATCGCTACCGCTAAGGAATAAAAGGATGGCATCACACTGTGCGAGGCGCGCGCCACGATGAACTTCGCCACCTCCTCGGAAGCGATCAGGTGACAGTTGCGGATATTCGAAGCACCCAGACTCTTCGTGATCCCATCCAGGAACATTAACCGCGGTCTCTCCGCAGGATCGAACAATTGCAGGAAGGAATTTAAGTCCATCGACTGCTCATCGGTGACAAAATGGTACATCCAGTCGAATAGAACAAAGGCAGACCCAGCTTCCAACGCTGCGCGCGCCAGTTCTGCCTGGCGTAAGGGTGTGATGGTTAAGCCGGTCGGGTTGTCAGGGCAGGTGATCACCACTCCAGCCACCTTTCGGCCACTGCGCCCGGCAAATTCCACGCAGGCACGCAATCCTTCTTCAGTATATGCCCAACCCGAATCAGGATGGCCTGGTGCCCACATTACATTGGCGCCAACTCCATACGGCCCCCAATTGTATGAAAGCCAGGGAACGCGCGAGACCACCAGTGCGTCCCCTTCCCGGCCATGTCCTAAGGCAAGCATCGCCTGGTAAGCCTTCACGAGTGCGTCTCGCCCACCGGCAGTCCCGATCACATTGGCTGGCCCGATCCCCAAACCTGGGGCTAACTGCCAATAGGTTTCGATAACAGCCCGGCGATAAGCATCGGTGCCGTATGGCATATCGTATGCTGTACCATGTTCGAGCTGCATTTGCGCAGCGCGCTCCAGAATTGAACGCGGTGCTCCAGGCAGGCTGGCGCCACCATCCCCTTGCGAAGCGTCGAACGTGGGGCTATCCGGGTTGTGTTCGCTGTATATTCTGAGGGACTTGTTAATCAAGAACATCCTGGAAGGCGGGACGGGGGTGAGCTGGTCAAGATGAGCGCTGACTGGCACCAGGTGCGAATCCGCGACGGCAAAGGTAGGCGTATCGAGCGGAGCTAGGGTATCCATGAGGGGTTCCTTATGAAAATAAATATTTATGATGCTTCTAAAAGAACGCCCCGAGGAGCGGGGCACTTGTTCGGCTAGATGGTTGTTAATTCCTTAATAACTTACTCTTGCGGTAATCTACCTGCGTCCCATGCTATTGGTAGGATTATTGCTATTCTTACCTGCTTTTATCTATGCCGATTAACGATGTAATTCGCCAGCTCTTCCAATGCTTGCTGTTCAGCGGTGCGTGGTAAGTCCTGCAGAGCGTCCATTGCTTGATTGGCTAGCTTGCCTGCCTCAGCTACCGCTTTCTTTATGGCATCACTTCCAAGGATGGCAGCGGTCAGCCTGGCTAATCTGGTTTCATCAAAGTAGATCCCATTCAAAACTAGTTTTAAATCAGGATCATCTGGATGAGTCTCGTAGTAGAAAATCGTGGGTAAGGTGATCAGACCTTGCCTTAAATCACTAGCAACCGGTTTACCGACCATATCCTGTTCACCGGTGAAGTCCAGCACATCGTCTATGATCTGAAAAGCCATACCGGTGGCATAACCATATTTTCGAACTGCGTTGATCACCTCATCGCCCAAGGGGCTTAACACCGCCGCTGCAGTCGTTGCAAGTTCAAACATCGAGGCCGTTTTAGCGTAGATCCGTTTGAAATATTCTTCGCGATGAACAGAGTTGCGCCCGGCAAACATCTGGGTGATCTCACCGTTGACGATCGTCGACAAGGTCTCTGCAAATAAACGCATCACTTCCACTGAATCGGTCTCAGCAGCCAACTTCGCCGCCCTGGCGAAAATAAAATCGCCGGTGAGCACCGTCGCCGCAGGAGTCCATTGAGCGTTCAGAGTAGGATTGCCCCGTCGCAGAAGAGAGCCGTCAATCAGATCGTCGTGCACGAGCGTCGCGGTGTGCAACATTTCGATCGCCGCGGCCAGGGTTATCAAGCGTTCCGGATCGGCACCCAGCATCCCACCCGTCAATAAGGCCACTGCTGGGCGGATTCGTTTTCCACCCGAGGAGAGCAGGTGATCGAGCGCTTTCTTAAGGTCAGGGTGGTGGCCGTTCGACATAGCCCGCATGCGCGCTTCAACCGAGCGGATTTGGTCGCTAACGGGGGTAAAAAATGTCGTTGTGGGCAATTATGCACTCACCATTGAAACAACCATGCAGCATTGGCTGTTGTGATAGAAGCTACAGCTGGCAAAGTCTCTTCATGTAAATCTGCGATCTTCTCAGCCACCAGGTGAACATTGGC
>MGOK01000122.1:31290-31532 GCA_001795335.1 Chloroflexi bacterium RBG_19FT_COMBO_55_16
CCGGAATAGGAATGTAAAACTCCCGGGTGACCAGCCAGGGGTGACCCAGAAACTACCAGCGCTGCATGCCACTCCATCAGGATATCCAATACGTCCTCGGTCGCTTCCCGGTTGTGGATAATGACTGGTTTGCCGGCTTCAGCTGCCAGAGCGAGCTGTTCTCGAAAAACCTGTCGTTGCACATCCTTTGCAACCCGGTCGCGGTAGTAATCCAATCCGATCTCGCCAATCGCCACAACTTT
>MGOK01000122.1:31613-32239 GCA_001795335.1 Chloroflexi bacterium RBG_19FT_COMBO_55_16
AGCGTAAACTTCAGGAAAAGAATCCGCCAAGTTTATCGCAGATTGGCTCGAGGTCAGGTCGATCCCGGGATTTAATAATCGCCCCAGGTCGGTCTCTCGCGCCCGTGCCACCACTTGATGACGGTCGGCGTCAAACCTTTTAAAGTCCAGATGACAATGCGTATCGACAAACACTTACTTTAAGCCCGCAAGCCTCAGCCCGTCCTCCAGGATAGCCTGGACATGATTTTTAGAGGTCGTTTCGGTGTAGACCCGGATGATCGGTTCGGTACCAGAGAAGCGGATCAACAACCAGCCATCTTCCCCTAAACTAAACTTTAAACCGTCGCTGGTGTTCAGGCCAGTGACTTTAAATCCTGCAATCGATTTCGGATTAGCCTCTAAGATCTGCCTGCGTCGCTCCTGAGCGTCACCCATGAAACTCGTATCGATGCGATCATAGTAATGGGCTCCGACCTTGTCGAACAGCAGGTCGAGGAGTTGGGAAGGCTTTTTGCCCAACCTGACCATCATATCTAACACACACAGGCCGGCCAGGATACCGTCGCGTTCAGGGACATGCTTACGAAAAGCGTAACCACCAGACTCCTCACCACCGATCATGGCGTTGTATTTCAACATCGCCG
>MGOK01000123.1:0-3275 GCA_001795335.1 Chloroflexi bacterium RBG_19FT_COMBO_55_16
CCCTGACCTTTTTACTGAACCTGTCTTGTGCCGAGATGATGTCCTACTATAAGATCCCCCACGCCGGCACATCTGGGAGCGGCCTGGGCTGGGGGCCAGATCTTCCAGCCAGCGGGCTGCTCTGGATGGACCACTTGACCAGTTGTATTGGCAAAGTCGGGTTAGCCCCTTTCGTGGGCGGCAATCTCGGTTCGAAAGCTTTTTCCCCTGCCACGGTTGTATACGCAAATGAAGTGATTGAACAGGCGCGCCGGTTCTGGGGTGGATTCCCCCTCGACGATGGCAACGTCGCTCTGGATGAAATTGCCCTCGCCGGCCCGGGCGGCCACTTTCTCACCTCCGAAATGACGTTGAATCTCTTTCGGGAAGCCCATTACGTCAGCCAGACTTTCCCGCGCCTGAGCCTGGAGGCGTGGCAGGAGAAAAACCAGCCTCAAGCCATTCAAATGCTGAGAGAACGCACCCAGCAGCTGCTGGCCGAAGCCCACCCTCCGCCAGACGGGGCAGACCTGATCGCCAGGGGCGAGGCTTTTATCCAAAAGATCGCGACCCGTCGATAAGAATATTTGGCAAACTTCGTAACGTAAAATAAGACTTCCAGTCGAAAGTATTCTTCACCCGCTACGATTTTTGTCGCTGCAAGAATTCAAGACAGATCCTTCGAGCAGCTACGGGTAGGAGATTTAAATCTTTTAGCTGTTTTGCATCTACCCATTCAAAAGCATAGAAATTAGTGGGAGATTGACGCTTAGCTTCGGATCCTCCTAAGATCGGTTCATTGGGTGGGACTCTGGTGATAAAGTAATACTCCTCACCCCATTTATTATTGTAAATATAAACGAGCTGAAGGCCGAGCACATCAAGCCCAGTTTCCTCTTTTACTTCACGGATACATGCTTCTTCGAAACTTTCATTCAGTTCAACCCCACCGCCGGGAAGAATATAATAATCTCGGCCTGGTTTTTGCCTGTGGATCAGTAACAGTGCTCCGTTTTGAATGATGATCGCTGCTGCGCGGTTTCTCAAGCATCACCTGCATCAAGGCTTTGCTGTAAGTTAATACGCATTTCTTCAAGAGCTAATTTTACGTCAAGATTATTTTCATCTACCATCTGTTACTCCAATGACTCAATCAACATGGGGCGGGTGTGGGGGGAGTTTTAAGAGCCAATCTAACCGCCTTCCACGATTTTGATCTCCTCCGGCGTCAGCCCGTATAGCTCATACACCAGCTTGTCTATCTCGCGGTCTGTCGCCTCGATCTGGCGCTGCAACATGGTTGTGTCGGTGGGCATTTTTGCGGCGGCCAGTTGCTTGTGCAGGGTGAGCATACGGTCAACCAGAGCCACCATGCGGTCGTGGCGCTGCACGTCCGCGGGGTCGGTGAAATTGATAGGGCGAACGGGGAGTTTTCTCAGGTTGATCGGCTTTACTTCGGCAAACGTGCGATTTTGCTCCTGTGTCAAATTGCTATATATCCATCGCACAAAGCGCGAGTTCAGCAAACCAACATAGTATTTCATGAACTGAGGCTGTTTGGGTCGGACAATTATCACGCTGTTCAAGCAGTAATAGCCAACATCATCTATTGAAGCGAATAGCGAATTTGCCGTCTGCCGCAAGACAATTTTCGGCGCATCAAACAACTTAGGATACCGAGGCCAATGCAAACTCCACCAAGGTATCAGCCCCTTCTTGGTCTCGCGTTTTTGAGACAGTTTGCTTTGAAACTGCTTCAGATACTCAAGCGTCTTAGGGTGAGTCTTGCTCGAAATAAGTTTGGTCGAATAAATGATAGAGTGCCCCGTTTTTGATGGCACATAGTAGGCGTTCATTTCTCTGCCAATCAAAGCCGGGTGAAGAATATCGCGCTCAAGCCCGAGGGATTTGGCGAATTTATCTTCAATTCGAAAAGCTTTGTCACCACCAGTGCCTATCCCTGCAGCAACTTCATCGCAAATATCGCCAAGAAGCGATGGCACATTCTGAAGGATTTTTGTAACCAGTCCTGACGCCTCCTGATTCATCGGAATAATGCAATCTGGAGAGCCAAGGATAGCCTTGCTGTCTACATCAATCATTTCCGTAGCGGGCAATCTTACAGAAAGGTAACTACGATCAACAACTCGAAGGTCTGCAACTCTTGTCTTTTTCTCACCCGTGCGTGGTGGTGTCTTGCCGAGAATTACTATACATGATGGAGCAGTGACATCAAACACCCCATCACCCAAGTTAATAGCAGAGATGAGCCAAGCATCCGACACATAAAACTTTCTCGCTTTTGCATACTCATGCTGAAACAGCAGGTTGTTGGGGACAATCACGCCAATCACGCATTGTGGCGAACCGATTTTGTAGGCATGTGCCAAGAAAAAGTTGAATGTATCGGGAGTCCGCATATGGACTTCTGCAAACTTGTAAATCAAGTATCGCTTTTCGTCCATTGACAAATCCGCTCCCCAAGGCGGGTTGCCAATCACACAGTCAAATCTGCCTGCCTGCATTGCTTCGGGAAACTCCATCGCCCAATCAAACGGGTTCACCCGGCCCAATTCGTCAGAATCGGGTAGCAATTGACTAGAGAAGTAATCTGGACCGATGAGGCTATTCCCGCATCGGATATTCCGGTCAAGGTTGGGCAAAGCTCGCTCTTGAAACAGCCGAAGTTGCTGGCCCAATGTCTCCTCGCTCTCGCCCTCCAGCACTTTGAGCAACAGACTCAGTTTCGTGACTTCCACGGCCTGCGGGTCAATGTCCACGCCGTAGATGTGGCCGAGCAAGATACGCTTGCGCTCGGCAGTCGTTAATTTCCATTCGCCACCGTTGCCCTTGTACAAGGTGGGGTGGCGGCCTTTGGCCCACTTCTCTGGCCCATCGGCGATATGGCCGTCGCGGTACCAATCCAGCAGGTATTGGTAAGCGCCGAGCAGGAACGAACCCGAACCGCAAGCGGGGTCCAGGACGCGCAGCGGCTTGCCCTTGCCCACCCCCTTGTCGCCTGGTTTCTTGCCGTCCAGCATTGCCCCCACTGTGTTTTTGACAATGTACTCCACAATATAGGTGGGCGTGTAAAACACTCCGCCTGCTTTCTTGACTTCGGGCTTATCTTCGACGACGGCGCGATGCCCACTCGTCAGGCGGATGACCTTGCCCAAGAACTGCTCATAGACTTGCCCTAAAATATCGGCGGGCAGCACGGCGAATTCGTAGGGGCTGTCAGGGTAATAGACACCACTCAGGATGTCCTTGAGCGGCTTATCGTCAATGGTTAACCC
>MGOK01000123.1:3325-6427 GCA_001795335.1 Chloroflexi bacterium RBG_19FT_COMBO_55_16
GGAATAGACCAGAGTTATAGCGCTCATCGGCTTTGCGGAAGAGCTGGCACAATCGGGCATACACATCATTGCCGTTGAGCAGCGCCTGCAACTGCCCATAAAATTCAATGCCGCGGTCTTCGCAAATCCTCAAGAAGATAATCCGGTCAATCGTCATTTGCACGGCGTAATTCAGCTCACGTTGGCTGAGATGAGGGTTGCGCAAGGCAATGTTGCGGGCCAGCAGGTCGCGCCAGCGTTCGATTTCGGCCAGAAACGCGTCGTCCACCTCTGCCGTACCATGCTTGCCTTTGGCGGTCTCGGCGTACTTGTCGAACGAGCCTTTGAGCACGGCTTCGCGGGAGAACACCGCCGTGATTTCGTCCCACTTCTCGATATAGTCCTTGTAGCTGAAATACATCACCCGCCCTGTCGAAGCCTTGTCGCTCTTATCGGGCTTGCTGCGACAGTCGTAAACAGCGAACTCCTCGAAGTCGGTGAGGATGGAGAGCGGTAGTTTGGCTGACCAGGCGTAGCGGCGAAGCTGGTAGGCAGGGCTGATGTCTTCTTTGACGTTGACGGTGGGTTTCTTGGCTTCCACAAAGAATTTACGCGTTCCTCCAATGCGGAAGGCGTAATCGGGCGCTTTGGTTGCGCCGCCGACCTTGATAGCGTCCTCATGGATCACGTCTTTGTATGCTTCAGCGTAGCTTTGCTTGTTGAACACGTCCCATCCGAGGGCTTCAAAGAATGGGTCTAGGAACTCGCGCCGAAGTTGCGTTTCGTTGTATTCCCCCGAACGGTAAGCGGCGCGGTTATCCTCGAAGCGCTGGACGAGTTGGCGGATAACATCTGGTACAGTCAAGGTTGCCTTCTCAACACAGGTTCGCTGTTGTTCAGTAAAACTATACACCAAGTTACGTCGGAGGGCAAATATTTCGGGCAGCCATTTATGCTCCCACTTGCCAATGAATCATACCGGGCTCCGGATTGACTACAGAGCCAGTTCCACATCCTTTCGATCCAGCCTACTTGCCCAGTTCCATCGCCTTGAACCTCTTCACCTGCTCGGTGATAGCGCGCTCGACTGGCAGGCGCTCCACTAAGAGCTGTTAACGTTCCGGCCCAGATGGTTCGATCGGGAGGGCGGTTATGGATTCTGTTTTTGACCCAGGTGAGGTAAGTTGGATGTTGTCTCTGGCCAGCCATCGGCCAATGAAATGAACGCATTGGGACTGCTTGGAGGTTCAGTTTTTAAGGTGCGAAAGTTGAGAATTAATCGTTACTTTTGTCACAACTAATTCAGAGATATTTCACTTGACTCCAACGGTAATTTTCGTCTAGTCTAGATGTATGGCTGGGGGAAAGATTCTTTCTATTCAGAATGAATGCACGGGAGGCGGGCATGAACATTCGCCTTCGCCGATTCTATATCTACGTGGTCATCGTGGCGCTGGCGCTCCTATTGAACGGCAGCGGATTTGCCGCATCTGCTGCGGCAGACTGTACTGCGCCGGAGTGTGTGTACCTGCCGCTGGTATCCAACCCCATGCCCGTGCGCGTCTTTGAAACTAAACGCCATAACTCGCGCATGAGTACGCTCCGGGTTACCGGTGAGGTAATCACCACTTCCGATCGGCCGGTGTATGAGGTCACCGTAGAAGTCCGAGTCTACGACCACTCTGGCCGACTGCTGGGTTCATCACCAGGCATAACTGCCCTGGCAGCGACCCTGCCTGACCAGTTGAACCCGTTCGATGTCACGACGAACGTGGATGACGACGGGTCGATTGGAAGCTACGAAGTAGTCATCACCCAATGGAGCCTGGAGAGCGAGCAGGTCTACCGTCCGGCGACGGCCGTCATCACAGGTATGGAGTATATATACTCTGGCACCTGGGTATATGCCGAGGCGCGCAATGACGAGAGTCAAACCCTGGCAGACGTTTATGAAGTGGTGTGGTCATTAAATCAAAATGATTATAGTCCTGTGAGCGCACAGCCGATAGCCGCATGTTTGGCGCCCGGTGAAATGGTGGCTTTCACAAGGTTCATTCGTGGAACTTGGGGAGGGGGCGATGCCCCTATCCAGGTTGCCGCACAGGGAGTTCTCTCGCCCTGCACCCCGTAGGCGATGTGGTGCTGGCGATAGAGGCGCCTGGAGGCGCGAGCTGGTTGGATTAATCTAAATCGAGAAATCCTCCCCAGTGATCGCCCCCCGGACCTTAGCCCCCGCGCCCACCACCCCATCGTCGCCCAAAGAGGAACCCCCCGGCTGGTGGCAGGTCTTCTGGATCTCGCCGACCTTGTTCCCAATATCTGATAGAAGCAACAAATAATTTCCGGCTTCACCAGGATTCAATTGTCAATTCTGCTACCTCTTTAAAGTGTTCGTCTCGTGTAATGAGTGTCAGATCATGCTGGAGGGCTATCGCTGCGACCCAGATATCATTTTCCGGAATAGGCTTACCTTTTTGCCGAAGCTCTTCCTTTACTCTGCCATAATAAAAGGCAGTGACAGCATCACATGACAAGATGACATTGCTTGCCACAAATATATTGATGCGTTCTAAGTTCTCTTGGACTCGGGTTGATTTTCGTGCGCCGAAGTTTAATTCTCCAATAACAATGCTTGGAACAAAAACTCCCTCTGCTTTGTTCAGGGAATCAAGGACGCTCTTCTCTTCGGCAAAAAGGCTGATAATGATGTTCGTGTCCAACAGGACTTTACCACTCACTGGTATCTACCTGTTCGCACCCCTTTTCAATAGCCTCTTGCATGATAGTCAAATCCTCTTTTGGGATTACGCCGGCAAATTGTATTAGCTGTTGGCCAGATACGCCTCTGGTAGCGGGAATTTGCAAAGCTTCAACGTAAGTTAACACCTGCCGCTGTAATTTACTGGGTAATTTTTCCAATTTTTTCACGATCTCATTGACAATCGGAGTGTCCATGTCGACCTCCTTGTGACGTATCCAATCAATAACCTATACCATATTCAAATCGATTCTAACACATCACCGTACCAGATAGACTCCGGCGACGACAACCCCAATCGTTACGACGATCCAGCGCAGGACAGTTGGTTTGATGCGGCCGGCCAACCGCCCGCCCAACGCCCC
>MGOK01000123.1:6480-10945 GCA_001795335.1 Chloroflexi bacterium RBG_19FT_COMBO_55_16
CCGAGAAAAGGAAGAAGATCGCCGCGGCAATGTTGGTGCTGAAGGCGATTGCCTGTTTAAGGGCATTGAGCCGGGTGAGCGAGTCATCCAGTGTGAGGCCCAGGGCTGCCAGCACGATCACACTCAACCCTGCCCCGAAATAGCCGCCGTAGACGGCAGCCAAACCAATCGGAAGCGCTGCTCGCCTCTCCAGCGCAGTCACTGATCCCCGGTGCGCTGCGCGGCGCGTAAGCCAGGCGCGCAGTGGGTCCTGTACTGCCAGCAGTCCCGCTGCGAGCAGAATCAGGAAGGGAACCAGTCCCCGAAACAGGCGTTCACCCGTGTTCAGGAGCAAAATCCCGCCGGTAACCCCACCCACGACGCCAGCCGGGAGGAACAGCCACAGCCGCCGCTCCTGCCCGCGCAGGTCGTTCCACTGGGCGAGAGTCGCTCCCAGGTAGCCTGGGCAAAGCGCCACGGTGTTGGTCACGTTTGCTGCGACCGCCGGCAGCCCCACGGTCATCAGCATCGGAAAGGTGATCAGCGTACCGCCACCAGCGAGCGCATTGACCAGGCCCGCAGCGACTGCAGCTAATCCCACCAGGGCGTATTCGACCCCGCTCAAAGCGATCCAGCCTGCGTGCCCAGTTCCATCGCCTTAAACATCTTCACCTGTGCGGTGATCGCGCGCTCGACTGGCAGGCGCTCCATGCTCGTCGCGCCGTAGAAACCGTTAATGCCTGGCATGCGCGCCATTGCTTTGGCGACATTTTCAGGCTCGTCGAAGGGGCCGCCGTGGCAGATCACCAGGATGTCTTTCCTGATCTTGCGGGCGGCCTCGGCGATGCGCAGAGTGGTATCGATGGCCTGCTCCATGTTAGCGGCCACCGCCGCGCCGATCGTGCCGCCCGTGGTCAGGCCGACGTGGGCGACGATCAGATCTGCGCCAGCTTGCACCATGGCCTGCGCTTCCTCCTCCGTGAAGCAATAGGGGGTGGTCAGCAGGTCCATCTCGTGCGCCAGGCGGATCATCTCCACCTCTTTGTCATAGCCCAGCCCGGTGGCTTCCATATTGGCGCGCATCACGCCATCGAACAGGCCGACTGTCGGGAAGTTTTGCACGCCGGAGAACCCCACTTCCTTGACCTGCTTCAGGAAGAGCGGCATCAGGCGGAAAGGATCGGTGGCGTTCACGCCGGCCAGCACCGGCGTGTGCTTGACGACCGGCAGCACCTCGCCGGCCATTTCCATCACGATCGCGTTGGCATCGCCGTAAGCAAATAAACCCGTGATCGACACCCTCCCGGCCATGCGATAGCGCCCGGTGTTGTAGATCACGATCAGGTCGATGCCACCGGCCTCTTCGCACTTGGCTGAAATGCCGGTGCCCGCCCCGCCGCCAATGATGGGAATGCCTGCTTCGGCCTGGGCGTGCAGTTTCTTAAGGATTTCACTGCGTGGAATTGTCATGATTATCTCCTTATTGATGGGACGCTGATAAACGCTGATGTACGCTGAACAAATAGTCCTTCCTATGTTTTGCTTGGCCTACGAAGTACGACCAGCTTTATTTGTTCCTCAAGAATTCGAGCAGCTTCTCGGCGACCCTTCTCGAAAACTCGAGATGGTTGACATCTTTGTCGCTGATTTCAACTGGAATATCCGGTCGCAGGTGCTTCTTGAGCGCATCGACAAAGGCCTGGTTGGCTTCCGGCCACCAGAAAGGCTTGCCCGGGAAATCGACTTCGGAAAAACCGCCCAGGGGAATAAACACCATCACGGGGCCTTGAGCCGTATTCAGTTTTTCAGCGAAGATTTCACCCATCTGCTGGTTTTCTGCGATGTTTGTACGCATCAGGGTCACGTTTGGGTTCCAGTTATAAAACAGGCGCTCGCTATACTTCGCCGGTATGGTTTCGGGAGCCCAAAAATTGCACATATCGATGCAGGCCGGGGTGACAACCTGCGGCACCCCTTTTTGCGCAGCGGCTTCCAGGCGATGAGCACCGGCGCTGAGCACGCCGCCGCAGACTTCGTCGGCCCACTCGGTTGTGGTAATGTCGAGCACACCCGTGATAAAGCCGCTTTCGATCAACGATTCCATCGTGCGCCCGCCGGTGCCGGTGGCATGGAAAACCAGGACTTCGTAACCATTGGCTTCCATGATCTTGCGGGCGTTGTCCACGGCGCGGGTTGTATTGCCAAACATGGTGGCTGCGATCAGCGGCTTCTCCTCGACCGCGGGAGCGACATCGCCCAGCACCATGCCACAGATGGCGCCCGCGGCGTTGGTGAAGATGGTACGGCTGATGCGGTTCAATCCGGCGACGTCGACAATCGAGGGCATCATAGTGATATCGGTCGTGCCGACGTAGGCGCTGGTATCCCCGGAAGCGATAGTGGAAACCATCAGCTTGGAAAAGCCTACCGGGAGGGCGCGCATGGCGCTGGTGCCGATGATGGTGCCCCCGCCGCCGCCCATCGAGATGAGCCCATCGATCTCCCCCGCTTCATAGAGCCGTTTCACGACAACCGCCGCCCCACGCGTCATCACCTCCATGGCTTGGCCGCGGTCGCGTTGGGCGATCAGGTCAGCCAGCGGCACGCCCCCCGCTTCAGCCACTTCATCGGAGCGGACATCCGGGGTGAAGAGCGGATCGCCGATCACACCCACGTTGACGACCAGCGTCCGGCAGCCGCGTTTTTCAATCTCCGCTTTCAGGAAAGCATATTCTTGCCCCTTGGTGTCCAGGGCGCCAAGTATGGCGATAGTCTTTTTCATAAATCAGCCCTCCTAATTTAATCTATTCTAATAAGGCATTATTGTCAATCCGTAAGGCTGGTAAAGTGATTTTTGTCTGCTATCCGCCTGCCTTTCGTTATATATTTCTATAGTTAAAACTGGCAGTTAAAGCAAGGAACCCGGTTTTCTTACTGGATAGTTCATGGGGCGAACCTTGCTCAGGCCGCCGTCCTCGGCGGCGTTTCCTGCACCGGGGACGGCGCAGGGAGCACTGACGCCACAGAAACTCGATAGGAGATGATAAAATCAATTCACATCATCATTCCCCATTGGTCTTTTCCAGGTTCAGTTTCGACCGGCTTTGAGCGTATGATGATGGGGTGAGCGATCATGTTACCGGATAATGCCCTGCAGCTCAAGGAGATTCTCGAGCATTATGACCTGGGAGAGCTGGTCGACCTCGAAAAAAACGAACGCGGCTACGTAAACACCAGTTTTGCTATCCAGACGATCCAGGGCGGACAGCGGAGACAGTATTTCCTGCGTAAATATAAAGCGGGGATTCGGGAGCCTGAGATTCAGTTCGAGCACTCCCTCATCAACCATCTGGTGGCGTTGGGCGCTCCTCCGGTCGCCCGCCTGCACCGTACCCGAGATGGGGACACCTATGTCCGCCAGATTGGGGAGGCAGATGACCGGGAGCGTGTCTTTTTTGCTATCTTTGATTTCCTGCCCGGCGAGGATTGCTATACCTGGGTGGGCCCACGCTGCAGCAAAGAGCAGCTGCAGAACTCAGCCGTTGTCCTGGCCCAGTTCCATAACGCGGTTAGCGGCTTCCAGCCGCAGGGGCAGCGCGCCGAAGCGAAGATCTTCGATCTCCTGCCGCTGATCGCCGCAGGCGTCGCCGCCTGCCCGGCCAGGGCAAAGAACACCGTCTTCGATGCATACCTGCTGGAACGCCTGCACCTGGTCTTGCAGAATATCGCCGCCACGCGGGCTGTTCTGAGCGAGCCAGAAGCGTTAGCGCTGCCCCAGCTGATCATCCACTGCGATTATCACCCCGGGAACCTCAGGTTCCGCGGCTCGCAGGTGACCGGGCTGTTCGATTTTGATTGGTCCAAAATCGACGCCCGCTGTTTTGACGTCGCCCTGGCGTTATGGTACTTCTGCACGAACTGGGAAGCCCCACAGGATGGCGCGCCGGATGGCGCGCCATCTGGCGGGCTCCGCCTCGCCGAAGTCCAGACTTTTCTGAGCGCTTACCAGGCAACCTTGCACACCCACCCCGGGGCCGGGCCTCTAGGTCCTATGGAGGGCAAGTACCTGCCCTATATGATCAATGCCAGTAACCTGTATATTTTGAATTGGACAATTGAAGATTATTACCGCAAGGACGTCGACCCTCAAGAGTACCTGGTCTACCTGCGCCACGGCCTGAACTTCATGGATTGGTTTGAAACGGATGGTCACCTGGATGAACTGAAAGCCATCCTATCCCCCTTGATAGATCCGGAAGGTTGAGAGTCGTTGACCAGCCTGACCAGGTCCGTTGGTTCGCTGCAGAATGGCTGAATTTCTACGCCATCACCACCAGGGCTTCTTTGGCCTTCTTACTCTGCTTGCCGCGTTCTTCGGTATCCAGCATCCGTTTGCGGATGCGGTAGCTGAGCGGAGTAACTTCCAATAGTTCGTCTTCAGCCAGGTACTCGATCGCCTCGTCCAGGCTCATCTGGCGCGGCGGGC
>MGOK01000123.1:11503-11763 GCA_001795335.1 Chloroflexi bacterium RBG_19FT_COMBO_55_16
CTCGCCCCGTCCGGAGACCAGGAAGGTGTCGGCGCTGTCTGTCTCGGCCACCCGCAGGGCCACGTTGTGGCGCAGCTCTTCGAACAGGCGCTCGCGCAGCTTGCGCGAGGTGCCCCAGCGGCCCTCCCGCCCGGCCATGGCCGAGGTGTTCACCCCAAAGGTCATGCGCACGGTCGGTTCTTCGACCCGGATCGGTTCCAGGGCGACCGGGTTCTCCGGATCGGCCAGCGTCTCACCGATGGCGATGCCCTCCAGTCCCG
>MGOK01000124.1:0-242 GCA_001795335.1 Chloroflexi bacterium RBG_19FT_COMBO_55_16
AGCTGCGCGAAGACCGCGGCGAGGTGCAGGCGGCGCGGGAGGGTAAGCTGCCCCACCTGTTGCAGGTCAGCGATATCCAGTCTGAATTACATTCCCACTCCACCTGGAGCGACGGGCGCAATACGATCAAAGAGATGGCCGAGGCCGCCCGCGACCGCGGCCGGAAGGTGCTGGCGATCACCGATCACTCCCCCTCCTTGGGGATCACGCGCGGCGTGACGGTTGATGGCCTGAAAGAGCAG
>MGOK01000124.1:322-3001 GCA_001795335.1 Chloroflexi bacterium RBG_19FT_COMBO_55_16
CTGGCCAGCCTGGACATCGTCTTTGCCTCGCTGCATGTCAGCCTGCGCCAGCCGCGCCCGCAGGTCACGCAACGCCTGCTGAACGCCATCCGCAATCCGCATGTGGATGTGATCGGCCACCCGAGCGGGCGGCTGATCCCTGACCGGGAAGGCGCCGATCTGGACATGGACGCTGTACTCTCCGCGGCGGCCGAGAGCGGCGTGGCGCTCGAGATCAGCGCCCACCCGGCGCGTCTGGACCTGTCAGACGTACACGCCAGGCGGGCGATCGAGATGGGCATCCTGTTGAGCATCAATACCGACGCCCACAGCCCCCCAGAGCTGGATTTGCTCCATTTTGGCGTCGCCACTGCCCGCCGCGCCTGGGTCGAGGCGCGGCACGTGATCAATACCTGGGAAACAAAGCGCTTACTGAGCTGGCTGCGACAGCGGGGGAGTTAATCCTTCGGTGACTCCCACAATATGGGAGACGGATAACGCAGATATCACGGATCCAATCCAGGAATCCATCCCTGCTGCGCAGCGTGACGCGCCATGGCCTGGGTGTCCTGCGCCAGGAGGAACGAACTGCCTGCAGCTTCAACTTCCTTCGCCAGCCTGTGGATGGCTTTCAGGCGTTTCTGGCTGCGGCTGACGGCGCGGATATACACAGCGAGGATGCGATTCGGATACAGGCGGACGACCTCCTGGTAAATCTCCGCATCTTCCTGTCCGCTATCGCCGATCAAGATGAAGGGCAGGCCACGCACAAGGTCGAGGTTGCGGCGTACTGCGTCCACCTTATGGAGTCGATGTCGGGTTGGCAAGACCTCATTGTGGGTGATGCCCCAGTCACGCAAGGAGAGCATCGGACCGGACGGGATGGCATAGATCTGAAAGAACTCGACTAGAAGGTCGTACAGGTTCCAGGGGGTGCTGGAAACATAAAACAGAGGGTTGACTGGCTGTTCTGTCATCCCCAGCTGCAAAGCTCTATAGAAGGCTGGAACCCCAGGGAATGGCTCCCGCCGGCGGGCATTATTCAGGAATATGGTGGGCGCCATACGCAGCGGGTTGGTGGCGTGGGTGATCAGCAGCGTGTCGTCGATGTCGCTGATCACGCCAAACTGCGCCTGGGGGTTGATCGCCAACACCTCCCCTTCTGTACGCACGGCTGGCTGCCCCGCCCGGCGTGGCTCCAACAATTCCAGCGTCACGGATTGCCACATCGGATTGGATAGCAACGGCCCTGGGAGATCCATCAACACCTCGAAAAATCCCTCTTCGTCGGCGATCACTTCCTGCTCGACTCCCTGAAAGCGGGCCAGGAGCCGGGCGAATGGAATTTCGTCGCTCTCGAAGCGCCGGTACATATTGGCCAGGGTATCCCACAAGCTGTGCTCATCGGCGGCGGGCGTGATGCCTTTATCCTCCAACACGCGGCCTTTTAAAAACAGCTTCTCCCTGGTGGCAAAACCACGGTATGGCAAGATCAGCAAAGCATCTCTGCCCACGGAGCGCGCGGCCAGGCGGTATTTCAGCCGATCGAAATACACTTCGACTTTGTGGAGAATGGGCGCGATGATCTGTTGCCAGTCTGCCATACTGCCCTCCTTGAGGGTATATTTTATCCATGAATTTCGCTAATGAGGCTTTATTCGTATATAATTTCTTTGAGAATTCAGAACATTAAATTGCCGTCCATTGTCTTTATCAGGAGTAATAAATCATGGCCAAAAGTTACCTCGAAAGCTTGCTCAGCGAGAACGAAAAGATCCTGCGCGTCGCCCGCCAACATTGGTTTATCCTGGTCAGTACGATTATTTTGGAGATCGTGCTTATCCTGGTCATCCTGGTGCTGGCCATCATTCTTGGAGTACTTTTTCCACCCTTCGCCTGGCTGATCGCTGGGGTGGGAGCGATCCTGATTCTGATCCCTATCCTCACGATGGTGCGCGACATCCTGAACTGGCTGTACCGCCAGTTTATCGTCACCAACCGGCGGGTGATGCAAATCTCGGGCATCTTTAATAAAAACGTCACCGACTCCTCCCTGGAGAAAGTCAACGACGTCAAGATGGTGCAGTCCGCCCTGGGACGGATATTCGATTACGGGGATATCCAAATCCTGACTGCCAGCGAATTGGGCGTTAACCTGTTCCGGCGCATCGAAGACCCGATCAAATTCAAGACTGCCATGTTGAACGCTAAGGAGCGACTGGAGCGCGGCGAATTTGATTTAAAGAATCGGGGTGAGGATATCCCGACCCTGCTCGCCAACCTTGAGCAATTACGCCAGCAGGGTGTATTGACCGAGGAGGAGTTCCAGCGGAAGAAGGCAGAGCTCCTGGCGAAGATGTAACAGAGGACGAGGGACGGGAGTCATGACTGACTTCTTCGCATACGAAGATTTAACCTGGCCGGAAGTCGCGGCCTTGCCGCGCGACACACCCCTGGTGATCCCGCTAGGCACGGGCTACCCACTGGAGCGTCTGGCAAACGCCCTGGGGAACCCACCGCGCGCCGGGATGCTACCGCCGATCCCCTTCGGTTGGATTGGCAGCGGCGTATGGGTGCCTGAACATCTGCTGGCGACCTACCTCGCTAACCTGTTGGACAGCCTGCGCGATGACGGGTTTGGGCGCGTCTATGCCCTCACTCCCCAGGGATTGAACTGGACCACCTGGGGCGGCGAGGCTG
>MGOK01000124.1:3039-3387 GCA_001795335.1 Chloroflexi bacterium RBG_19FT_COMBO_55_16
ACTTCCGAGGTTTTTGAAAACTTTACAGGTTTTCAGCCCATTCCTCCCGACGAAGATCGTGGTAAGGTGGTCATCATCCCAATCGGCCACACCGAACAGCATGGCTACCACTTACCCTTATCCACCGACACGCTGATCATCGACGCCATCGCCCAGGGTGTAGTGGAGGCTGTACCCGACCATGCCACACGCCTGCCAGCGATGCCCTACGGGGTCAGCACGCACCGGCAGGCGTTTGCCGGCACATTGAACGCTGGTGGGCGGGCTTTCGAGGATTTCTGGCTCGGGGTGATTGATACACTCGCCGGGCGAGGCTATGACCGCATGTACCTGATCAGCGGGCACGGC
>MGOK01000124.1:3422-5141 GCA_001795335.1 Chloroflexi bacterium RBG_19FT_COMBO_55_16
CGCCGGCGAAAGACACCGGCGGATCTTTTGTGCCACAGCCTGGCTTCACCTGTCGGGTCCCCAGGGAGTCGCTGCTTTGCAAGAGCAGCGCGCCTCAGATATTGGGGGGATGGGACATGCCTGCGAGTTGGAAACTTCCTTGATCCTGCACTTGCGGCCTGACCTGGTGCACATGGAGCGCGTCGTGGATGAAATCGACTTCGTGGCAACTCCCTCCTACTTTATGGATTGGGTGGAGGGTGGCGCGCTGGTGGCTAATCCCCCCTGGGATGACGACACCATCACCGGCGCGTATGGCGCAGGCAGCCTGGCTACTTCTGAGAAAGGAGCGGCCTGGTTGAAAGCCGCCATTGCCGAGAAGGTGGCACATGTGGCCGAGATCCACGAGCAGCATATCCGGCGGGAAGCGCGGCGGAAAAGCGGATACGGACTGTGGGGGGGAAGTTAATTATCCAGGTAAAACGTGTGATACTGGTTTTCGCACGGGTTGCCCCACGCCAGGTGCATGGCGCGTGAGGTTAAGTC
The DNA here is from genome assembly GCA_001795335.1 of Chloroflexi bacterium RBG_19FT_COMBO_55_16. The sequence goes on from MGOK01000124.1 coordinate 3,948, forward strand.
CATGACCAGGGCGCTGACCGTCTTTTCCCGGTCGAGCGGTAGGGGGTCATCCACCGCATGGTTGCAAATCGAATTCGGAAAATTGATATGGTCGCGCTGGATAGCCTGCAACGACTTTACAGAGTGCAAGGGGCTGCTCTTGAGCAGCCGCAAAGCGCGGAAATAGCGCACGCGCGTCCAGATAAGTTCGTCCGGCTCATTTTCGATGGCCTGCATCTGGGGATCCAGGTAATGGTTGGTGTGCACCAGAAAGCCATCCTCGCCATACAGGATAGCAAAACGGCGCGCCGATACTTCCACGTTGTAGAGCTCCCCGCTTTCATGCACCAGCAAATGATTGTAACCCGCCGCCCGGTGCGGGGTGAGCATGTGTCTGATGGCCACCGCTGGGGTGAGCGCCGATAGGACGGCGCGCGAGGCGAACACGCGCGGGATGCCGATGCGCGAATCGTTGGGATAAACCGAGTCGCAACACTGGGCAATGCCGGCGGCGTTAAAACCGATGTTGGGCAACAGACCGCCATAGGTCATCGCCAGGAAGGCGGGTTCGTCGTCTGGCTTGGCGTGTAAGATATATACGTCGGCTTCGTCTTCCGGCACCCAGTCCTCATTATGGGCGATCAAGACATGCCCATCGGCGGTGCGTGCGTCGTTGACCGCCATCGAGGTACACTTGGTCAGGTGCAAGGCGTCCATAGTGACAGCTTCCATCGCATTGAGCACCGCCAGGTCGTCAAATTCGACACCAGCGCCCTCTGCGATCCCGATCAACTCCTCCACATAGCGTGGATAGCGCTCCTGGACAAAGGGGATATATTTGCGTGCCTGAATCCTGGCCCCTTCCCATTCGAGTTGCAGGTGTTCATAGACGCTATCGATTAAGGTGTGGGCGTTTTCGATACTGCGCTGCACCTGTGTCAGGCAGGCCTCGCCAATCTGGCGTCCCATCGCACGGTGAGAACCCGAAACCTTGATCAACGGCGGCGGGGTGGGATGGTTAACGGTTTCCAGCAGGGCTTGATTTAAAGTTTTTTCTACATCCATACATATTGCTCCCAAAGCGCGTCGTGGCCCTGGCAATTGCCGGGTTAGACGGATTTCCAGTTAAATTTATAATCTTTCCCCCAGATTATGCTCGAACTCTGCTGGCTTGGCAAGGTCTGAAATCAAGGCTATGTTGAAAATGAATCCCGT
>MGOK01000124.1:5172-6223 GCA_001795335.1 Chloroflexi bacterium RBG_19FT_COMBO_55_16
GAACTGAATTCTTCAAGGAGAACGCTACTCATGAGAAATCGACTCATTTATCCGACAGCAATTACCTTACTGGCGGCTCTTGCGCTGAGCAGTTGCAAACTATCGGCGACAAGCTCGCCAACCCAGGCAGATCTCTCCCCGGCCTATACGGCTGCGGCTGAGACAATCGTCGCCCAACTAACCCAGATTGCCCAGACGCTGACCCCTACCGCACCTGGCGGCCCCCTTCTCCCCGCAACTGAAACAGGCATACCCGCAACGGAGGGTCCTCCCACCCAGGTGACGGACACCCCGTCCCCGACCGAGACAGAATCACCGGGCACCCCGACGTCGCCTGCTACTAGCGAAGCGACTCCGACCGACATACCCAGCGCGACGGCTACCCTCCCGGCTACCGATCCAAAGGCGAGCCTGGGAGATCCGGACTTTGAGGACAGCTTCGCCAACGATGCGAACTGGCCCCTCTATGAAGACGACCACGTCTCATTTGACGTGGATGGCGGCCAGCTGATCATGGTTGCCTTCAATCCCGATTTCTGGGATGGTTTCATGCTAGCCTGGCCGCAGGTCGAGGACTTCTACCTGGAGATGACCGCTACCAGCAGGCAGTGCGCTGGCCTAGACCACTATGGCTTGATGGCGCGCGCTATGCAGAGCGAGCGGGGGTATATCGGGTACCAATTAGGAATTTCGTGCGATGGACGCTATTCCCTGCGCATCTGGGACGGTAATAAGCACGTCAAGCTGATCGATTGGACGGAAAGCGAGCACCTCCGCGCCGGTTCGAACCAGACTAACCGCATCGGGCTGCTGTTGGACGGAAAGCGCCTGTCGTTATTCGCCAACGGGAACCAGCTTAAAGAAATCAGCGCCGATGCCTTCGAGGACGGCAAATTTGGGGTCTTCATTGGGTCGGTGAACACGGAAGATTTCAAGGTGAGGGTTGACGAAATTGCCTATTGGAGTTTACCATAAGGGATTATAATGGCGGTATGCACTAACCGGCAAACCCAAGAGAGGAGAACATGAACATTTACGTTGGCAATTTATC
>MGOK01000125.1:0-2988 GCA_001795335.1 Chloroflexi bacterium RBG_19FT_COMBO_55_16
GCGACTTCCTCGGCTTTTTCCTTCGGCCATTTACGCACCCAGATTGGCGCCAGGCTGATATTCTGCATGACGTTCAGGTGGGGAAAGAGATTGAATTGCTGGAAAACCATGCCGGTTTCCATGCGGATCTGTTCAACATTGCGCACATCATGGGTTAGCTCAATGCCGTCTATAATGATCTTCCCCTTCTGGTGCTCCTCCAACCGGTTGAGCGTGCGGATGAAGGTGGACTTCCCCGAACCGGAGGGGCCGAAGATCACGATCACCTCTCCTTTGTAGACTTCCATCGATATGCCGCGCAAGGCCTGGAAGTTACCAAACCACTTGTGCACATCATGACAAAGGATGATCGGTTGTTCCCCAACGATAGCCGTCTGTTGAAGATCGTCGATTGGACTCATATTCACCTCTGCTAACGCTCTCCTACGCCCAATGCGATCTCCAGGCGTTGGCTAACATAGGACATGAAATAACAAAAAACCCAAAAGATGAGAGTAATGAATAAGTATACCTCACGTTGAGAGCCAACGAACTGTGGCTGTGCCAGGACGCTTCTGGAGATAGCCAGCAATTCTAGTAAGCCGATAGTAGCGACCAGAGTGGTATCTTTAAACAAGGCGATGAACTGGCCCATCAGCACCGGGATGACTATTCGCAGTGCCTGCGGCAAAATGATCAGCGCCATCGATTGGAAACCACTCAGCCCGAGCGCCCCGGCGGCTTCGTACTGTCCGTGTGGGATAGCCTGCAGGCCGCCGCGTACACCCTCGGCTAGATACGCCGCGCTGAAGAGGGTAATACCCACCATGGCGCGCAGCACAAGGTTGGGGCGTATACCCGAGGGGAGGAAGAGTGGCAGCATGGTGCTGGCCATGAACAGGATGGTCACCAGGGGAACGCCACGGATCACCTCGATATAACCGACACTCACCCAGCGGATGGTTGGCAAGCGGGAGCGACGCCCCAAGGCCAGAAGCACACCCAACGGGAATGAGAAAGCGATGCCCACCACCGTGAGCAAAAAAGTAAGTAGCAACCCACTCCACAGGGTGGTAGGTACAATCGGGAACCACCCCTCGCCAGGGTTCAACCCGTTTATGATCAAAATCACAAGGAAGAAATAGACCACCCAACTCCAAATCACAAGACGGCGCAGCGCGAGGCCTCGCAAGCGGCCTAACCCAAAGGCAATCAGGGCAAAGACATCTATACCGAGTAGAAAAAGCCTGGTTGAAGCGCTGATCGTTGGGAGCAATGCCAGGGTAAGGGGCGCGATCAGTAGAGCAGCGGCCAACAAACGGCGGCCGTGCACCCAAATCCCCCAAGTCAGCCCAACAATGGCCGCCAGCAGGTCCAGGCACACCCAGACTCGCCACAATTGCGCCACCGGGTACTGCCCTACCATCAGCAAGCGGAAGTTGACCTTGAGCACCTCCCATTGAGACTGGCTGATCAGCCAGGCGATGATCGGCTTGAGCAGTGCGTAACTCAGCCCAAGTGCCAAGATCGTCAATAGAGCGTTGTACCAGGTGCTGAACAAGTTCTTCTGAACCCAGCCGAGCAAGGTATATCGTACAGATGGTGGAGGCAGCGCCTGAGCGCGATTAGCAAGTTCTTTAGACATGTGATCAGCGCTCCACCAGGCGCACGCGGCGGTTGTACCAGTTCATAAAAGTTGATGTGAGCAGGCTGATCGCCAAATAGGTCGCCATGACCAGCGCGATCATCTCCACCGCCCGCCCGCTCTGGTTCAAGATAGTCCCGGAAACGTGGAAGAGTTCCGGGTAGCCAATTAACACCGCCAGCGATGAGTTCTTGATCAGGTTGAGGTATTGGCTGGTAAGCGGCGGCACGATCACACGTAGCGCTTGGGGAAAAACGACCATCCGCAGGGTCTGGATGATGGTCAACCCGAGGGATTTGGCTGCCTCTACCTGCCCGTGCGATACCGATTGGATTCCAGCGCGCACCACATCGGCGATAAAGGCCGAGGTGTAGATCGACAGGCCGAATAATAGCGCCATGAACTCTGGGGATAACTGCTGGCCTCCGGCCAGCCTCAAACCCTGCACGGCAGGTGGATCCAGGGAAAGGGGTGGGGCAGGCAATGCGACCCAACCCAGTACGGCGACCCCTGCCAGGATCAGGGCGCTCCAGAGCAAGGTGAGCGGGGCGCGTCCGGTTCGCCTTCCATACCACACCAACAGGCTGCCCACCGCGATGGCCAGGAACACACCCAAGATCAAAATGCGCACGTAAAGCGAAAAGGTCTCGGTCGGGATACCCCATGGGATAGCCACTCCCCGGTTGGTCAGCAGAACCGGGCCGGGGAGTATAACTGCCTCTTTCACCCTGGGGAGCTTGATAAAGACAGCTGTGTAAAGGAAAATCAACAGCACCAGCAGTGGAATATTACGCAGGAACTCGACATATGCCCGAGCCAGCCGCTGAACGAGGAAATTACTGGAGATCTGGGCGACGCCAAAGATGACGCCTAAAATCGTAGCCAAGGCGATGCCCAATCCGCCCACCAAGGCGGTATTAAGCAGGCCAACCTGATAAGCGCGCAAAAATGAAGAGCTGCGATCATAAGGAATGAGATGCTCGCCAATATCGAAGCCGGCCGTGAGCCGCATGAAGTCATAGCCCAGCCCCAAGCCCTGCCGGCGCATGTTGGTAAGCATATTGCTCGTGAGATACCCAAGGATGGCAGCCAAAATGGCCAGGAACACCACCTGGCCGAGGATGCGCAGGAAGCGCTCATCCCGCCACAGCGGGATGCTGCTCTGAACGCGCGGGGAACGGCTCTTCTCCATTAATCAGGCAAAGTTGAGACCAGGGCAGCAGAGGGACCTCCGCTGCCCTGGCGATCGGTTGGAAAAGCGATCGGTTTAGCGGAACGGCGGCGAGTAGAGCAGACCGCCATCGGCGTACAGGCTATTCAGACCACGCGGGATAAAGGTAGCTGTGTCTGGACCCAGGTTACGA
>MGOK01000125.1:3013-5049 GCA_001795335.1 Chloroflexi bacterium RBG_19FT_COMBO_55_16
CCAGCTTGAGCACGTTATACGCCCATTCATTGCTCAACCCTAACTTGAGGCCCAGGTCTCCTTCCAGACCCAGCATGCGCCTCACCTCCGGGTTCTCGGTACTGTCGCGCACCTCATCTACATTCGCTGAGGAGACGCCGTACTCTTCCCCTGCGACTGTGGCGAAGATAACCCATCTTACTATATCAAACCACTGGTCATCGCCGTGGCGCACCACCGGCCCCAAAGGCTCCTTCGATAGTGTGAGGTCCATCACCACATGGTTGTCGGGATCAGCCAGCAAGCCCTTGGCGACAGACACCAACTGTGACTTATCCGAGGTGGCCGCGTCGCAGCGACCTTCTCCATACGCGCCGTACGTTGCGTTGACGTCATCGAAGACCGCTGGGGTGTAGCTCACTCCTTCGGTAGCCATGACATCGGCCAGGTTGAGTTCGGTGGTGGTGCCTTTTTGGACACAGATCGTGCCGCCTTCGAGGTCTTGCAGGGTGGTGAAGCCCTTGTCCGCTGGAACCATGATGCCCTGCCCATCATAGAAGGTCGTGACGGTAGGGTTGAGGCCCAACTCAGTGTCGCGCACCAGAGTCCAGGTCGTGTTGCGGATCAGCACATCGATCTCGCCGGTTTGCAGGATAGTGAAGCGCTCCTGGGTGGTCGCGGGACGAAACTCCACCTTGCTGGCATCACCGAAGACAGCCGCGGCCAATGCCCGGCAGAAGTCCGCATCGAAACCAGTGAAGTTACCCTCAGGATCGAGGAAGCTGAAACCAGGCAATTGTCCGTTAACGCCGCAAATAATATTGCCGCGCCCCTGGACGGCTGCCAGGGTTCCCCCAAAGCCTGGCGCCTGGGCAACTTGAATCTGAACCTGGGGTGTGACAGCCGGAGCTGGCGCTTCTACGGTGACCACAACGGTTTTCACTACCTCCACGGTTTCTACCATGGGAGGTTCTTCTCCCCCTCCGCTCGGCGCAGTTGGGGTGGCGGCTTGACCACAAGCTGCCACAATTAAAGCCCCGATTACCAAAAGCACAAAGACCGGAATCATTTTCCGAGACATGTTTCTCTCCTCCTGAACGAATAGTTAAAACTGGAAATCAATATTTTTTGGGTGCCAGGGTATACAACTGTCCATCTCAGTCAGGCATCACCTCCTTATATAGTAAAGGTTAATTTTGGCGACCGCGAATTTGGTTGGGAAGTTATCCTAATAGATAATCAACTATTCAGTTAACATACCTTAAACAAGGAAGAAACAACGCTGTGCTTATTATAGGGAATAATTCGCTGATGAGCAAGCTTTTTTTAGAAATTGTGCCTTGTCAAACGCTGATTTCTGCTACTTTCGCCTCAGTAAGGGAAACCAGCGCGGCGGTGGGCAGACAGATATTCAGCCCGCGCTGGCCTCCGGAGATGTAGATCTGTGGGTACAGTTCAGCCAGAGCGTCAACGACCACTTCAAAGCCCCGGTTGAGCAGCGCCAGCGGGGATATCCCACCCGTTAAAAGACCAGTCACCTGTTCCGCCTGGCGCTGGGTGGCCAGGACTAACTTTCTCTCGCCAACCGCTTTCGCCAGGGCCTTCACGTCCACTTCCAGAGGACCAGGCACCACCGCCAGGATCGGTTTACCGCGCCCTGCGCGCAGCACCACGATGGTTTTATAAACCAGTTCTGGATCGACGTCCAGATACTGAGCCGCCTCCACCGCGCTCAATTTCTCGGCGGGAAGTTCAAAAGCAGTATAGGGGATGCCGCGTGCCTCTAATAGGCGAGTTACATTGTTTTTCATTCCAAAAGTTAGTCATCCGCTGTCGCCCATCATAATGACAATCCGGGCGCTACGACTCTCAACTCTCTAGTCTCTTCTCTCTATTATAAGGTACCTCTAATGTGAAGACCGCCCCGCCTGCAGGGTGGTTAGCCGCCAACAGCGTCCCTCCATGAGCTTGTGCCAGCTGGCGAGCGATCGCCAGGCCCAGGCCAGTGCCGCCCTCGCCGCGGCTGCGTGAACGGTCGGCACGGTAAAAACGCTCAA
>MGOK01000125.1:5079-12090 GCA_001795335.1 Chloroflexi bacterium RBG_19FT_COMBO_55_16
CAGGACCGCTGTCATGCACCGTCAGTTGAACCGCCTTCGAAGTAGAAGACACTTTCAGCTCCACCTGGCCTCCCTCGGGAGAATAACGCAACCCATTGGACAGCAGGTTCCCCAAGATCTGTTCTACCCTGCCGGGATCAATAGAAATGGGCAGGCAGGAGTTTTCGACGGATAAGTGAATGGCGACACCCTGGGCGTTTGCCTGGGGTGTGAAACGGTCTACCACGCGTTGCACCAGGACAGGAAAATCAGTAGGTTTGCACTCCAGGTGCAACTGTCCCCCGTCGGCCAGTGCCAGGGTGCGCAGGTCTTCCACCAGGCGGGTTAATAACAAGTTTTGCTCGAGGATCGGCGTCAGGTTCTCTGCTGTGGCCGGGTAAACGCCATCTTGCAAGGCTTCCAGATGAGCGCGCTGCACAGCGAGTGGCGTGCGTAGCTCGTGAGCGATGTCAGCCGTCATGGATCGACGGCTCTCTTCGGCCTGTTGGAGCGAGGAGGCCATGTGGTTGAAGGTTTTGCCCAGGGTAGTCAGCTCGTCGTTGCCGCCTACCGCCACCCGCCCGGTCAAATCCCCCTCCGCCAGGTGAGTCGCTGCCCTGGTCAGGGCGCGCACCGGTAACAACAGGCGGTAGCTAAAGAACAATGCCAAAAGCAGCGAAAAACCCACCGCGATTCCTGCGGCAATCAGAGCCGCTCGGCTCAGCCGGCTGACCAGGTTGGCCTCATCGCTTTGGTTAAACGTGGCGCCCCCTTCCGGAAGAAGATAACCGACGATTTCCTCTCCAGCCTGTAATGGGATCGCCCCATCGAGTTCGGCCGCGTTGAGCTGGCTGCTTGGGTTCGGATCGGCGGTGTCCGCTACCACGTCTCCCGTAGCATCGGCCAGGCGCAGGCGCTGACCCATCATCGCCCCCATCCCCCCGGGGCCGGGCGCCGCGTTGCCCTGGCCTGCGAGTCGCCGGCCATGTGCAAAGCCAGGTGAGCTCAGCAGGCTTTCAGCTCCCTGCCAGGAATGGTTCTGCTGATAATAGTCCTCCAGGGCAGTGACCAGTCCCTCCACCCCTACCATCCCACCCCGAAACATATAGGCGCGTACCTCCCTGGCAGTACTGTAGCGGGCGAATATAACCACGCTCCCTACAGACACCAACACAATCAAAGCAAAAGAGAGGAACAATCGTAACCGCATCCCTCATCCCTCAGCCTTCATCCTTCATCCTTTCTTAAACCGGTACCCAATCCCAAATACTGTTTCAATTAAGATCGGCCTTCTCGGATCGGATTCGATCTTGGCGCGCAGGTTCTTGATATGGGCGTCGATCGTGCGTTCGTAACCCTCATAAGTCGCACCCTGGGCAGCTTCGAGCAATTGCAGGCGGGAAAACGCCCGCCCTGGTTGCGCTACCAGGTTTGCCAGGAGATTGAATTCCGTCGGGGTCAGGTCAACCGCCTGTCCAGCATTAGTCACCGTATGAGCCTCCAGGTCGATCTCCAGCCCTCCGGCGCGCAGCACCACAGGCGCGGAGGGCGCCGACCCCGCCCTACGCAGCACCGCCCGGACCCGGGCGACAACCTCGCGCGGTGAGAAGGGTTTGGTGATGTAATCGTCGGCGCCTAGTTCCAACCCGATCAGGCGGTCGGTCTCTTCCACGCGTGCGGTTAGCATAATGAGAGGCGTATCTGCCTTGCGCCGGATCTCGCGCGCCACGTCCAGCCCATCCACACCGGGCAGGTTGAGGTCGAGCAACACCAGATCAGGACGCTTATGCTCCCAGATAGATAAACCCGTATCCCCTCGATATGCGGTCAGCACGTTGAATCCAGCCTGTTCCAGGTAGGAACGCAGCACCTTGACCAGCTCAGATTCATCTTCGACGATCAAAATGGTCGGCATAAGATGTTGGTGGTTAGAGAACAGAGTATAGAGAAGATGGGTAAGGATCAGTTGTACGCAGATTATACAGCAACAGTGGGCAGTGAATGACTTCTGCCCACTGTCAGGTGACCACTAACAACTTGCTTATTGGCTACGGCTGCGCATTCCACCGCCAGCCAGGTCCCCGGTGAAAGCCACCTTGGGGTCCAGCACCAGTGCATGCCCCTGAGCCAGGGCCAAAGCCTGCCGCCTGCCGTTGAGCCATGCGCTGGATCATCCAGTCAGCCTGCTCCTGGGCGATCACCCCGTCAGAAACTGCTTGTTCCAGAGCAGCCGTGCGGGCATCCGTCCACAGGGTGGCAAAGTCCTCGGAGCTGATCCCTTGCGCTTCGGCGATCTGCCACAAGGTTTCACCACCGTCGCGCCGGGTTTCCAGTTCCTCGGGGGTCAAGCCAAGCGCCTCGGCGAAGGCGGCGATCATGTACGCGTGCAAGGGGCCTTCCACGTCGGTGCGATTGCCGCCCATCATCCCCCCGAAACCGCCGCGCCCATCCATCGTGCCGGGCCCGAAGCCACCATAGCCAGGGGATGTGGGAGCCGGGGGAGTCTCCGTCTGGGCGAAAGCCAGGCCAGCCGCCCCAAGCGCCAATACGACCACACCAACCAGTGTACCGATAATCAAGATTTTCCTCATGTTACACACTCCTTCAGGTAAGTTTTGTTGGGATTTTCTCCCGTTTATCTGCCCTGAGGATAGCGTAAAGGTGTGAATTAGTTGTGAAGAGGGATTGAAGGTATCGTGAAGGTTTGGAGGAGAACTTCAAGCAAGTCGGCGACATCCGCGTCTTAATTCCTACTCCTCCCCAACCAGCAAGCGAACTTTCTCCCAGGGCGGCACGCCCGCTTCCTCCGCCAGGATAGCGCGCAGCTCGAAGATCTGGTCGCGTAATACCGCGGCCTTCTCGAATTCCAGGTCCTGGGCGGCAGTCTTCATCTGCTTCTCCAGCTCGGCGATCAGCCGCTGCATCTCCGACTTGGGCAGCCCAGCCGCGCCTTTGACGCGGTACTCACCTTTGGTTTCGGCCACCGCCCGCACCGCAACCTGGTCTGTCAGGTCGCGCACTGCCTTGACGATGCTCACCGGCTCGATCCCATGCTCTTTGTTGTAGGCGACTTGCTTGGCGCGGCGGCGATTGGTCTCGTCGATCGCCCGGCGCATGGAGTCGGTGAACTTATCAGCATACATGATTACTTTGCCGTGCACGTGACGCGCCGCCCGCCCGATGGTCTGGATCAGGGCTGTACCTGAGCGCAAAAAGCCTTCCTTATCGGCGTCCAGGATAGCGACCAGCGACACCTCCGGCAGATCCAGGCCTTCCCGCAACAGGTTGATCCCCACCACGACATCGAACACCCCCAGCCGCAAATCGCGTAGGATACCCACCCGCTCCAGAGTCTCGATCTCGGAGTGCAGATAATGCACCTTGATCCCCAGTTCCATCAGGTAATCGGAGAGCTTTTCGGCCATGCGCTTGGTGAGGGTGGTCACCAGAGTGCGCTCGCCGCGCTCCACCCGCTGGCGGATCTCGGAGATCAAATCGTCCACCTGACCCGAAATGGGGCGTACTTCCACTTCAGGGTCGACCAGGCCTGTGGGACGGATGATCTGCTCCACCACCTGGTCTGCGCGCTGCATTTCGTAAGGTCCGGGCGTGGCGGAAGTGTAAATGGTGCTGCCCATATATTCTTCAAACTCGGTGAAGGCCAACGGCCGGTTATCCATGGCTGACGGCAGGCGGAAGCCATACTGCACCAGAACTTCCTTACGGGAACGATCTCCGTTGAACATGCCCCGAATCTGCGGCACGGTCATGTGTGACTCGTCGATCACCAGCATGTAATCGGCAGGAAAGTAGTCCATCAACGTCCACGGGTGCGAGCCTTCCGGGCGTTGATCCATGTGGCGGGAATAATTCTCAATCCCAGCGCAGTACCCTACTTCACGCAACATTTCCAGGTCATACAGGGTACGCTGTTCCAGCCGCTGGGCTTCGAGCAGTTTCTCTTGCGATTTAAAAAGGGCCAGGCGCTCTTCCAGTTCCGCCTCGACATCAACGATCGCCTTGCGCAACCTTTCTTCCTCGGTGATGAAGTGCTTGGCGGGATAAATGGCCACTGCCGGCAGGCTTCGCCTCAGCTCGCCGGTGACAGCATTGAACTCGACGATGCGTTCGATCTCATCCCCGAAAAAAGTGATGCGATATCCATAGCGGTCTTGATAGGCTGGGATGATCTCTAATGTGTCGCCGCGCACCCGGAAAGTCCCCGGGCGTAGTTCCAGATCGTTACGTTCGTAATGGCTTTCAACCAGCTGCCGCAGCAACGTATTTCTCCGGTAAGCGTTTCCGCTTTCCAGGTTGATCACTACCCGCCCGTAAGCCTCCGGGTCACCCAGGCCATAGATGCAAGAGACCGAGGCGACGATGATCACATCTCGGCGGGAGAGCAAAGCGGTCGTCGCCGCTAGGCGCAGCCGCTCGATCTCCTCGTTAATATCGGTCTCTTTCTCGATGTACAGGTCATGGCGCGGGACATAGGCCTCAGGCTGGTAGTAGTCGTAATACGACACGAAGTATTCGACGGCGTTTTCTGGGAAGAAATCCTTGAACTCGGCGTACAGTTGGGCTGCCAGGGTCTTGTTGTGCGCCATCACCAGGGTCGGCTTTTGGACTTGATCGATCACCGCGGCGATCGAGTACGTCTTTCCGGTCCCGGTAGCCCCGAGCAGGACCTGGTTGCGGTAGCCGTTCTGGATTCCCTCAACCATCTGGCGGATGGCTTCCGGCTGGTCGCCGGTTGGTTTAAATGGCGCATGAAGTTGGAATTGCATATCACCTCGTTGGATCCACTGGGAAGCTTCCGGAAGGCGCCTCCCAATCGTTAATATTAACACCTTTGGTGGTTTCCCCAGATTTCACGGTCACGTCGATCAGCTGGTGACTGGCGGAGGCGTGTCCCCCAGCTCGCCCCCCTGCGTCATAAGCCACCAGATGATAAACACCGGGTGGCAGTTCGGATAAAGTATAGAAAGCTTGACCGTCTTGGGTGTACACCCAATACCAGTAACCGGTGGTCACACTGAATGCAAACACACGCAGCTCGGGGATAGTATCCCTGATATAAATGATATCCCCGGAGACCCCGCCTGTCACCTCATCTTGCGGCTTGCCCGGCGGGTAAGGTACGTTGAAGGGCCCGGCGTACCAGTCGCATAGGTCGATTCCTTCCAGGACATCGCCCTCTTTGAGGGTGAAAGGCAGCATGGAGTGATCGTCACATCCCGCCTTGAGGCCACACGGGACAGCGTGCGAGTAGAGGCCGCCGCGCGTAAAATCGGTCAACCAGGCATATGCGATGTATGTGCCGGGGGCGATCTTTACTTCGTAGCTCTCTTGACCTTGCGAGATGGGTAACTCGACCAGCGCCCCGGTTCCGGTCTCCTCGAAATAGGCCGTCAAGGATGGGACCTCGCCCTCCGGATAGCATACTTTTCCGGAGACGTTATTTACTGGTTGGGTCGCGGTGGGCGGTGGAGTGCTGGTTGGAGCAAAGGTTTGGGTAGGCGTGCCTGTCACCTCGAGCGCAGGAGTGTCGGTAGCCTGAGGCGAAACCGTCGCCTCCGTTTGTGCAGCAGACATGGTCTCGGCGACGATAGTGGCTAACACGGCATCCGGGTCAGAGGTGGCTGGTGCGGTGACCCCGCAGGCTGCTAGCAGGGTTCCCAGGGCAACCCACGCGGCTAAAGCGGAAAGGCGAACACGGATCGGCATAGCGAACATGTTTATCCCCTGACGTAGATCGGATTGCTAAAGATCCAACCCCGGCGGCGGCCAAGATACTGGATATAGACTTCCACGCGGTAAACACCGGCTTCGGCGGTGATGTACGTGCAGATTTCGCGCTTGCGCCAGGTCTTGACTATCTTACCATCCTTCAACAAGTGACATTCGGCCCGGCGGGGCAGGTGGATTTGCAGGGTCACCCCGTTTTGGGCAGAGAGCTCGTCGCCCATCCACGCGCTGCCATCCTTACCTTGAGCCGTGTACCGGAATCCGCGTGTCGGGGCTGGCAAGTCGTATCCAACAAAAGCATGCCCCAGGCGCAAGGCCTCCAGGATCAGGCGGCGGTCGTTCGTCGCCTCCCCGTTCAAAGGTTCGGGGGTGAATAGATGGGTGTTTACGCTCCGAAAGTGAAACTCGTAGGGAAAAAGCGTGCGGCGCAAGGGTCCCAGGTGGGCCGGAAAGGCGTGGGCGTCAGAACCGCCGATGGCGACCACCGGGCGTCCTTTTGCAAGCAGTTCGTCCCATTTACGCAGCGCCTCTGGGAAAGGGCCACGCGCCACCTGCTTCGGGTTGAAGGCGTAAAAAATGGCCCGCGCTCTACTCTTCATGTGCGATTTGAATTCGGACATAGCGTTCCACAGTTCGAGGCCGGTGTAATCCTGCACTTCCCAATCCACCCAGGAGATATCTGGTTCTCCAAAGACCGGGGCAGGTGGATCCACCGGATGGGCGATGAAAGCCAGACCGCCCGCATCGCGAATGCCATCCAGCAAACGTTGTGGCTCCTCGGCCAGTTGGATCAGTTCGCGACCGGCGCCAACGACTAACAGGTGATTTTTTTGGGGATCGCGGGCCCGGTCGTGTATCTCCTCGCCAACCAGCAGTAAGACGCGCCGATCCCCGTCTTGATAATAATCAGACAATCCACTGACCAGGATGTTATGATCGGTCACGATCACCGCGTCCAGCCCGGCGCGTAAGGCAGCCTGGGCGATTTCCGCATGGGTGCCATGCCCATCAGAATACATGGTGTGCATGTGCAGGTTGATGATCAGCTCGTGCATGGACTATTTGACTAAAAGAGTAGTGAAAGGTATAATCCGCCCGAGTAGTCGTCTAATCTTATAGTCAGATAGTCCTATCGTCAAAGATCAGGCGACCTAGAGACTACAGGATTACAAGACTAAACGACTACCTGACTAAACCAGGAGGCACGCGTGGAAGTTTATCTGGATATCGCGCTGATTATAACGTCAATTGCTCTAATTACAAGCGTGATCTTGCAAAGTAAAG
>MGOK01000126.1:0-159 GCA_001795335.1 Chloroflexi bacterium RBG_19FT_COMBO_55_16
ATCGCCATCGCGTTTACCTCCTAATAAGTACACTCAATTTCACTGCGTACAATGCGTATACATTATACGCACAGATCAGTAATTCGTCAATTGCTGATTTACTCTTCTTTCCATTTCAGGTACAGTTCATTCTCGATCCCCAACCTGGCCAAGATGCGG
>MGOK01000126.1:182-6039 GCA_001795335.1 Chloroflexi bacterium RBG_19FT_COMBO_55_16
CTCAATGGTCTGTGGGCGGGCGTAAAAGGCCGGGACAGGTGGAATAATGATCGCACCGGCCTCGGCCGCCAGGCTCATCAGTCGCAAGTGACCGCGATGCAGCGGTGTCTCGCGCACAACCAGGAGCAACGACCGACCTTCCTTCAGGGTCACATCGGCGGCGCGGGCGATCAGATCTCCGCTGTAGGAGTTAGCGATCGCCGAAAGGGTCTTAATCGAACATGGGATTACCACCATCCCCAGGGTGGCGAAGGAACCTGAAGCAATGGCCGCACCGAGATCGGCATGCTTATGTACTACGTCCGCCAGAGCCAGCACATCGCTCACTTTCCAATCGGTCTCCTGGGTAATGGTCACGCGCGCGGCAGGCGAGACCACCAGGTGTGCTTCAATCTCTATCGGTTGCAGTGCTTCGAGCATGCGGATACCCAAGATCACTCCCGAAGCCCCAGTGATCCCGACCACCAACCGGCGTCTCTCATCAGTTTTCATCTTTCGTTCCTCATCTCTTTAGGTTGAACGCCCAGCTCAAAACTTTCGTCCATCGTCCTTCGTCGTCCGTCCTCTACTTCTGCCCCCAATGGATGGCAATGGTGCCGAACATCATTCGACGGAAGCCCACTTCTCGAAACCCTACTTGGATCATTAATGAGGCGAGTCTTTCAGCCTCCAGGAAAGAGTCGGTAGTCTCTGGGAGGTAAGTGTAAGCCTCTCTTGAGCCGGTCACAACCTGGCCCAGGATTGGGATCACTGTGTACAGGTGGAAGTTAATTAACGGGGAAAGCAGGTTGGGCGAAGGACGGGTGGTATCAAGGACAACAATGCGTCCGCCGGGCACGAGCACCCGGTGCTGCTCATGCAATGCCCTCTGGATATCGCTGACATTGCGTAACAAAAAACCCGAAACTACCGCGTCAAATACCCCACTGATAAAAGGCAGGCATAGCGCATCGGCGGCTGACCAACCCAGGCGAGGGAGCGTCACGCGGTTCTTGCCTACCCGCATCATCTCCAGGGTGAAATCAGCTGCTACTGGATGGCAATCTGGAGATTGGTGCAAGGCCTCCCGAGCCAAGTCGCCGGTGCCTGCCCCAATGTCGAGCAAACGGCATCCAGCGGTGAGCGCAGCTCGCCGGATGACCTCCCGCCGCCAGCGGCGGTCTTGCCCGGCGGTCATCAGTCGGTTCATTAGATCATAACGACGGGCGATGCGGGCAAACATCCCCTGGACATACCGCGCTCGCCTGACTCCGGTCAGGTTTGCCATCTCAGGTCTGGGCTTCACCCTTGAGCAGGGCTGCGTCCTCCGCTTGGGCCACCCGCCGTCCCTCTTCTACATCCACACGAGTGAGCAGGTATCCACCGACGATAAAGAAAACAATGATGCTCAATATCGCCGGGCGGCTGCTGCCAAATGAGGTGGCAGCGAAGGCGAAGATAAGCGGGCCGATCACACCGGAAAACTTTTCCATGACTCCGAATAAGCCAAAGAACTCACCGCTCTTAGACGAGGGGGACATGGCGGCAAAAAGGCTGCGGCTCAAGGCCTGGCTGCCGCCTTGCACCACGGCCACCATCCAGGCCAGGAACCAGAACTCGATAACAGAGTCCAAGAAAAATCCCCAAACAGCGATCACTGCGTAGACCACCAGTGCCAGCAGGATGCTGCGCTTGGTGTCGATGGTTTTTGCCAACCTGGAGAAAAATGCTGATCCAAGCAACACGGCCAGCAGAAGGCCTAGCAGCACGACAGCCAGGATCAGGCCCAGGATCAACCCCAGGTTGCTTTGGCGCAGGGGAGGTAGGACTTCAATTCTTGCTAGCGTCATGACGGTGTCCTGACTGCTTGGGTTCTTCTCACCCGTGTTAACCAATCTCAAGACGTGTTCACCAGGAGAGTTTGCCTGGAAGGTTTCGGTAACCTCATAACGCAAGGTGGAGTTGTAGCCATCGATCATGACTCGCTCTCCACTATCTTCATCGATCAGCGGTTGGCCATCCAGCTCTACCGACCAAATACCACGGTCAGGCCCCATGCTATAAATAATCTGGACTTTCTGACCGTTGAAAGCGAGGCTATAACCAGAGCCAGATTCCGAAATGCTGGCGTACTCAGCGTCGTCCTTCGACCCAAGTTCTTCCGCTGAGACTACAAAACTTTGCCACGTACCTGAATAGGCAATGTTGCTGTTAGAGGCCAGGTAAACGCCTTGCCCGACTGCGGTTGCCGTGGCGGTGAAGGGAGGTGGCGGCGTACCCGTGACCGCCGCGGGGAGCATGCGGGTGCCGGCGATCCCGACCAGGGGCAGGGCAACCAGGTTAAACAAGATAAAAGCCAGGAAAAAAGGGCGGCGTTTCTCATTAGGGCTGGGCAAGCGGCCAAAGATCAGGCTATATGGGATGCCGACGAACTGCACCAACAAGAGCGCCAGGATCAGTTCGACGCTGCCAAACCCCAATTCAGCGCCATAGATCGCCGCCACGCCGATGATTGTGCCAATCCCGTCCACATAGAGCAGAAAGGCGATCAAATATTTAAACAGTTCGCCATATTGGCGTAGATCTTTCAAAGTACCCCACAACCGCTTGAAGCTGGCAGAAAACACGCTCTCGCCATGGTTCATCCGGGCTGTAGCTGCAGGGGGCTCGGGCACATGCCGGAAGATGGGTATGGAAAACACAGCCCACCAGATGGCTACACTCAAGAAGGAAAGTCGCGCTCCCCAGGTGCCAGGTAAATACTGGATCATGACAACGTTGACAGCCAGCAGAATTCCTCCGCCCAGGTAGCCCATGGCGTAGCCACGGGCTGACACCCTATCCCGATCATTTTCTCGGGCGACGTGAGGCAACAAGGCGTCATAAAAAACATTGGCGCCATTGAATCCAATCCGTCCTACGATCGCCAGAATCGAAGCCAGCATCCAGTCGCCGGTCTCTACCAGGACGAGCAGGGCGGTGCCCAGGACCCCTATGCCAACGAATATCGCCAGAAAGCGTTTCTTCCCGCGCATGATGTCGGAGACCGTACCCAGTATGGGGGAAATGACCGCGGCGATCAATAGTGAGATGCTCAGGCCAGCGCTCCAATAGGCGGTGGCCTTTGTTGCGCTCGGCAGCGTTGACCCGGCAACCTGGCTGTAATAGATCGGCAGCACTGCTGCCAGGATGGTGGTAGCAAAGGCTGAATTGGCCCAATCGTACATCGTCCAGGCCCATATGCGCCGCTTATACACCTGTTCACTGATTCCGTTGAATGCACTCATTGCCTGTGATGCCATATTCTTCTCCTCGGAAAGAATGGACTTGCCCAGAATTTCAAGGCCAGAAATCCAGCGCAGGTAGGTGTGGGGAAATATTCACAACTTAACTAGGAGTCTCGGTTTGGGAAATTGGGTGAAGAAAGGTTCAGCCAGGTAAGCCGGGTTATTCATTATAGTATAATAAGAATAGATAGTACAGGAGGGGGAGGTGCTTGTGAATCCTCCATCTTCGGCTCTTCACCCTGCTCGTGCTATGCTGATGTTATTATTCTATTATATTTATTCTAGAGGAGTTATCCATTATGAGCGCCGATTTCATAGCCCGTATCTTGGGCATGGTAGTATTCGCTGCGTTGGGCGTGTATTGGGGGATAGGCCTAGGGGGTTCGACTGAAGGGAAAGTGGAGCTGTACGCGGTCGTTCTCGGGTTGGTAGGGGCGTTGATGGGCTTGGTGTTGACGCCCTTTCTTACCACGCGGCCGGTGCGAGCCGTACGGATCTTGTTGGGGCGCTTCTCGGCCCAGACACTGGTCTCTGGGCTGGTTGGCTTGATGGCTGGGTTAATTGTCGCAGTTTTGCTCGCTTTCCCTATTTCACTGCTGCCGTCGCCGTTTGGCGATGTGCTGCCGTTCGTCGGCGTGCTCTTGTTCAGTTACCTCGGGGTTGCAGTATTTGTGACGCGCCAGAACGATATCTTCTCTGCTCTACGCTTCAATTTACCTGGAAGGTCGACTGAAACTCCAGAGGAGCCCGCTGATGGTGGCCGCGCGATCCTCCTGGATACCAGCGTGATCATCGATGGGCGGATTGTCGACATTGCCCGCACCGGTTTTCTGTTCGGGACATTGTTGATCACCCGCTTTGTGCTCAACGAGCTGCAATACATTGCCGATTCAGCAGACAGCCTACGTCGCCAGCGCGGCCGCCGGGGCATGGAAGTACTTTCCGAACTACAGAAGGACGCCACCGTCCCCGTACGCATCACCGATATGGACGTGGAGGGGGTGCGGGAGGTGGATGACAAGCTGGTGATCCTCGCCCGCCAGTTGCGCGCGCCCATCTTGACGAATGATTACAACCTCAACCGGATCGCCGAGCTGCAAGGTGTTCCAGTGCTCAACGTCAACGAACTGGCTAACTCTGTAAAGTCTGTGCTTTTACCTGGCGAACCCTTGCGCGTTAACATCATTCAGGAAGGCAAGGAATCCGGGCAGGGGGTGGGTTATCTGGACGATGGCACGATGGTCGTTGTCGAAGATGGACGCAGCCGCTTGAATGATCAGGTAACAGTGACCGTCACAAAGGTGTTGCAAACCGCCGCCGGACGGATGATCTTTGCTCGCCTCAGCGAATAAAGTGACCTACAGAAGTGATCTAATGAGTTTACGCATTTACAACACCCTCACCCGCCAAAAGGAACCCTTCGAAACCCTGCAACCCGGCCAAGTTACGATGTATGTATGTGGCCCGACGGTTTATGACAAGGCTCACGTCGGCCACGCCATGTCTTCTGTAGTATACGACATCATCCGCCGCTATCTTGAATATTGCGAGTACGAAGTTCGCCATGCGATGAACTACACCGACGTAGACGATAAGATCATCCAGCGCGCTAACCAGATGGGAGTCGATCCGTTGAAACTGGCCGAGGGGTACATTGAGGCTTATCAATGCCATCTGAATGACCTCAACGTGTTGCCTGCTACAGTTTACCCGCGCGCCTCCGGGGAGATGGAGTATATCATCTCGATGGTGACAGACCTGATCAAGCACGGTCATGCCTACAGCGTTGACGGTGACGTTTATTTCCGGGTGGGCAGCGACCCAGGTTACGGCAAACTCTCGGGGCGAAAGCTGGAGGAAATGCAAGCTGGTGCCAGGGTCGAAGTGGACGAACGCAAAGAACACCCCATGGATTTTGCCCTCTGGAAGGCTTCCAAACCCGGCGAGCCGTCTTGGGAGAGTCCGTGGGGTAAGGGGCGACCTGGTTGGCACATCGAATGCTCCGCCATGAACCTGCACCACCTGGGCGAGCAAATCGACATCCATGGCGGCGGGAACGATTTGATCTTCCCTCACCACGAAAATGAGATTGCTCAAACCGAAAGCCTGACCGGTATGCCCTTTGCGCGTTATTGGGTGCACAATGGCATGCTGCAATTGACCGGCGAAAAAATGTCTAAATCCCTGGGGAATCTAGTGACGGTTGAGGAATTTTTGAGCTCGCACGAAGCCGATGCCCTAAGGATGATGGTGCTCAATTCCAGCTATCGTAGCCCATTGACTTACAGCGAAGAGGTAGTCGCCCAGGCTGAACGCGGGCTGGAACGCCTACGACTGGCTTTGCGCCCTGCGGTTCCAGAGGCCGATGCAACTCCTGCTGAAGCGGTCCAGGCACTCCAGGAGCACATGGAGGCGACCCGCTTGGGCTTCGTTGAGGCGATGGATGATGACTTCAACACCGCTGGCGCGCTGGGGCATCTTTTTGACCTGGTACGGGCGATCAACCAGGCACGCGATGCCGGAGTGGATGCGGAAACTTTAGGCGCAGCCCAGGACTTGCTGCGAGAGCTGGCGGAGGTGTTCGGATTAAG
>MGOK01000127.1 GCA_001795335.1 Chloroflexi bacterium RBG_19FT_COMBO_55_16
AAGCCGTCCCCCATTTGCGCGAAAAATCCCCTATTCGTCAGGGCTGGATTAATGAAATTCTGCTTGACAAGTATGATTTGAATCGGTTATAATGCAGTTTCGTCTATCGGGTTTAATTATATCTGTACCGAAGATTGGCCAAACATTAAGCAGGATTAGAAGTTTTCATTGCGTAAAGCGGATGGAATAGTTCCCATCACGTTTTACGCTTTCCGCGTGTGATTACAAAAAGAGGATTATTTAGGAAGCACAGGAGCAGCAGTATGGCAACCTATTTGCCGAGCAAGTCTTACGCTCGAATTGAAGTGACACTCCCGTTGCCGGATTTGATTGAAGTGCAATTGGACTCTTTCTTGCGCCTGAAGAAGGAGGGGCTTTCTGACCTTTTTCACGAAATTTCGCCGATTGAATCTTATAACAAGGGAATGAAGTTGTATTTCCCCAGCCGTACGCCAGAGGCCGAGCAGTGGGGACTTAGCTACTGGTTTGATGAGCCCAAACACACTATCGAAGAGTGTGTAGAACGGGATCTGACCTATGCCAGCCCGCTTTATGTCTCTGTATTGTTAGCTGGTCCGGATGTTCCCGAACCGATCAAACAGGATATCTTCTTAGGCGATTTCCCGGAAATGACGGAGAAAGGTACATTTATCATCAATGGCACCGAGCGGGTGGTGGTTTCGCAGTTGATTCGCTCGCCAGGGGTCTATTTCGAAGCACCAATTGATCGATCAACAGGCCGTCCTTTAGCAATCGCTAAGTTGATTCCCGACCGAGGAGCGTGGATGGAGTTCGAGACGCGAAAAAGCGATTACCTGACCCTGCGTTTTAATCGCAAACGAACTGTGCCTATCACTATATTCCTACGCGCCCTGGCTGCAGTGAACGATGGCTTGCCGGACTCACCGGTTCATGATGGCTCGGATGAGGATTTGCTGAAACTCTTCGCCGAGGTGGATAATAACCCTGATCGGATGTTCATCGCAGCGACACTTGCCCAAGAACCCGAGTGGGATCTTAGCCATGGTGTATCTGTCGCCGAAGCAGCTTTATTAGAGTTCTTCCGCCGGATGCGACCTGGCGATCCGGCGACATTGGATAACGCCCGCGAATTTCTAGAGGAACAGCTCTTCGATCAACGTCACTACGATTTGGAGCGCGTCGGCCGATATAAATTGAACCAGAAGTTGGAGTTGTACGATCACGTCAGCATTTCACACCGGACAATTACAAAATGGGATATTGTTCGACTCGTGCGGCGGATGATCGCGATTAACAATGGTACACAGATGGCTGATGATATCGATCACTTGGGGAACCGGCGGGCCAAGACAGTCGGTGAGTTAATTCAAAATAAGCTGCGGATCGGTCTGCGCCGTATGGAACGCGTGATTAAGGAGCGCATGTCGATTCGCGATCAGGATCAGCTCTCGCCGATCACCTTGATTAATATTCGCCCAGTTGTAGCTGCGCTGCGTGAGTTCTTCGGATCAAGCCAGCTTTCCCAATTCATGGATCAGACCAATCCCCTTGCCGAATTACGTCATAAACGGACGTTGTCTGCCCTCGGCCCGGGTGGGCTGCGGCGTGAGCGCGCCGGCTTCGACGTGCGGGACGTTCATCATTCTCACTACGGTCGGATCTGCCCGATTGAGACACCGGAAGGACCAAACATTGGTTTGATCGGTCGCCTGGCATCCTTTGCCCGGGTCAATGAGTATGGTTTCATCGAGACACCTTACCGCCGGGTGCGGAAAGCCTTAAAACCTGATGATCCACGCTTGGTTGACCGGGCGTTACGTGAAGACCTAATCAATCCAAAAACCGGGAAAAAAATTTACGGGAAAGGCGACCGAATTGCCCAAGAGAAAGTAAAGGCCATTACCGCTTTGAATAAAGCAGAGATTCTGGTAACGCCTTTCGTCTCAGAGGAGATGGAATATCTATCGGCTGACGTAGAAGACAAGTTTGTGATAGCCCAAGCCAATACACCGCTCAATTTGTCTGACGAGTTCGTTCGAACACGCGTCTCCAGCCGATACCACTCGGGGTTCCTCTTCGCTAGCCCTGAGAATATCGATTATATGGATGTCGCGCCGCATCAAATCGTTGGGATCAGCGCCGCATTGATCCCATTCCTGGAGCATGATGACGCTAACCGGGCCTTAATGGGTTCGAATATGCAGGCACAAGCTGTTCCATTGATCCGACCCGATGTGCCTCAAGTTTCAACTGGGATGGAATATCACGCAGCACGCGATTCCGGTCAAGTTGTGGTGGCGGAGGAGGATGGAGAAGTTATCTCAGTTACCGGCAGACGGGTCGTTATTCGGAACGGTAAAGACGAACACGTCTATCATCTGCGGAAATACCAACGGTCAAACCAAAGCACCTGCATCGACCAGCGCCCAGCGGTGGTAAAGGGACAACGAATCCATAAAGGAGATGTAATTGCAGATTCCTCCTCTACAGAGGCGGGTGAGTTAGCATTAGGGCAGAATGTTGTCGTTGCTTTCCTGTCCTGGGAGGGGGCAAACTTCGAGGACGCTATCGTGATTTCAGAGCGTCTCGTCCAGGAAGACCTGTACACGTCAGTCCATATTGAGAAATATGAGGTGGAGTCGCGCGATACCCGACTTGGACCTGAAGAAATCACTCGCGATATTCCGAACGTCGGTGAGGAAGCTATCAAAGACTTGGATGAGCAAGGCATCATTAGGATTGGGGCAGAAGTCGGCCCGAATGACATCCTGGTTGGTAAAATCTCTCCTAAAGGTGAAAAAGAACTAACTCCTGAAGAACGCCTATTGCGAGCGATTTTCGGTGAGAAATCGCGCGATGTTAAAGATACCTCCCTGCGTATGCCTCACGGAGAACGGGGCAAGGTCGTGGATGTGAAAGTTTTTACACGCGAGGACAACGCTGATTTATCTGCTGGTGTCGATATAATGGTGCGCGTCTCCGTCGCCCAAAGGAGAAAAATAACCTCTGGCGACAAGATGGCTGGTCGCCACGGAAACAAAGGTGTCGTCTCAAGAGTAGTTCCTGTGGAGGATATGCCTTTCTTAGAGGATGGCACGCAGGTGGATATCATTTTGAACCCAACTGGTATACCAGGCCGGATGAATCTAGGTCAGGTCTTGGAAACCCATTTAGGTTGGGCTGCCAGTCGGCTCGGTTTCCGTGCCATCTCTCCTGTATTCGATGGGGCAACTGAGGCTGAAATTGAAGCCGAACTGGCGCGGGCCTGGTTGATCGACCAGGCATGGAAAGAATCCGGTGATCAGGCCTGGGAATGGTTGCGTCAATTTGACTATACAGCTGATAATATAAAGGACGACGACGAAGTCCGCAACCTTTACCTGGAAGCATGGTTAGGCGAACGCGGCTATGACGTTTACCAATTGGTCTCTGATCGAGTCTATGCACACCGCTCAGTCTTGCGTGAGTGGTTGCGTGATCACGGTTTTGATCCAGACCAAATCTTGGCATTCGAAGATAAGAATCTCTTGCCCGCTGAGCGTGCTGTTCTGGATAAGGCCGCCGGTAATGCTTGCCTGCGTCTTTGGATGCATCAGTTGGGTGAAGAAGCAAGTGATGTGCCTGACGAAGGTTTGGAGCAAAGGGTTGAGCAGGTAATGCTCCGTGTGGGTCGGCCGGTTCCAGTGTTGGGAAAACAGATTTTGCACGATGGCAAGACGGGAGTTCCCTATGACCAACCTGTGACTGTCGGGATTATGTCTATCATGAAGTTACACCATCTAGTAGAGGACAAAGTGCACGCCCGATCTACAGGTCCTTATAGTCTTGTCTCCCAACAACCATTGGGTGGTAAAGCTCAATTCGGTGGACAGCGGTTCGGCGAAATGGAAGTTTGGGCTTTAGAAGCCTACGGAGCTGCATATACCTTGCAAGAGATGTTGACCGTGAAGTCGGACGATGTTCAGGGACGTGTGAAAACTTATGAGGCGATTGTCAAAGGCGAACAAATCGAAGAGCCCAGTATACCGGCCTCGTTCCGGGTGTTAGTAAAGGAGCTGCAAAGCCTGGGTCTGTCAGTCGAGGCCGTAACGGATACCGGTGAGATTATCCGCTTTGGCAAAGATGAAGAAAGAATGCGACCACCGCGAGCCAGTACTGGGCTGTTGGGATTAGGAGAAGATTATTAATTTAAAATTAACGTTTCGATTGGCCTTGACGCTGTTATGGGTGCATGGTAAAATCCCAGTTCGTTGCCTATCTTCATAAGGGCAGTTGAATAACTGCCGAACTGGATATCGGATTTCAAGGCGAGGCCATCACGCATCACCGATGGCCTCCCTTAATGAGATAAGAAGGAAAATTAAGACAGAAAAACCTAGAAACCTTGAGTAAATCTTGGACGAGGGAAGTTCTTATCTAAGGCGAACATAGTTTTTTTGGAGGCGAGAGTGCCGACGATCAATCAATTGGTCCGAAAAGGTCGTAAGGTCAAGAAGGTCAAGAGCAAAGCACCGGCTTTATTGTACACTTTAAATTCGAATAAACAGCGCCGCATTCGCCAGCCGCTCGGGGCACCCCAGAAGCGAGGCGTGTGCACGGTGGTACGTACAATGACCCCGAAAAAGCCGAACTCAGCCTTGCGCAAGATTGCCCGCGTGCGCCTGTCGAACGGAATAGAGGTGACAGCCTATATTCCTGGAGAGGGGCACACCCTCCAAGAGCATTCAGTGGTCTTGGTACGGGGAGGCCGCGTCAAAGATCTCCCAGGAGTGCGTTATCACATAGTGCGGGGATCCTTGGATACCGGAGGCGTCATCAAGCGGCGCCAGGGCCGATCCAAATACGGTTCCAAGCGCCCGAAATAACCTTTTCAACCGGATCCGCTGGTTTAGGCAGGAAAAGAAAAATTCACTTGCTGAAGCCAGCGGTTCTTACAGCGGACGAACGTTACTGATTATTATTTAGTTTGTATGGAGTAGTTGCATGCCACGACGTTACCGACCTGAAAAAAGGAAGATCTTTCCGGATGTGCGCTATAACAGCATTCATGTTGAGGCTTTCATCAACCGGGTCATGCAACGCGGCAAGAAGAGCGTAGCGGCCACGCTGGTCTACAACGCGTTTGATATCCTCGAGGAACGCACCAAGAAGAATCCGCTTGAAGTTTTTGAGCAGGCAATCAAGAATGTTGCGCCAGTGATGGAGGTCAAACCTCGCCGGGTTGGGGGCGCGACATACCAGGTTCCAATGGAAGTCGGCACAGAACGTCGATTTACCTTAGCGTCGCGGTGGATCCTGACGGCGGCTAAGGTGCGTCCGGGCAAGTCTTTCTCTGAAAAGCTAGCGAGTGAATTGATGGATGCCGCTAATAGTACTGGTGCGGCTATCCGGCGCCGGGAAGAAACCCATAAGATGGCAGAGGCTAATCGTGCCTTCTCCCATTATCGGTTATAGTGATTATTGAGTTGATGATGGCTCGCCTCTATCCTATCGAACGGTACCGAAATATTGGGATCATTGCCCATATCGACGCGGGCAAGACTACCACGACCGAGCGTATCCTCTTTTACACTGGGAAAACGCATCGGATTGGTTCCGTTGACGATGGTACTACCGTCACTGATTGGATGGAGCAGGAGCGTGAGCGAGGTATAACGATTGTTTCAGCAGCTGTGTCGGCGGAATGGAACGGCTATCAAATCAATATTATCGATACGCCCGGTCACATTGATTTCACTGCTGAAGTGCAACGTTCTCTGCGAGTTCTGGATGGCGGTGTTGTGATTTTTGACGCAGTGCAAGGTGTGGAACCCCAGAGTGAAACGGTATGGCGGCAAGCCGATCGCTACAATGTCCCACGAATTTGCTTTGTGAACAAAATGGACAGGGTAGGCGCTTCTTATGAAAATACAATCGAGATGATCCGCGACAGATTGGGCGCCAATCCGATCGCTGTGCAGATTCCGATCGGAAATGAGGCGGACTTCAAGGGTGTGGTCGATTTATTCACTGAACGGGCGATAATTTGGGAAGATGATCTTGGCAGAGAGCCGCGCGAGATGGAGATCCCGCCTGACATGAAACCGCTGGTGGCAGATATGCGTGGGCGTATGATCGAGAAGATTGCCGAAATCGATGATGATCTGACCTTGAAATTCCTCGAAGGAGATGAAATCTCGGTTGAGGAACTGCGCGCAGCCCTGCGGGAAGCGGTGATTTCCAATCAGGCCACCCCAGTCTATTGTGGGAGTTCCCTACGCAACAAAGGTGTACAACCCCTTCTAGATGCAGTGGTGGAATTTTTACCTTCACCAATCGATGTCCCACCCGTGCGGGGATTCAATCCAGTCACTGAAGATGAGGTCGAACATCTGGCCGCGGAAAATGAGCGTTTGAGCGCCCTGGTCTTTAAAATCGTAACTGATCCTTATGTTGGTCGCCTGGCTTACATTCGAGTTTATTCTGGCAAAATTACCCAGGGAGCGATGGTCTATAACTCCACCAAGGGGAAGCGCGAGCGGATCGGACGGCTGCTGCGCATGTACGCCGACCGCCGAGAGGATGTGAGTGAGGTTCTGGCAGGAGACATTGGTGCAACCCTTGGATTAAAGGATTCTTTTACTGGTGATACCTTATGCGAGCCGACGCACCAGATTCTCTTGGAGGCGATTTCTTTCCCGGAACCGGTGATTTCGGTAGCGATCGAACCAAGGACCAGTGCTGACCAGGATAAAATGGGCGAAGCTCTCCGAAAATTAACTGAGGAAGATCCTACGTTCCACGTCCGCAGCGACCAGGATACAGGGCAGACTATTATCTCCGGGATGGGCGAGTTGCACCTGGAAGTGCTGGTAGATCGGATGCTGCGAGAGTTCCGGGTACAAGCGCGCGTGGGCCGGCCCCAGGTCGCCTATCGCGAGTCGATCACTCGTCCAGTAGAGAAAGCAGAGTATCGCTATATCAAACAGACTGGTGGTCGGGGCCAATATGGACACGTGGTGCTCGAATTGGAGCCGGCAGAGCTGGGAACTGGGATTGAATTTGAGGACGATATTGTCGGGGGTACTATCCCCAGGGAATACATCGGAGCGGTCGAAAAAGGCGTTCGTGAGGCTGCAGAAGCAGGCGTTTTGGCGGGCTATCCAGTTACTGATGTGAAAATCCGATTGTACGATGGCTCCTACCACGAAGTAGATTCGAACGAGATGGCTTTTAAAATGGCGGCCTCCCTGGCTTTTAAAGAGGGAATCCATAAGGGCGGACCGGTCTTATTAGAGCCGGTCATGAAATTGGAAGTTGTCGCTCCGGAATTATTCTTGGGTGACATTATTGGCCAGTTAAATGCCCGGCGAGGTGAGATTTTAGGCACCGAAGTGCGCCCTGGTAACACACAGGCAGTGCGGGCAATGGTCCCCTTAGCTGAGATGTTTGGTTACGCCACCGACCTGAGGTCAAACACTCAAGGCAGAGGCGCGTTTACAATGGAATTTGATCATTACGCTCGGGTGTCTGAGAGCGTTGCAAAATTGATCATCACTTAAATTTTTGACTTGATATCATCATCTTGATTAATTTGAGTTGATCAAAGGAGAGCAATTATGGCCAAGCAGAAGTTTGAGCGGACGAAGCCGCACATGAACG
>MGOK01000128.1:0-1941 GCA_001795335.1 Chloroflexi bacterium RBG_19FT_COMBO_55_16
CCCAATGGCATTATCCTTTTGAGAACCAGGATGTTTTCAAGCAGCAGTTCCCTGCTGATTACATCTGCGAGGCGGTTGACCAGACTCGCGGCTGGTTCTACTCCCTGCATGCTATCAGCACGCTGCTCTTCGAAAGCGAGTGCTACCGCAATGTCATTTGCTTGGGGTTGGTGTTGGACAGCGAAGGAAAGAAAATGTCCAAATCGATTGGCAACATCGTCGACCCGTGGGATGTGCTCAACCAGCACGGGGCTGACGCCTTTCGCTGGTATCTTTATACCGCTAGCCCGCCAGGGCAAGAACGTCGTTTCTCGGTAGACCTGGTGGGGGAAGTGGTGCGGAATTTTACCCTGACTTTGTGGAACGTGTACTCCTTTTTTATGACCTATGCCAGCCTGGACCAGTGGCAGCCAGGAAAAGTCGAGCTAAAGGACACGCCAGGCGAATCTTCGCCATTGTCCTACACCGACTTGGACCGGTGGTTAATCTCGGAACTGCATACGCTGGTGCGCGATGTCACGACCGCCCTGGATACTTATGATGTCCTGGATGCCACGCGGCCGATCCAGGCCTTCGTGGACACGCTTTCCAAGTGGTACCTGCGTCGCTCCCGGCGTCGGTTCTGGAAGAGTGGATCGGATGCCGATAAACAGGCCGCTTATGCCACCCTGTACCAAGCCCTGGTGACATTAAGTAAGTTGCTGGCGCCCACCATGCCCTTCATAGCCGAGGAGCTTTACCAGAATTTAGTCGCTTCCGCTGATCCGAACGCGCCCGAATCCGTTCATCTGGCAGATTGGCCTTCCTTTGATACCGCCAGGATCGACGAAACCCTCAACGCAGACATGAGGCTGGTCATGCGCCTGGCGTCCTTGGGACACGCCGCCCGCAACCAGGCCGCCCTAAAGGTGCGCCAACCGCTTTCAGAAGTGGCATTCTCGGTAAGTAACCCCAGGGAAGCGCAGGCGTTAGAGCAATACACCGATCTCCTGGCAGATGAATTGAATGTCAAGCAAGTTCGGGCTTTGGGTTCTGCCGGCGAAGCTGTTTCCTACAGCCTTAACCCCCTCCCAAAGCAACTTGGCCAGAAATACAAAGGTAATTTCCCAGCTGTCCGGGCGGCTATCCTGACTCTGGACGCAGAGCAGGCGGGGCGCGCCCTGCTGGATGGCAATCCCATCCAGGTCGAGGCGGACGGAGAAACCTTCGAGATCCTGCCTGACGAAGTGGAAGTACGCGCCGAAGCGCGCTCCGGCCTGGTAGTCGCCTCCGAGGGGGCTTACCTGGCTGCTTTAAAGACCGATCTGACTCCTGAGCTGGTGCGAGAAGGGCTGGCGCGTGAGTTTGTGCGCCGTATCCAGGACCTGCGCAAACAGGCTGGCTTCGACATCGCCGACCGCATCCACCTCTCGGTAAGCGCCTCGCCGGGCCTGGCCGAGGCGATTCAGGCACACCGTGACTACATCATGGGGGAAACCCTGAGCCTGCAGTTGAACCTCGTCGAACCCCCCGCGGGAGCTTCCAGCACGACCTTCGAGTTCGACGGGGAGAAAGTCAGGGTCGGAATAGTGAAGTTAGGTGCGACGCACTTTTGAAGTGCGTCGCACTTGTCTCTCTGTCACACAACCCTCCTGGGCGGTGTTATAGTTATGAGCGCGCTGGATCATATTAACAGGTATCACCGGTGACCGTGAGGACAGAGGATATCAAACGCAGCTCTGCTCAGGCCAGCGAGGGTGTGGCCGAATTTGAGAGCACCTTTCAAGAACACTGGCCCAGGGTGTACGGCGTGCTCTTTCGCCTGGTTGGCGATCACGCTGAAGCAGAAGACCTGGCCTTGGAGGTTTTCTGGCGGCTATATCGCCAATCCCGCCAGGCCAGTGACAACCTGGGCGGATGGCTCTATCGGGTTGCTATGAATCTGGGATTCAATGCGTTGCG
>MGOK01000128.1:1990-15352 GCA_001795335.1 Chloroflexi bacterium RBG_19FT_COMBO_55_16
CCACCAGCCCAGACCCTGCGGAGGCAGCCGAAAGGACAGACCAGCGGAGACGCGTTCGAGCAGTGCTCGCCCAGATGCAGCCGCGCGCCGCGAAGGTGTTGATTTTACGCTTTTCAGGTTTTACTTACGCCGAGATCGCAGCCGCCATCGGAGTGGCGCCTAATTCAATTGGCACTTTGCTGGCGCGCGCCGAAGGAGAATTTGAGAACATCTACCGTAAGTTAGAAGGAGCATGAAGATGCATCTCACAGATGGGGAAATCCGTGCCTTACTAGACCGTGAACTGAGTGCTCTCGAAAAGGAAAGAGTCGAGCAGCACCTGGGTGAATGCTCTCAGTGCAGGACGCAAGCCGAAACACTATCCGAGCGCGCCGGGCAAATCGGCGCGCACCTGGCAGTCCTGGCTCCCCAATCCGGCGAGGCGCCGAGCCCGGCTAACCTTGCCCGAGCCCGGCTAGAGACTCGGGTTATAAATATGGAGGAAAAAACTATGTTTAAGAAGATATTTGCTCGCCAATACCGGCTGGCCTGGGTGGCAGTGGCTATCATTGCCTTCCTGGCTGTTGCCCTGGCCTTCCCCCCGGTGCAGGCCATTGCCAACAGTTTTCTCGGTCTGTTCCGCGTCCAGCAGGTCACATTCGTCCAGGTCAATCCTGGCAACCTGCCTGACCAGCTCGGCTCTTCATCACAATTTGAGTACATGCTCTCGGAGGATGTTCGATTCGAAGAGATGGGTGAGCCACAGAAGGCAGCCGACGCGGCCGAAGCCAGCGCCCTGGCAGGCATCGCCGTCCGCTTACCGGACTCTATCGAAGGCGATCTGCGTTTGGAAGTCCAGCCTGGGACACAAGCATCTTTCAAGGTTAATTTAGCTCGCGTGCGAGCTGTGTTGGCCGAACTCGGCCAGGCTGACCTCCAGTTGCCTGACGAGATAGATGGGGCTACCATAACCCTGGAACTGCCTACATCCGTAGTTGCCGCATACGGTGATTGCGAGGTAGACTCTGAGGCAGGCCAGGCAGCCGGTTCTGACCCTGATGCCCCGACCCCACGTCTACCAGAGTGCACCACCCTGGCGCAGATGATCAGTCCGACCATCACAGCCCCACCTGGGCTAGACCTGGCCAAAATCGGCGAGGCTTTCCTGCAAGTGATGGGAATGTCGCCCGAAGAAGCAGCCCGTTTCAGCCAAACCGTGGATTGGACAACGACCCTGGTCATACCCATTCCGCGCTACGGAACGGATTATAAGGACGTCCAGGTAGATGGTGTGCAGGGGTGGTTTATCCAGCAATCCCTCGAGGACCAAGCCGACCAGTATCTGCTGATCTGGATAAAAGACGAAATTGTATATGCCCTCACCGGCCCTGGGAACATTAGCACTGCCCTAACGATTGCAGAATCGCTGAAGTAAGGTAAAATCGAGACTCGAAACGGAAAGCGTGAAACGTGGTCACGCATCACGTTTCACGCTTTTACGTTCCTACGCCTTGCTTTTCACGGATCACGAGTTCAATTGATGTCTGCTGCCTCCCTTCCACCTGCCATCGAAATCCATGGATTACGGAAAGAATTCGGCGATAAAATAGCTGTCGCGGACCTCACTCTGCGTGTCGAGCGCGGGGAAGTGTTTGGTTTCTTGGGGCCAAATGGAGCCGGCAAGACCACCGCGGTCAAGATGTTGCTAGGGTTGATTCACCCGACGGCCGGGGAAGGCCAGCTGCTCGGTGCGCCGCTTGGCGATCACCGCCGGCGCGCCCGGGTTGGTTTCTTACCAGAACATTTCCGCTTTCATGACTGGCTGACAGCGACTGAATTTCTCACGCTGCATTGCAACCTCTACCACATGCCGCGCGACATCACCGACCGGCGCGTGCCTGAATTATTGGAACTGGTCGGCCTGAGTCCCCATGCCGGGAAGAGATTGCGCGCCTTTTCGAAGGGCATGCTCCAGCGCATTGGCCTGGCTCAAGCTTTGCTCAATGACCCACAGTTGGTCATCCTGGATGAGCCAACTTCCGGGCTAGACCCGGTTGGGCGCCGCCTGGTGCGGGATATCATTCGCGAGCAATGTGAGCAGGGCACCACCGTATTCCTTAATTCGCATCTGCTTAGCGAGGTGGAGATCACCTGCGATCGTGTAGCGTTTATCAAACAAGGCGAAATCCTGCGCACAAGCCAGCTGCAAACCCTGGTCGAAGGGGAGCTGACTGTGGAAGTGCGCGCCCGCAACCTGAGGCCAGAGATCGTCGCTGGGTTGTCTCGCTGGAGTCAGAATGTGCGCGCCGACGGAGAGCATCTATCCTTAACCCTGATGAACGAATCCGATTTGCCGCTTATCAATCGATATCTGGTCGAGGGCGGAGTCGACGTATTTGCCCTGCGGCCGCAGCACCTTTCGCTTGAAGACCTGTTCATTCAGATTGTCGGCACGGATGGAGGCCTGTGATGGCGACGCTGGTCATAGCTCGTCTCACCTTTCGTGAAGCTGCCCGGCGCAAGATCCTCTTGGCGGCGTTGCTCCTGGGGATAGTTTTTTTAACCATCTATGGCCTCGGATATCACTATGTAAATGTAGAATTGAACCGCACTGGCAGCGGTCCAGGTATGTTACAGCGCAATGAGATCCGCAACTTTCTGCTGATGGCCGGCCTGTATGTAGTTAACTTCCTCACTGTCATGATGGCAGTCCTGACTTCGGTAGATACCTTATCCGGTGAAATCGCCTCCGGGACAATCCACACGTTGGTTTCCAAACCACTGCAACGTTGGGAAATCATCCTGGGCAAATGGTTGGGATTTACCGGTATGCTAACCCTCTACCTGCTGCTCATGGCTGGGGGCGTGATCGGGTTGGTATTCTTAATCTCGGGATACATTGCCCCCCACACCTCGCAGGGGCTTGTGCTGATGTGGCTCAATGGTGTTCTTCTGCTGGGCGTCTCTCTCCTGGGTGGGGCGATGTTCTCCACGCTTGCCAATGGGGTAATGGTCTTCGGGCTTTACGGCATCGCCTTCTTAGGCGGTTGGATTGAGCAGATCGGCTCGTTTATCCAGAATCAGACGGCGGTCAATATCGGGATTATCTCCAGCCTGATTATCCCGAGCGAGGCGCTCTGGAAACGGGCAGCCTTCGAGATGGAGTCTCCTCTGGTGAGGGCACTGGGTTTTTCACCCTTCTCCGCGCCAACTGTCCCCAGCCCGGTGATGGTTGGCTACGCCGTCGTCTACGCCATTGTCGCATTGATCCTGGCGATCCGGCAGTTCAACCGAAGGGATTTATAGCTCAGTGCGCTCTGTGATGCGCTTTGCCAGTGGGGCATACCTGGTTTTGCTCCTGGTCTGGCTTATGGCCTACCTGCTGACCGGGGATCGTTTTACTTTCATAGCCCTGGTTAACTACCTGGCTGTCTACCTTTTCTTCCCCTTACCGCTGGTTCTGATCGTTGCGCTCCTCTGCAAGGAACGCAACTTGTGGATCGGTTTTTCCCTGGGCCTTATTGCCTTCCTTTGGCTATGGGGAGGCCTTTTCGTACCGAGCCTCAAGCGCCCCTCGCCAACGGAACCCTCCCTAACGGTGATGACTTATAATGTTTTGGCCTGGCATCAATATAACGAAGCGGTGTTGCAAACCATTCGCGCCGAAGACCCCGACATTGTCCTTTTGCAAGAGCTCAACCGCGGCCTGGCCCGGACGCTGGAGACGGAGCTGGGCGAGGAGTATCCCTATCAGGTGCTTGAGCCAGTGGATAACCCCACCGGGATTGGTGTGATCAGTAAATATCCAATCCATCCAACTGGCGAACAATTATCCTTAAAATGGGTTGGTGGGCCGCAAGTACTCAAGTTGCTTTGGAATGGGGAGACAGTGAGACTGGTCAACTTCCACATGTATCCGACAACCAGCCTTGGTCCTGCCAATGTCGTCGAAGCCAGTATCCGTTTACGGGAAGCGGAGGCGCGCCTGCTCGCGGACCTTGCCCACCTTTCAGGGCCGGCGATCATGGGCGGCGATGCCAATTCTGCGCCGCTTAGTAAATCCTATCGAATCCTGACCAGCGAATTACAGGATGCCTGGCATCCGGCCGGCTTTGGGTTGGGCCATACTTTTCCCGGCAGCACCATCCCAGGCAGCGATCGCCCTCGCCTGGGTAGCTGGTACGTACCTCCCTGGCTGGTGCGGATTGACTATGTGTTCCATTCCGCTGATTGGGTCACGCTGTCGGCCAGGTTAGCGCGCTTTGATGGGGTTTCTGATCACCGGGGAGTCGTCGTGGTGCTCAAGCTCAAATAGTTGGGGGAAGTTCGCTTGAAAAGAACGACCGTAAATCTAAATCATCCAAAATTGCGTAACATTATCATAATATCCCGGTGATGATGGTAAAATCCTGACTATGCTCTCGCGGTCTTTAAATCATAATTCTTCCCTCACCAGCCTGCGCATCAGGTGGCTTGGTCTGGCTTTGGCTTTAACCCTGGTGGTGACGACCGGCTCTGCCTGGTTATATACAGCCTGGCAGCCGGGTTATGCCTTGCGTTGGCTGGCCTTGGCAGCTGGTATGTCCGTCTACTTGTCGGGGATACTCTGGCGGTATCTGCCGGATAACCACCGCGCTGAGGAAAAGCGCCTCTTGCCCTATTTCGGGGCTGGCAACAACCTTACCCTACTGCGTGGAATCCTTTTGGTGGCTCTGGCAGGATTTCTGTTTTCCCCGCTTCCGCCGGGGGGGCTGGCCTGGCTGCCCGGCCTTATCTACACCCTGGCTGCCATCGCCGACCTGTTCGATGGATATCTGGCGCGCCGGTCGAACCAGGTGACACAATTGGGCGAGAAGCTGGATATGAGCCTGGATGGGCTGGGAGTCTTGATCGCCTCGGTTTTGGTCGTGCAGTACGGGCAAGTGCCAGCCTGGTATCTACTCGTTGGGCTGGCGCGTTATCTCTTCCTGGCCGGCACCTGGCTGCGGCGAAGGTTGGGGAAGCCGGTCTATGAACTGGCATCCAGTTCCACGCGTCGCCCCTTTGCCGGAGCTCAAATGGGGCTGATTGCCGTTGTCATGTGGCCGATTTTTTCGCCGCCGGGGACCTCTCTTGCAGCCACACTGTTTGCCTTACCATTTCTGATCGGTTTCACCCGGGATTGGCTGACGGTTAGCGGAGCCCTCATCGCTGGAGCAGATCGATCCAACCTCAAGTCTGACGTTTCAGGAATCACTTCTTCATCTGCCGCTATGGAGCCGGGTTATTGGCCAGGGCGCTTCATTGCAGATTGGGCACCAGTCATTTTACGTGCCAGCATTATCATTCTCCTCGCCCCAGTCTTGGTTCAAAGAATAGGGGGTTTTCCAGCCAGTTTCTGGACCGCCCTGGCTAACTTGTTGGCTGTGGCCGGGGTGATTCTGCTGGCTTTCGGGGCTGCCGGGCGTGTGGCTGCTTTGGCCGTGTTGTTTTCCCTCGGCATCTACCAACAGTATTCAAATCTTACTGTGACCGATTCCATCGCGATTGTCGCGGCATGTGGTTTATTCTTCCTGGGGACGGGCGCCTTCTCCTTGTGGACCCCGGAGAAGCGGATCATCAACAAACGAATTGGGGAGGCCTGAACCCTTGCTACCCAGGACATGGAACGAGAGCCCTAAGCCAGTTGATCCGCAAGGGGATCAGCCATTAGCCACCCGTGCGCGAAGGCCTTTTTGGTTGCTTTTCTGGTTGGCCATTCCGCTGGTCTTGTGGTGGTCTTTCAGGGATATCCCCCTCCGAGAGGTCTGGGGAATCTTGCGCAGCTTGCAGTTGGATTCTGTCCTGATCCTGGTCAGCCTCAATGTTGCCATCCTGCTGCTGTTTAGCAGTCGCTGGTGGTTGATCCTGCGCACCCAGGGATACGCCCGCTCCTACTTATCCCTGGTCGGTTATCGACTGGCAGGGTTTGGCATCACTTACTTCACCCCAGGCCCACAGCTGGGGGGCGAACCGTTCCAGGTCTACCTGCTGCATCGCCACCAAGGAGTTCCCCCCACGACAGCAGTCGCTAGCGTAACCCTGGATAAGATGCTGGAGCTTCTGGCCAATTTCACCTTCCTCTTGGGAGGGGTGGCGACGATCACGGCTGCCGGATTGTTCTCTCGCCCGTCCAGCCTGGCGTTGTTGCTCGTGCCACTTGGGCTGCTGGCCTTGCCAATCGGTTACTTGATCGCTCTCTGGAATGGCCGGCTGCCGGTCACCCGCATGTTTGCCGGGATTTCACTTGCTTTCCCAAGATCATCCTGGCAGCCGAAGGCGCAAGCCGTTGCGCTTTCTGCAGAGAGTCAGATTGCGCAGTTTTGCAAGGGTCATCCTTGGGCGCTCGTTCAGGCCCTGTTCCTTTCATTCATGATCTGGGCCGTACTTATATTTGAGTTTGGTTTAGCCTTACGCTTTTTGGGGTTGCGCCTCGAATTGCCTCAGATCATCACCTTGCTTACCGCAGCTCGGATCGCCTTCCTTCTGCCCATCCCTGCTGGCCTAGGCACTCTGGAAGCCGGTCAGGTGCTGGCGACGCAGGCCTTGGGGCTCAACCCCGTGGTGGGCATCAGTCTGAGCCTGCTGATCCGGGCGCGAGACATTGGGTTGGGGGCTTTGGGGCTGTGGTGGGGCGGTGTCTTGTCCCGTTGAATCTAACCCGTCCATTTATCTTCAAGCTTAATTCAGTCAAAGGAGAGAGAAACGATGAAAGCAAACCAAATGAAGTTCGGAACACTTCAAATCGGGATCTTCTTGCTAACTTTGGTGACGGCCGCCGTCCATTTGATCATTTTGAACATCCAAATGGTCAATCTCAAAGGCAGTATCGATCCCCTCTTTACCCTCAACGGGTTGGGCTACCTAGTCTTGCTGGCCGCATATTTCTTGCCGATCCCGCTAGCCAAAAACAACCGCAGCCTGGTACGTTGGGTTTACATAGGCTTTACCATCCTAACGATCCTAGCCTGGGTGGTCATGGGAGTAAAATCCGGACCCGGAGCGTTATTTGGGTATATTACCAAAATCGTCGAGGTAGCGTTGGTCGTGCTCCTTTGGTTGGACAGGCGCTAACTTCAGGAAGGAAAAGCCCATCCATTGGGATAATTTGTTATGAAAAAACTCGAGGTTGAACGGAAAGTTCGCGCCCGCATCCCGACTACCGAAGGAGCGTTCCAACTGTACCTTTATCACAGCAGTCGGGATGACAAAGAGCATCTGGCCTTGGTGATGGGCGATGTAGAGGGCAAGGAGAATGTCCTTGTCCGGGTACATTCGGAATGTTTCACTGGGGATGTGTTGGGCTCAAGGCGTTGCGACTGCGGCGAACAGTTGACGCATGCCCTGCAGATGATCGCCGGAGCTGGGGAAGGTGTCCTGATTTACCTGCGCCAGGAGGGGCGGGGGATCGGATTGCTGGATAAATTGCGCGCCTATAATCTCCAGGACCAGGGTTATGACACTGTCGAAGCCAACCTGGCTTTGGGTCACCAGGCCGACGAGCGCGATTACACCATCGCGGCGCGCATTCTCGAAGATTTAGGAGCACGCTCGGTGAAATTGCTGACCAATAACCCTCTGAAGATCGTCCACCTGCGGAAATTGGGTATACCCGTCATCCGGCGTGTACCCCTGGAGGCGACAATTACTGCTGAAAATGCCGGTTACCTTTTCACCAAAGTCCAGCGCATGAACCACCTGTTGAACCTGGGACCGTTGTCGATGGCGAGAGTTAAGGGTGGCAATGGCGCACACGATGGCGCTGATTGACGAAATCCTTCCTGACATCGAAAGACTGCCAGGCGCGGCGGGGCGCCCTGCAGTCACGCTCAGTTATGCTCAAAGCCTGGACGGGAGCATTGCCGCGCGCCGGGGTTTCCCCCTCCAGATCAGCGGCCCAGAATCGACGCAGCTGACTCACCAGCTGCGCGCTGTGCACGATGCTATTCTGGTTGGCATTGGCACCGTGCTGGCGGACGATCCGCACTTGACTGTCCGCCACGGGCAAGGTAAGGACCCCCAACCGGTTGTCCTGGATAGCGAGTTGCGGTTTCCCCTGGGAGCCAAATTGCTGCGTGGGCGATCCCCCTGGATTGCCACTACCGGCCAGGCTGATGGAAATAAGGCAGGATCTTTAACAGCTGCCGGAGCGATCTTGCTGACTATGCCTTCCGATGCAGTTGGCAGGGTGCATCTTCCAAGTTTACTGGCGCGCCTGTGTGAGCTGGGGATAAAGAAACTGATGGTGGAGGGGGGCGCCGCGGTAATCACCAGCTTTCTCCGCCAGCAGATGGTCGACTTCGTCGTACTGACCATTGCCCCAGTGTTTGTCGGTGGCCTGCATGCAACGGAGGACATTGCAGGACAAAATGCCATGCGAAGCGAAGCTTCGCCATTTTCCTCCCACTCATTCCCCAGGCTGCAAGGATTAGGGACCGCGCAGTTGGGGGACGATCTGATCGTATGGGGCAAACCCGAATGGCCTGGATTACAATTGGGTTGAGGTTTTCCTACCCCCATGGACCGCCTTTCCCTTTATTTCACAGCTCCACGGCAAATTTCTGTGCGGCAGGAGACATTGCCTTCACCCGGACGTGGGCAAGCCCTGGTGAGAACCCTCTTATCTGCCATCAGCCCTGGCACGGAGCTGCTGATCTATCGCGGAGAATTCCCTCCTGAGCTACCCTTAGACGAGAATATCCCTGCCTTGGCCGGCGGGTTCGCTTACCCTATAAAGTACGGCTACGCGGCTGTCGGGGAGGTGATTGGTCTAGGCGCTGATTTGGACTCCACCTGGTTGGGGAAACAGGTCTTTGCCTTTCAACCTCATGCCAGCCATTTCCTGGCTCCTGTGGAAGAGATGCTGCCTCTCCCGGAGGGCCTTGCCGTTGAAGAAGCAGTATTCCTCCCCAACATGGAGACCGCCCTGAACTTTGTGCTGGATGGACAACCCCTGATCGGGGAGAAGGTAGTCGTATTCGGCCAGGGTATTGTCGGTCTGCTCACTACCGCGCTGTTGGTGCAGTTTCCTCTGGCGGACCTGATCACGTTGGACCGTTACCCTCTGCGCCGCCAGGCGTCGTTGGATTTAGGCGCCCAGGCCAGTTTGGATTCATCCGATCCTCAGGAGCTCAAACTGGGGCGCGCCAGGCTGGGAGGATCTTTCTCCGGTGCAGACCTGGTGTATGAGCTCTCTGGGAATCCGGTCGCTCTGGATCAGGCGATTGATTACTGTGGTTTTAATGGGCGCGTCGTGATCGGCTCGTGGTATGGCAGCAAACGCGCCAGCTTAGACCTGGGTGCGCGCTTCCACCGCAGCCGCATGCGCCTGATCAGCAGCCAGGTCAGCAGCCTGGCCCCCGAACTCAGTGGGCGTTGGGGAAAAGCGCGCCGTTTCCAGGTGGCCTGGGAGATGCTCCAAAAGGTGAAACCTTCCCGCTTCATCACCCATCGTTTCCCGATCACCCAGGCTGAAAAAGCCTATCAACTGATAGATCAGGATCCAAGCCAGACGATCCAGCTGGTGTTGGAGTACTGAGAATCGGCATTACAAGGAAAAGGATTTGCATCATGTACACCGTTGCAGTCAAACGAGATTTCATCGCCCAGCATTTTCTCATAGGGGGCGACTGGGGACCCGAGAATGAGTTGCATTCCCATCATTATCAGGTTGAGATTCAGCTGGAAGGTGAGACGCTGGATAGTCATGGTTACCTGGTAGACATCGTCGACATCGAGCAGAACCTGGAGTCGCTGTTGGCGCGTTTTCGCGACCGGACTTTGAACGAGCTGCCTGAATTTACGGGATTGAATCCCAGCATCGAGCATTTTTCCGGGATTCTATGCGAAGCATTCCTTGCTGGAACAAATGCTCCCAATATCAGCGCTGTGACGTTAAAAATCTGGGAAAATGACATCGCCTGGGCAGCTTACAGACTGAAACGTAATTAACGTGAATACGTGAAACGTGAAAAGATTTTGTGCTTCACGCATCGCGTTTGACGGGTTCTCCCATGCGCATTGGCTTGCTGATCTACGGCTCTCTGGAAACCCTTTCCGGGGGTTATCTGTACGACCGCCAGCTGGTGGAGCACTTGCAAGCCAATGACGACGAAGTGGAGCTCGTCTCCTTACCTTGGCGGAATTACCTGCTCCACCTGGGGGATAACATTTCAACCTCCTTGATACGCCGGTTGGAAAATCTTCCCGTAGATGTCCTGCTCCAGGATGAACTTAACCACCCCTCGCTATTCTGGGGTAACCGCGTTCTGAGCAAGCGGGTGGCTTACCCCATCATCGCCATCGTTCACCATCTCCGCAGCAGCGAAGCTCATCCAGCCTGGTTAAACAAGTTATACCGCAGGGTAGAACGCCAGTACCTGGGAAGCGTGGATGGGTTCGTTTTCAATAGCCAGACCACGCGCCAGGTGGTTGAAGGATTGATCGGGGAAGGGCGACCTGAGGTCGTGGCTTACCCGGCGGGTGACCGGCTTCACCCAAGCCTTACCGACGACCAAATTGCTGCCCGCGCCCGGGAACCCAAACCGTTGCGCTTGTTGTTCTTAGGCAACCTTATCCCCCGCAAAGGGTTGCATACCCTCCTGGAGGCTGTGGCCAGGTTGCCCAGGCCAGCCTGGCGGTTAGCCGTTGCCGGCAGTTTGGAGATGGACAGGTCTTACGCGAACGCCATTCACCGTCAGGTAGCAGCGAATGGGCTTACAAAGCAAGTGCAGTTTTTAGGCCCGCTAAGAGATGCTGACCTCCTTTCTCATCTCCAAAACAGCCAGCTCCTGGTGGTTCCCTCAACCTACGAAGGCTTCGGCATCGCCTATTTGGAGGGGATGGGGTTTGGCCTGCCAGCCATCGCCACGACGGCGGGAGCTGCGGGAGAAGTGATCACACACGGTGTGGACGGTTTCCTGATTTCCCCAGAAGACGCGCCAGCCTTGGCTGCTTATCTCCTCCAGTTGGTCGATGATCGGGAGTTGCTACTCAAGATGAGCCTGGCAGCGCGCCGCCGGTACGCCGCTCACCCGACCTGGGATGAGACTACCAGCCGCATCAGGGCTTTCCTGGAGATGATAAAATCCTCCCAGAAGTTGGTTAGATGATGACCTTCGAATATTCCTTCATCCGTTACCTTTCTGCTAAGAAAAGCGTTGACGACCGCGCTCTGAACCGTTATGTCTGGAAAAGCCTGGCGCAAGCCCTTCCTCAGAGCAGGAAAGATGAGCCGCTGCGCGTCCTGGAAATAGGCGCCGGGATCGGCACCATGTTGGAGCGCGCCATCGCCTGGGACCTGTTAGAGCATGCTCATTACACCGCCATCGATGCCCAATCCCAAAATATAAAATTTGCCCATATAAACCTGGATAAATGGGCAGCCAAGCGAAATTTCAATGTCAAGAAAACGGAGCACGGGCTGGTTTTAGCCAACCAGACAAGAGTCGTGACGATCGATTTGGAGGCAATTGACCTGTTCGCTTTCATCGAGCGTGAACGCAGCCGGG
This sequence comes from Chloroflexi bacterium RBG_19FT_COMBO_55_16, assembly GCA_001795335.1. Next base: position 13,498 of record MGOK01000128.1, read on the forward strand.
GGACTTGGGACCTTTTAATGGCCCACGCTTTCCTGGATCTGATCGACCTCCCTTCCGCCTTGCTGGACATACTAGGATTATTAATAGATCACGGCCTTTTTTATTTCACGATCAACTTCGACGGCGTTACCTCTCTTGAACCCCTGATCGATCCCGCTTTGGATGAGCTGATCCTGGCTCTCTACCATCGTACAATGGATGAACGCCTCACCGATGGTAAACCTTCTGGAGATAGCCACACCGGCCGGCACCTGTTCACGCAACTGAAGATAGCCGGTGCTCAAATCCTGGAGGCGGGCAGCTCAGATTGGGTCGTATTCCCCGGCGCGCAAGGGTACCCTCAGGATGAGGCCTATTTCTTGCACTTCATCGTCCACACCATTCATCAGGCCTTGGAGAACCACCCGGAGTTGGAGCCAGCCCGATTTAACGCCTGGGTTGCTGAGCGCCATGCCCAGATCGAACGTCAAGAGTTAGTTTATATCACTCACCAATTGGATTTCGTGGGGCGGAAAGACTGGGGGTGAAATGACTGATGGTATTAGACGAATTAAACGGGTAAAATGAGGGTATGGAAACAGACTGGCAGTCTTCTTCGATAAGAAATATTAGAGTATACCTGCCTTTGCTTGTTATGGCGAGTTTTGTGATCGTCATCGATCAGGTATCTAAAGCGTTAGTGCGCGCCCAATTAGAGCTGGGCGCGATCTGGGTCCCGTGGGATTGGCTAGAGCCTTATGCGCGCATCGTCCACTGGAAGAACACCGGGGCGGCTTTTGGGATGTTGCAGAGCTTTGGCGATGTCTTTACGGTGCTGGCGATCGTCGTTGCCATTGCTATCCTGTATTATTTCCCACAGGTGCCATCTGGCGATTGGCCGCTGCGCCTGGCGATGGGACTGCAGTTCGGGGGTGCGGTGGGGAACTTAATCGACCGTTTGAGGATCGGTTGGGTGACGGATTTCATCTCAGTTGGTAGCTTTCCGGTCTTCAACGTGGCGGATGCCAGTATCTCGATTGGCGTAGCAGTGCTACTCATTGGGGTCTGGCTGAAAGAGCGCCAAAGAAAGCCCGTCCAGCTATCAGGTGCCCCAGATTCCGCCTCGGAAAAAACGGCTGATCCGATCCCGGAGGAAGGCCTGGGTGAATGAGCGCCTGTTCAATATTTATTTTGAAGGAGGAGAAGAGCAACGTCTGGACAAATTCCTGGTGACTGCCCTGCCAGAATTGTCTCGTTCCCGTTTGCAGGCCTTAATCAAAGCTGGATTAGTAACTATCGACGGTCAGATGGCGCGCAAAGTGGGGCAATTGTTGGTAAAGCGAGCCCAAGTGCAGGTACGAATCCCTCCTCCCCAACCAAGCGATCTGACCCCAGAAGCGATTCCCCTCGACATCGTTTTTGAAAATGCGGATTTGCTGGTGGTGAACAAGCCGGCCGGGATGGTGGTACACCCGGCTGCCGGGCACTCAGCGGGTACCCTGGTTCACGCCGCTTTAGCACACGTCTCGGATCTTGAAGGGATTGGGGGAGAGCAACGACCAGGCGTTGTCCATCGCCTGGACAAAAATACTTCGGGGCTAATCCTGCTGGCGAAGAATGATGCCGCCTACCATTGGTTTCAAAATCAATTCCGCGCTCGCCAGGTAGGTAAAATGTACCTGGCGTTGGTCGATGGAGCTCCGCCAACGCCGCACGGGCGGGTCGAAGCGGCAATAGGGCGTGACCCGGCGCAGCGGAAGAAAATGGCTGTGGTCCCCCCAAAAAAGGGACGCCTCGCCTTCACCGAGTACCACACCCTGCAAAATTTCCCCGCTCACAGTTTGCTGGAAGTCCACCCCATCACCGGTCGCACACA
>MGOK01000128.1:15440-25939 GCA_001795335.1 Chloroflexi bacterium RBG_19FT_COMBO_55_16
CGCCTGACTATCCGGCTACCCGGCGAGGCGGCAGCACGCACTTTTGAAGCGCCTTTGCCGGAGGATCTCACTCGCGTATTGGAGGGTTTAGACAATGGACATCGTTGATCTGCGTTCCGATACTGTCACCCAGCCGACCCCAGCCATGCGCACAGCCATGGCTGAGGCAGTGGTGGGGGATGACGTATTCGGGGAAGACCCTACAGTCAACCGACTTCAGGAAATGGCAGCCGCATTGATGGGGAAAGAAGATGGCCTTTTCGTGCCCTCGGGCACCATGGGGAACCTGGCGGCGGTCCTGGCGCATTGTGGCCGCGGGGATGAGGTCATCCTGGGGGATAAGGCACACACATACCTGTTCGAAGCAGGTGGGATTTCCGCATTGGGTGGGATTCATCCGCGACCGATCCCCAACCAGGCCGACGGCACCCTGGCTTTGGATGATATCCAGGCTTCTATCCGGCCAGATGACGTTCATTACCCTGTCTCGCGCCTGGTCGCCCTGGAGAACACGCACAACCGTTGTGGTGGAGTGACGCTTACGTTGGGTTACACCCAATCGGTCGGTGAGTTAGCTCACCAACATGGGTTACAGCTACACCTGGACGGGGCCAGGATATTTAACGCAGCCGTGGCGTTGGGGGTAAATGCTAAAGACCTTGCAGGGCCGGCCGATTCAGTGACCTTTTGCCTCAGCAAAGGTTTGAGCGCGCCAGTCGGTTCCATCTTATGTGGCTCGACCGATTTTATCACCCGCGCTCGCCGCATCCGCAAGCAATTGGGAGGTGGAATGCGGCAAGCGGGAGTGCTGGCCGCAGCCGGGATCGTTGCCTTGGAAACGATGGTGGATCGCTTAGGAGAAGATCACGTTCGGGCGAAGCGGCTCGCCCAGGGATTGGCGACTGTCCCGGGCCTGTTGCTGGAACCGGGAACACCATATACCAACATGGTATTCCTTTCTCTTGGGGAGGAAATCTCGCTCCGCGCGGCCGAAGCAGCGGCACAACTCGCCCAAAAGGGGGTGCGGGTTGGCGTAGTTAGCGAACGTCGCTTTCGCCTGGTCACCCATTATTGGGTAGACGATAACGGCGTGGAAGATGCCATCGCTGCCTTCAGAGAGCTAATCGGGGAGGCTATGATATAATATATACAGCCAAGGAGGGCGTGATAGGTTTTCCCGATCGCCGTGCTTAAAACCAAAAGTCCAGGTGAGAGCTTTTGGTTGATGTAGGAGTCGTCATCGCTATGGAGACTCAGGTAAACGCCTTTCTGGCCAGTTTAGAGGCCCAACCGGCCTATGCGGAAAGCACGCGGCTGGCTTATGCCAGCGATCTGCGTGTTTTTTTGAAATATTTAAGGGATTCCTCGCGCCGCCCGCCACAGTTGCCTGACTTAAATCCAGGGCAAGTGGCTCGGTTCCTCGAATCTGAGCGCCAGGCCGGTCGACGTTATAGCACTCTTGTCCGCCGATGGGTCACTTTGCGCCGATTTGCTGCCTATTTATCCCAGCAAGGCCTCCTTGCTGTCGATGCGTTCACCGCGGACTCCGATCGTATAGACCGGATTATCTCCTCGGTCTCTCATATCCCTGCTCCCCAATGCCTGACGCCAGGCGAGATCTCCAGGCTGTGCTCAGTGATCGAAGCTTCCCCCCGTCCGCGAGCGCGCCGAGATCTTGCGATCCTGATGCTTTTATTGGAAACTGGTCTTTCGGTAGGTGCCCTGACGGCGCTCGACCTACCGGAAATAAACTTGCAGGCTGGCAAAGTGCATGTCCTTCTCGACAATCGGGAAGACGCCTGGTTATCGATGGGCAACGCTACTCAATCCCTGGAACGCTATCTGCTGGAAGGACGGCCGGAATTAAGCCACCGTACCGATGAAAAGGCCTTGTTTATCAGCCAGATGGATGGAAGAATGAGCCGCCAGGGAATCTGGCAGGTATTACGCCATTGGGGTCGGATGGTCACACCGCCTATCCTGCTTTCACCGCGCCTAGTGCGGCATACAGCAGCATTGCGCATGTCACAGGCCGGCCGGACAATCACTGAAATTCAATCCTTATTAGGCCACAGCAATCCCCTTTCTACTCGGGCGTTGCTCCGTCGCTTGGCAGCCGCTTGCGACGAACGCCCTGAAATATCCTCTATAGTGAAATGAGAGACTTTATGGGCGAATATATTACGCTTTCGGAAATCGACCAGGCAGCGCAGGCAGTTCGGACTCAGATAAAACAAGAACCCCGCATCGGGATCATCCTCGGTTCAGGTCTTGGCTCGCTGGCGGATTCGGTTGAAAAAGCCACCGCGATTGTATCCAGCGATCTGCCTTTTTGGCCGGTCTCTACTGTGGAGGGCCATCGAGGTCGGCTAGTCATCGGTCAGCTCGAAGGTCAGAAAGTTATGGTGATGCAAGGACGCGTCCATTATTATGAGGGGTACAGTATGTCTCAAATTGGCTTACCGGTGCGCGTCATGCAACGCCTGGGTGTGGAAATCTTGATTGCGACCAACGCTGCCGGAGCGGTGAATGAAGCTTTTGAGCCAGGTGACCTGATGTTGATCACCGACCATCTCAACTTATTGGGGATGGCTGGGCTTAGTCCATTGCGAGGCCCCAACTTGGATGAACTTGGTCCTCGCTTCCCAGATATGGGGCGTGCCTATGATCGCCATCTGGGCGATTTGGCCCGCCAGGTGGCTGAGAAAAGCGGTTTCGAGCTCCGCCAGGGAGTATATGTATGTCTGGCAGGACCATCCTTTGAAACCCCTGCTGACCTGCGTTTTCTGCGCGCGATCGGCGTGGATGCGGTTGGTATGTCTACTATACCGGAGGTGACAGTGGCGCGCCATGGCGGAATGCGCGTTTTAGGAATATCCACCATCAGCAACAAGGCTAATTTGGATGGAGATACGCTTACCTCTCATGAAGAGGTGCTAGCGGCCGGTAAGGTCATCGTCCCCCGGCTTTCCGAGCTCATTAAAGGTGTATTGCGTAACTTGTAACCATTGGCAGTGGTTTTTCCGTTCCATTCAGGAACAAAGATGGAAGATGCACTTCGATTTTTCAGGGCTTATGAAATCTGGATTTATTTGCTGCTCATTTTGGGAGGGCTGGTATATATTCGGAAGTTTATCCTTGCCTGGAGTGAGATGCGTGAGGCAGCTTTTGGTCTTGAGCGAGAAAGTGCTCAATCCCGCCTCAATCAGTCGGCGAGTATGGTGGTGCTGCTTCTGATCATGGCAGTTGCAGAGTTCGTCTTGGTCTCGTTTATCGCTCCCTCATACCCGGGGTCAAACCCATTGATCACGCCGACGTTGGATGTCCTGGCAACTTCGACCAACACCCTGCCAGTCACCCCAGGAGATATCTCCGGAACCCAGGAGATGGAAGTAAACGTATTTCTGAGCCCGACCGCTGAGGAATCTGGGGGAGAGGGATGTGTTCCTGGACAAGTGAGCTTGACCGAACCCAAGCCTGGTGCCGAGGTAAGCGGCATCATTAAAATCGAGGGGACAGCGAACATCCCCAATTTTGGTTTTTACAAATATGAGATTGCCCGTCCTGGAGAAACGGTTTGGCTGACAATACTTGCAGGGCGGGAAATGGTACAGGAAGGTGAGCTCGGTCAATGGGACACAGGTACTTTATCCCCTGGAGATTATATGCTGCGACTGGTTGTGACAGACAACCAAGGAGGGTCTTTGCCGCCTTGTGTCATCCAGGTACGTGTGAATAACCCAGTGGAACCCTAGCGAGAGCAGATCTGTTAATTTGGAGACTAAATGCCCGAGATTGAAATTCGCCCTGCCATCGCAACGGACATCCCGGCCTTAATCCGTATCGACCACAGCTATACCAGCGAATATGTCTGGCAGATGGATCTGCACCAGGAATCAGATCATTTTGGCGCTGCGTTTCGGGAAATGCGAATGCCGCGCGCTGTGCGCGTTGATTACCCACGGTCACCACAGGCTTTGGCAGAGGATTGGCTGCAACGGCCTGGCGTGCTGGTAGCCTTATTAGCAGGCGAACCTGTGGGTTATGCCGGCTTAATGGAAAACATCTTTCCCCAGACCTCTTCGATGACCGACTTGGTTGTAACTCAACGCCTTCGTCGCCAGGGGATCGGCAGCGCCTTGACCCTGGCAGCACTGGAATGGGTCGTATCGCGCGGCACTACACGTCGTTTAATGCTCGAAATGCAACCCAAAAACCAAGCCGCTATCCACCTCGCTCAGAAGTTAGGTTTTGATTATTGCGGCTATGTCGACCACTACTACGTCAACCACGATATTTCGATTTTCTTCGCCAAATGGATTTCCTGATCAAGGATATTGAATTGTTTTCTCTCGGATCGCGATGGACGCTTTGATTACCGGTTTACGCACGCTCAACCAATTGCTCACAGCAGGGATCGCAATCACTGCGTTCTCCTTGCTGCTGTATGCCTTGACCTTTAATTTACAGGATCGGGTAGCGCGCTCCTTCGCCATCATCCTCCTCTGTGTCGTGGTAGTCGCGGTTGGGGATGCTATCGGTAGCAATACTGATTCGCTGGCAGAGATGGAATTGTGGCTGCGCTTTCAATGGCTTGGCATCATTTTCTTGCCCGCAGCTTATGTACACTTTTCCGACGCCTTGCTGGCGACCACCGGTCGGCCCTCGCGCGGCCGCCGTCGCCGTATGGTGCGCCTGGTTTATTTGTTTTCATTCGCTTTCTTATTGACCTTGCCAACTCTCTGGTTGGTCGGGCCACTTGTGCAAGACGTTGGACCAGCTCCTCATCTGCAACGCACCTGGTTGACCTGGGTTTTCGCGGCCTTTTATGTCCTGGTGATCGGGTGGGCCGGGGTCAATTTCTGGCGCTCCTACCAACGCACGGTCACAAGCACCAGCCGCAGGCGAATGCGGTATCTGCTCACTGGAGCGTTAGCCCCGGCTCTCGGCTCTTATCCTTTCCTGCTCTTTGGTTCGGGCTTCGCCACGCAGCACCCGTTCTTCTTCTGGCTGGCCGCCTCTCTTAGCAACCTCCTGGTATCCGTATTACTAATCCTGATGGCTTACTCGGTAGCATTTTTTGGTGTGGCCTGGCCTGACCGGGTGGTGAAGCGCCGGCTGTTCAAATGGCTGATGCGCGGCCCGGTAACCGCCTCTACAGTTCTTGCCGTAACCACAATAGTCCGGCGGGCCAGCGAGGCGCTCGGTGTCCGCTATGACTCGGCGATACCGGTTCTGATGGTCGCTACCGTGCTCATCATGGAGCACTTGATCACCCTTATCGCGCCCTTATGGGAACGCTGGCTTTTCCATGGCGGGGATCGGGCTAACCTGCAGTTGATCCAGAACCTGGAAGAGCGCTTGCTCACCTCTGGGGATTTGCGTGAATTCCTTGAATCGGTATTAGCCGCCATTTGCGACCGCTTGCAAGTCTCCAGCGCGTTTTTTGTTGGGTTGGGGCCCGAAGGTCCAGAAATGCTGCTGACCGTTGGAAATAAGAACCCCTTTGAGGGAGAGAATGCGCACGTCGATTTACTGAAAGTGGTCTCGCACAATGGGGGTGCTGGGGTTAAGCGCGCTGGTTACGAGCAGCTGTTTACATGGAAAGATTACTGGCTCGTACCCCTGTCTGAGAACGGCAATGGCGAGGCGAAGTTAATGGGTTTCCTGGGAGCTGCGCGCAATTCCCTGGACTCTCCAGACAAAGAACAGGTTGAGGCGCTTCTGCTCCTAGCCCATCGAGCTGTGTTAGCGCTTAAAGACCGTCAGATGCAACAACAGGTCTTCACCTCTTTAGAGGTCCTGACTCCGCAGGTAGACCTCATTCAACGCCTGCGGGCGGCCGCCCGCTACGAAGGTGCTGAGGTGCTTGCCGCCCCCGAACGACTGTTAGAAGATAAAAACTTATCCAAGTGGGTGAAAGATGCCTTGAGCCATTATTGGGGCGGGCCAAAACTGTCTCAAAGCCCACTCCTTCGCTTGCAAGTTGTCCAGCACGCCTTGAAAATCCACGAAGACAACCCCACGAATGCGCTGCGGGCGATTCTTCACGAAGCCATCGAAAAAGTACGTCCGGAAGGGGAAAGGCGCTTTACGGGCGAATGGATTCTGTACAATATACTGGAAATGAAGTTCATGGAAGGTCGCAAAGTGCGCGAGATCGCTATGCGCCTGGCCATGTCAGAAGCTGATTTGTATCGCAAACAGCGGGTCGCGATTGAATCTGTGGCGAAAGCCATTAAGGAAATGGAGCACACGGCTAGAGAGGAGCAGATCATAGACAAGAAAAAACGAGAAGTATTTACCCAGAGTTTTTGATGGAGGGCACCGATCCGCATACTATTCAGACGAGGTATAGTTAATGGTAAATAAATCGTTTTCTCGGGAGTTGCATGGGGGACCGCCGCCCTTGGATGAATCCTGGTGGACGGCGTTGTTAGCGGAGGAGGAGAAGCCGCATTCACTGCCTGCGAAGTCCTCCTCACCCACGGGATCAAAAAAAGAATCCCGCCTAATTAACGTAAACTGGAATCGGGCGAGTGAGATATACGAGTGCGATCAGACTATCAGTTTAAAAGCGACTGGCTTTAATCGCGGCGGCCTGCTTGTGGAGGGGGCAGAATTGCAAGGTTTTGTGCCCGTCTCCCACCTGGTGAACATGCCCAATATTCAATCAGACGAGGAGCGCGAGCGATTGTTGAGCCAATATGTGAATTGCACTCTACTGCTCAAGGTGATCGAATGCGATCCGGACCGAGGGAGGGTTGTATTTTCTGAGCGCGCTGCTTTATCCGAACCAGGTCGCCGCACCGTGTTATTGGATACACTTAAACCAGGAGACCGCATCTTCGGTTCGGTCACCAACCTGACCGATTTTGGCGTCTTTGTCGACCTGGGCGGATTGGAGGGTCTGATTCATGTCTCCGAGCTGTCGTGGGGACGTGTACGCCATCCAACCGACATGCTCAAGGTGGGCGAAAGAATTGAAGTCTATGTGATCAACGTCGACCGTGAGCGGTTACGCGTCGCGCTCAGCCTGAAACGCCTGTATCAAAACCCTTGGGAGACAGCCGAGATGCGCTATCATCCGGGCCAGCTGGTAGAAGCGGTGATCACCAGTATCTTACCATTCGGCGCATTTGCGCGCCTGGAAGATGGCTTGGACGGGTTGATTCATGTCTCGGAAATGTGTCCTGAGGGAGAGACGGTCAAACCTGAGGAAACTGTTCGTGAAGGGCAGTGTGTTCAAGTGCGTATTCTACAAGTCAACGCCAGCCGACAGCGCCTGGGGCTGAGCCTGCTGTTCGATCAGCCGGCTTGAACAGATTTCATATCTAAGGGACAGATTTTCCCACCGGCGGATATGGGAAGGGAATAATGAAAAATGGGTGGGCGATGGCCTTCGGGGTGGTCTGCGGTTTGCTGGGGGCAGGTTTATTGCTCCTGGTCACCGGCCAGCCGGAAGGAGCTCCTATCCAGCTCTCACCCCCGCCAACCGCTCCCCCGCTTGTCCTCCACGTGACCGGCGCGGTTGCCCAGCCGGGTGTCTATTCGCTTCCTAACGGCAGCCGCGTGGCAGACGCCGTGCAGGCAGCTGGTGGCATGCTTCCGGAGGCCGATGCAGAACCGCTTAACCTGGCAGCATTGGTGCAGGATGGTGAGCGAGTTTGGGTGCCTTGGAAACAAGCATCTCAGGCTCTTACTCAATCGGTAACAGGAGAAAGCCAGGATCAGGGGAGCAATCTGACCTCCCCATCCCCTCCAGATCCAATTTTCCCGGTCAATATTAATACAGCTATCCAGAATGATCTGGAGAGTCTCCCTGGAATTGGTCCAGTTATCGCTGAAAGAATCATCGCCTACCGGCAAGAACACGGGCCCTTCACCAACATCGATGACCTTCAGCAAGTTCCTGGTATCGGTCCCGCCACCTTTGACAAGTTAAAAGACTTGATTACCATAGGGTATTCGCCGTGATGTAGGACAGGTTGCCAACTTGTCCTACATCACAGCCGCGATCCGCTCTAAGGCGCGATCGATCTTCTCAAGCGAGGTCGCATAGCACAGGCGCAGATAACCTTCTCCGAATTGGCCGAAATCTGTCCCCGGTAATACCGCCACATTCGCCTCTTCGAGCAGGCGGCTTGCCAGAACACGCACTGGCACCCCGCAGGCTTTCACGTTGGGGAAAGCATAAAACGCCCCTTGCGGCACCTGGCAGCGCACCCCGGGGATAGCGTTTAATCCAGCCACCATCCGATCGCGACGGCGCTGGTATTCTTCCACCATCGCCTCGACCATTTCCTGGCTGCTGGTGATCGCCTCGATCCCGGCTAATTGTGTGAAGGTAGCGGTACAGCCGATCGAATGCGTCAACAGCAGGCCGACCCTTTCCGCCAGGGCCTCAGGCATGATTGCATAACCCAGGCGCCAACCGGTCATGGCATAAGTCTTTGAAAACCCGTCCACGATCACCGTGCGCTCTGCCATTCCGAGGAGCGAGGCGATGCTGGGCACCTGCTGGCCGTCGTAGGCTAACCGGGCGTAGATCTCATCTGAGATCACCCAGCAATTGTGTGCCATCGCAGCGCTGGCGATGTGCTCTAGGTCTGGCAGGGGGATCACCCCACCAGTAGGATTGGCGGGCGAGTTAAGGATGATCAGGCGCGTGCGATCGGTCAGGCGGCGATCGAAAGTCTCCAAATCGAAAGAAAACCTCTTTTCTTCACGCAGCGGGACGGGCACTGGCACGCCGCCGGCGATCGCGATCATCGCCGGATAGGTTGGAAAGCCTGGATCAGGATAGAGCACCTCGTCCCCAGGTTCGACTAACGCCAGTGTGGGAAAGAACAACCCCGGTTTGGCACCCGGCCCGATCACGACTTGCTCAGGGTGGATGTTTATCCCGCGGCGTGTCCCGGCGTCAACGGAGATGGCCTGGCGTAATTCCGGTACGCCCATCGGCGGGTTATAGCGCGTCTGACCGGCGCCGATCGCCTCGCTCCCTCTCTGGCTGATGTGTGGGAAGGTTGGAACGTCAGGCTGCCCGATCTCCAGGTGGATAATGTCCCGCCCTTGAGCTTCCAACTCTTGGGCGCGTGCCAGCACCGCGTAAGCGCCTTCCTCCTTAAGGTGGGTTACTCGATGGGCGAAAGGATCGGTCATAGCTCAAACTCATAAAAAGAGAAGCGTGAAACTTGATCCGAGAATATGCTCTTCGTTACAACTTTGGCAAAACGATTGTCTGCTGCTTCTGATACTTGCCTTTCTTATCTGCGTAGGATGACTCGCACATCTCGTCAGCTTCGAAAAACAAGACCTGGGCAATACCTTCATTGGCGTAAATCTTGGCGGGTAATGGGGTAGTGTTCGAAATCTCCAGGGTGACAAACCCTTCCCACTCGGGTTCGAAGGGGGTCACGTTGACGATAATGCCGCACCGGGCATAGGTCGACTTTCCCACACAGATCGTTAATACTTTCCTGGGGATGCGAAAATATTCTACGGTACGCGCCAGGGCAAATGAGTTTGGGGGGATCACGCACACCTCTCCCTTGAAATCCACCATCGACTTTGGGTCGAAGTCTTTCGGGTCGACAATTGCCGAGAAGACATTCGTGAAGATTTTAAACTCGTCGGCCACGCGGATATCGTATCCATATGAGGAAACACCGTATGAAATCACGCCGTTTCGCACCTGACTATCGGCGAAAGGCTCGATCATGCCAACTTCTTGCACCATCTTGCGGATCCAATGATCTGGCTTAAGTCCCATGATTTACCTCCTGTGTCTTCCTTCATTCACCTCTACCATCCTTCATCCACCATCTATCATTCTTCCGCCTTCATCCTTCGCCTTCTGTTCTTCTTCTTCCGTCGTTCATCCTCTATCACCACCCGCTTGCCGCAAAAACTGTCTCCAGCAGCCGCATCCGTTCTTCCTCAGTCATCGGGCGCGAACGAGCATAGTCTTCAAAAACGATTGTGATTAAATCCGTACCGATATACCGGCCATCATAAAAGACATGGCGATCGATGAAAGCATCGTCGCAAGCATTATCCGTACAGTAATGATACTGGTCGAAAAACAGGTTGCCAAGCCCATAGTGGATGAATGCGCCTTTAAAGAATTCCATTCCCTGCGGTTGGTGTGCCTGGCTACCGCTTACAATTACCGCACCAGCCTTCGCCATGCTGCGGAAATCCTCCACCTGGTCGGGCTGCGCCCGGTAAGTATAGTATTCGAAGTGCTGGAAGGTGGCGATGACCAGGTAACCATCTTCCCGCAAGCGAGCGATCTCCTGAGTCATCCAGTCATAATCGCAAGCCACTGCCCCGGGTTGCGTCTCGCTGGCCGTAGCGTATCCCCCTCCTTTGGCATTACAGCCGATAAAAGCCAGGCGGTTGCCGTTGTGCTCTATCAGGCGCGCTTGACGAGCGTCTTTGCGGTCCGATCCACCCCCATAATAAATCCAATCGCGTACCTTATACATGTCGAG
>MGOK01000129.1:0-13276 GCA_001795335.1 Chloroflexi bacterium RBG_19FT_COMBO_55_16
GGGGGCGGCCGGTGCGGTCGAGATGCTGAATGCGGTGGTTTTCGGTGTCGGCGACGTACAGGGTGCCGTCCGGTGCAAAGGCCAGGTCGCGCGGACGCTTGAACTGGCCAGCTTCTGTACCGTCCATTCCTATAATGTTGTCCGCGTTCAGGGTGACTTCCTTACCCTCGTAAGGGTCGACCACCACCTCCTGTGTGCTGGGTCCAACCCCATAATTCCAGATCTGGGCTGCTAGGTCCTTGCGGAGATACATGCGCATCGAGGCAGAAGGTTGCCAGTTGGGCAGGCTCGTGTCGATTTTTTTAATTGCGCCCCACTTGGTAAAGTCGCGGTTGAACCAGATATCCCACACCGCTTCCCGCACGGCCGGGTTGGTGAAGAAAGGCTGGATGTGGGTCCAGACTCGCTGGAAGTACTCGGCCAGCGTCATGGGAGGCGTGGAGGTGGTGGGGGTACCTTCTGGCTGCGAGGCTGCCCAATCTCTTCTTCGCTCGGCATCAATGCTACTCCATTTTAGGCTCCAATAGTCCTGGTTGGGCCACCACATGCGGATATAGTCAAAGGGATAGAAGGCCTGACCTACGACGGGCTCAATTTTGGTGAAATTGCTATCTCCGACGATGATGATGGGCACTTCACGCAAATCCCGGGTCGGGTTCGCCCCGAAAAAGCGGGCATTGCGGTAATTGCGCAGGTACCACCAGAAGGGGTAAGTGGTAACATCGTCATAAGCGACAACGATGTCCAGCCCATCGGTGGTGCGTTTAGAGATGTCTTCCACCTGCGCAAGGATCAATTTTGATCCGGGTGCGGAATGCGCATAGACCAAATATTCGATGGCGTAATCGTAGTTAATGAAAGAGGCTGCCAAAGCTGTGCGTGCTGTGAGCAGGCCAAGGCTCGCGAAGATGGTCAAAGCCAACAAACGCACGACCTGAATGCGCGGCCAGGGCTTTGTCAGGTAGACCAACCCTATCCCGCTGGCAATGGCCACCAAGATGGAAAACAGGAAAGTGCTGGTGGCTTGCAGTTGCTCCAATTGCTTTCCCTGGAAGGGAGGTAGAGTACCCAGCAGGGAACCCAGTGTACCAGCCAGACTGAGTAGGAATACGATCAATAAAGCCAGGACGATAATTCCCCGCCATGCGCGTAAGGCTGCCCAGTCGATTCTTTCGATCAGGTAACTAAACGACCAGCCAGAGAGCAGGATCATCGGGAGGGCAATGTGAACCGTCAGCCAGGGCATTTTTTCACCTGCATAAGAATAAGCGAGCAGGCTGGTGATCATCCAGAAGCCAAGCAGGGTGACGGTAAATCGCTGGGGATTGATCTCGGACGATCCCTCATCGTTTGTCGATTCAGAAGGGTCGGATGCCGCCGGCCTGGCAAAGAATGCCAGGCCCAATGCCAGGAGACTTCCCAGGGCGGGCAGGTACTCATAAATCGGGATTTGAACGAAAGCGTAGTAATACCAGGGCTGGCTACCACGATTGACGCTCTGCTGTACCAACCAATATCCTAGAGAACCGACCATGCCGGTGAAGAAACCAGCCCCGTTGGTGAAGACGGTGGTGTAGAACACCGTATAAATTGAGTAGTAGAGGGCGGCGTTTCCCAACCAGAGGCGCGGGTTCCACCACAGACCAATGCCGATGGCTATTAAAGCAATGGGAATGAGAAAAGCGCCAGTGCGGAGCATGCCCTGATAGGAATAATCGATAGGATTCCAGCCTACCATTTTGACCGGGATAGCCGCCAGGAAGGGGAGCACCAGGGTGCCAAGCAGGATCAAGAGATCGAGGGAACGCTCTGCGCGCAGCTTGGGCAACGTATAACCGCGGATCAAGAAGTAAGCCGCAACCAATAAAACGAGCACACCCCCCGCTGCCAGGAAAAGGGAAGCGATGGGCACCGGCGCGCTGGGCGGAGGGGCTTCGCCTGGAATGGCAGGTAGGACCGTCTCGGTAACACTGGGAAGGGGAGCTCCACCTCCTATCAGGAAGACCCCCGTTGCCCCGACTAACAGCAGGATGGCGATGATAATCGCCATAAGGAAGCGGTTACGATATTCTCGGTGAGGCCAGGGGGTCTGGAGTAGCCGTGAGATGAAATAAAGTGCCAGGAAAACCAGGGCCTGGGCGGTATAAATATACGAGGTCTCCTTAGTAGCAAAGTGCAATACAATAGCTGCAGTGAACCAGTAAAGATAACGCGGCGCGCCGCTTTCAAAGTATCGCAATATGGCCCAGAACATAACGACGCCAAACAGGGTCACGAGAGATTCATTACGAGCGTAGCGCCCATAGTAGAGCATATAGGGGGAGATCAACAGCAACAGGGCAGCCACTAACCAGCCGACGCGGCCCAGGTAGCGACGGTAGTACCACAGGAAGGCGACCGTGGCGATGCTGAACAGGGCGTGCGGCAGACGGGCGGTAAAATCGCTGTCGCCAAATAGGAAATAAGACAATGCCATCAGGTGGAACTGGAGCGGGCCGTGGGTCACCGGGTCGTGCTTGTAACCGCGCCCTTGTTCGAACAACCAGGAAAAATAGACGTGCGAGGTCTCGTCGTGGCTCATGACGCGTTCCCCGAGGAGATAGAGACGACTCAGGATGGTCGCTAATAAGATGGCGATAAACAGCAAGGATTGCCAGTTCAACGCAATCCGGCTGGTGATTGGAACGTCTAAGAAAGAGGTGTTCTCCTGATCGGGGGCTGGTGGCATACTATCCATAAATGGTCCTTGTTCTTACTCCTCCGCTAATATGATCAAGGTTTTCTTCCTTTTTTAATGGGGCGCGGGCGTCGCTTTGCTGACTTGCTGGTACCACTGCGCTTATCGACTGATCGGATAATCCTGCTGGTGTTCTGTATGGCTTTCGTGGTGCGATCAGTTTTCCCCTTCAGGGCAGCGATCTCTTGAGGGGTGAGGTAACGCCACTGACGGGGCTTCAACGAGCCAAGAGTTAAGTTGCTGATGCGCACCCGGATAATCTTTACCACTGGCAAGCCGAGACGGGAGCCGATCTCGCGAATCTGGCGCTTGCGCCCCTCGCGCATGATTACCCGCAGCCAGGCGCCTTTGCCGGCCAGAGACTCTGAGCGCACCTGGGCTGGGGCGGTCTGGTAGCCGTCCTCCAGGACCACACCCCGCCGCCAGGTCTGGAGTTGTTCATCGTCCGGGTGTTGTGCGACCAGGACGCGGTACTCTTTCTCGTGGCCGTAGCGCGGGTGAGTCAGGCGGTTAGTCAGATCGCCATCATTGGTAAGCAGGACGAGTCCCTCGCTGTCGACATCCAACCGCCCGACCGGGTAAAGGTGCCCGGGCACCAGTACCAGGTCGCGCACTGTCTGGCGCGCCTCTGGGGAACTCACGGTCGAGAGCACCCCACGCGGCTTGTGCAGAGCGATATACACCAGTGGCTCGGCGGCTGCGATGGTGCGCCCATCGAACTCGATTTTATCCTTGGTGGGGTCTGCCTTACTCCCCAGGGCAGCGATCTGTCCATTCACGCGCACGCGCCCGGCGGAGATCAACTCTTCGCAGGCGCGGCGTGAACCCAGTCCAGCGTGAGCCAGGATTTTCTGCAGGCGTTCTTCCATTGATGCGATATTATAACCGAGGAATATCCCCACTTCCTTACTCTCCAACTCCCCCTCTATCTTGCTCTTCTTCCAACGGTGGCAGCTCTTCCAGGCTGTTCAACCCAAAATGCTGCAGGAAATCCGACGTCGTCGCGTAAAGGATCGGCCTGCCAGGCCCCTCGGCGCGGCCCACATCTTGCACCAGGCCTTTGCTTAGCAGGCTCTTTAGCACGCCGTCGCTGTTCACGCCGCGGATCGCATCCAACTGAGGCCGCGTGGCCGGCTGCTGGTAGGCGACGATTGCCAGCGCTTCGAGAGCCGCCCGGCTCAGGTGGCTGGTGGCTTCCAGCCCGAGGAAACGCTCGACTAAAGGGGCCATCTCGGGAGCTGTAGTGAGTTGCAGCTGGCCAGCGTGGCGTTGCAGGCGCAGCCCGCGCCCTTGGAGCTCTTCGCCCAGTTGCGCCAGACCGGCCTCCACTTCAGCGGTAGTGATTTCCAGTGCTGCGGCCAGCTGCGCTGCGGTGACGGGGCCTGGAGCGACGAACAGCAGCGCTTCCAGGGGAGCTTTCAAATCCTGTGGACTTTGTGGGTGTATGTTTTCAGACATGCTATAATCAGGGGTTGAAAATTGGCAGGAACTTTGTTGTTATTGAAGTCGTCTCTTTAATACCCTGGTGAAGACCATATTTAGTCGGGGTATAGGATAATAGATAGAATGAAACGTACTTACAGATTTTGGCTAATTATATTCGTTTTAGTAGCGTTTTCCCTGGCGTGCAACCTGGGTTCTTACCGCTCAAAGTCTCTTCCGACCATCCCGGTTTCCACAGAAGCCGCCCAAAGCCTGGAAGAGACTGCACAAGCTGCCCTGGAAGGGGCTGCTAAAAGCGGGGCAGTCGACCTGGTGATTGATGAAGCTCAGGTCACCTCCTTACTGGCGTTTGAACTGCAGAAAAGTGACCAACAGTTTATCAGCGATCCCCAGGTGTACCTGCGCGATGGGCAAATGCAGGTCTTTGGGAAGGTAAAGAGCGAGACCATAGCGGCTGAGGGGATGGTCGTCATCGAACCGCGAGTTGACGCTGCCGGGCGGGCAAACTTCAAGGTTGTTTCCGCCAAAGTCGGCCCCATCCCGCTGCCGAGTGACATCGTTACCGAAGTTGAAGCCAGCCTAAACCAGGTATTCAACCAGCAGCTCGAGGCGCTGGCGCCCAACATCTTTATCGATAGCCTGGTCATCGCGGATGGCTTGATGACCATCAAAGGGCATGCCAGGTGATCATGGGATGAGATTATATCACCCAGGCGTTCTCCGCACATTGGTATTGCTGGGTGCCATATTAATTATAGCGGGTTGTACCGCACCCCAGGTAGCCGAAGCGAATATCAGAGTTCATTTATCGGCCGATGGAGGGACTCTCGATGTCGAGGTTCCAGCAGGAAGTACGGTTGATGATGCTCTGAAGGCTGCCGGGATTATCGCGAGCCCCCTCGACCGCACCGATCCACCGGCCTATACCGTGTTGGGGGAAGGCTCAGAAGTGCGCTTGATCCGAGTGCAAGAGGAGTTCACCATCGAGCAGGTTGTTGTCCCATATGAGAGCCAGGTGCTGCGCAACGAATCCTTGCCTGAGGGGCAGGAATATTGGCTCCAATTGGGGGAAAACGGATTACAGGAAATCACCATTCGTCGGATTGTCGAAGATGGAGAAGAAGTATCGAGTAGCCGGGTTAAGACGGTCACCGTGAAGGAGGCTGTGCCTCAGATTAAGATGGTCGGCGTGCAAAAACCTTTTGCGCCTTTGACCATCGTGGGGCGAATCGCCTACCTGGTGGACGGAGATGCGTGGGTGATGGAGGAAACGACTGCCAAGCGCCGCCAAATTATCACGTCCGGCGATCTTGACGGACGGGTGTTCTCGCTCTCTCCCGATGGGAGCTGGTTGTTGTACACGCGCCGTTCGGAAGATGAGAATACTATCAACACCTTGTGGGCAGCCCCAGTGGCGGAAGGCACCAGCGAACCGGTCGATTTAGGGATAGCCAATGTGGTGCATTTCGCTGACTGGAAGCCAGGTTCTGTGCTCACGGTCGCCTTCTCGACTGTTGAACCCCGTCCAGGCGCTCCAGGTTGGCAGGCTAACAACGATCTGGCGCTGCTCACTTTCAGCTCGACCGGCTTCATCCGCCAATTGCCGGTTGTTATGGAAGTCAATATGGGCGGCTTATACGGTTGGTGGGGCACCAACTTTACCTGGGCTCCAGATGGCTTGCGGCTGGGATACGCCCGCCCGGACAGCATTGGCGTAGTAGACTTGCAAACCAGCAGCCTGACGCCGCTGGAGGAGTATACCCCCTTGCAAACTTTTGGAGATTGGGCCTGGGTTCCTGGGATCGCCTGGGGGCCGGATGGAAATTTTCTTTACGGTGTAATTCAATCCCAGCCCGAGGCGGCGCAGCGATTCGATTTGATGGCTGCCGATCCGACGCAAGGTGATCCCCTGGTAATTGTCCCGGATGTGGGTATGTTCGCTTACCCGGTTACTTCCCCGCTTGATGAGTCACCCTCCGGGGAGCGCGCTTTCGAGGTGGCTTATCTGCAGGCAGCCTTCCCTGCTCAAAGCGAAAGCAGCCGTTACCGCCTGATGGTGATGGACCGGGACGGTTCTAATCGCCGGGTGCTTTTTCCGGTTGAAGGAGCTGGTGGCCTTGAACCGCAGAGAGTAGTCTGGTCGCCGCAACCGCTGCAGGCTGGGAAAGGGCACGCCCTGGCCGTCATATACCAGGATAATTTGTGGCTGGTTGACAGCCTCACCGGGGAAGCCTGGCAGGTTACCGGTGATGGCCTGACAAGCCGGGTGGATTGGAAGTGAACACCGGAGGAATATTAAAAATGCGCGTTTTGATTACAGGAGCGGCTGGATTTCTTGGCTCTAACCTGTGCGACAGATTACTTGCCGAGGGGCATGAGGTGGTTGGGATGGATAATTTCGTTACCGGTAGCCCAAACAACCTTGCTCACCTGACCGGCCATCCCAGATTCTTGTTCATCCGGCACGATGTTTCGGATTTCATCTTCGTGCCAGGTAAAATCGACGCGATAATGCATTTTGCCTCACCAGCCAGCCCGAATCCAAAATCCCCATTCGGCTATATGAACCTTCCGATCCAGACCTTGAAAGCCGGTGCATTGGGCACGCACAACACGCTAGGCATGGCCCGCGCCCAGAATGCTCGCTTCATCCTGGCCTCGACCAGCGAGATATACGGAGACCCGCTCGTACATCCGCAGACGGAGGATTACTGGGGACATGTTGATCCAATCGGTCCCCGGTCGGTGTACGACGAAGCCAAGCGCTTCGCCGAGGCCTTGACCATGGCCTACCACCGCTTTCATAATGTCGACACGCGTATCGTGCGGATTTTTAATACATATGGGCCGCGCATGCATGTGGATGACGGGCGCGTTGTCCCCAATTTCCTACAGCAGGCGCTGCTGAAACAGCCCCTCACGGTCTATGGGGATGGTTCACAGACGCGCAGCTTTTGCTATGTAGACGACCTGATCGAAGGCATTTATCGATTACTGCTTTCAAATGAGCATCTGCCAGTTAATATCGGAAATGAAGTGGAGACGACGATCCTGGAATTTGCTCAAACCATCAATGAATTCACAGACAACCCGGCTGGCATCGTTTTCAAGCCCGAGGCGCGTGACATGAGTGATCCACAGCGCCGCCAGCCGGATATCACCCGCGCCCAGCAAATCCTGGGCTGGGAGCCGAAGATGAGCCTCGAAGAAGGACTCCAAAGGACGATCCCATATTTTAAGGAGAAATTAGGCCTGGCATGATCGTGACATCGATATTAACAAACCCCCAGGAAAGGAGTCGCTTCTTACGGTTTGCGTTCGTCGGCGTGGTCGGAGCGGTGGTCGATTTTGGAACATTTAACCTGCTCTCGTCTGCAATGGGTATTTCGACGGTCTTGGCGAGCATCTTCTCGTTCATGGCTGCCATCCTGAGTAATTTCACCTGGAACCGCTATTGGACTTATCCCGACTCGCGCGCCAAGCCGGTAACACAGCAGCTGGTACAGTTCTCAGTCGTCAGCGTTATTGGCTTAATTATTCGCACACCGATCATCGCGCTATTAGAGACCCCGCTGGAAGTTATGTTTGAAAACCTATCTCTTATCCCAGTTGGGTTTATCACCGCGAAACTGCTCGGTGAGAACCTGGCGCTAGCCATCGCGGTGATCATAGTGATGTTCTGGAATTTCTTCATTAACCGCTATTGGACCTACAGCGATGTAGACAAATAATTTACCTATTACGAGTTACCCATCATTTTTCGCACTTCCCTTTTCAAATATTGCATATCTGATCTTAAAGAATAATTCTAGAGATGCCTACTTCACCTATTCCCCTCTACACTACTTCCGGTGCAACCGGTGGCTTTTTGATCTATCCCTATATTTTCAACGCGGTTGGCGAATGGATCGGATGGGCGACGTTGGATAAACAGGTATATTCCGTTTTTGGGCAGTACGTTGGTTGGTTCAGCCAGGACTGGCGAATTCTGCGCCGGCGAGCCGAGGAATTCGACCATCCGCAGAGGACTCCTCCGCCAGCGCCCGCGCGTTTTATCCCCCCGGCGACCGTGCCTCTGCCGCCTTTGATGGCCGAATTGAAATATGAAACCGTTGATGTGCTAGATGAGATGCCCGATATAATGCCCACGTTGGATGCCTTCGCGTTTTCTGACGATGAAGGGTGATCGTTTATTAATCCCGGATATCGTTCCCAAGCAGGGGTTGAATAATGCGAAATTTTTGCTATACTAAACACAACCCTCAACCCAATCCAACGCTCAGGAGCACTGAACCATGAAATTTGTGAACCCCTTTAAGAAAAAGTCGATAGAGAAAGCCGAATCCATTCCCCTGGATCCGAATGAGATGCCCGAGCCGAACGATCTGGCTGGTTATTTGCGTCGGGGATGGGCTTATCATTCTCGCGCCCAGGAGGATCGCGCTGAGCAGGATTTCCGGCGAGCGCTGGCGTTAGCCCCTGATACGATCGATACCCACTACGCCTTGGGTTTGGTGCTGAAGGCACAGGGAAGGAAATCTGAGGCGATCGAGGCGTTCAAGAAAGCGGTTGAGTTGCTGGATGCAGGTAAAGTGGAAGATCACTCCACTACAGAAATGCTTCACCGCCTCTCGATGGGTCACATCAATGAGCTCTCTTTAGGAGACTGGAACCTGGAGGAGCAGATTTGGCATCGCATCTGACCCATCGCCAGCGCCTCGAGGCCTGCCTGGCTGGGGGAGCGATCGACCGTCCCCCGGTTGCTTTATGGCGGCATTTCCCTGTCGATGACCAGACGCCTGACAGCCTGGGAGCTGCCGTGGTGGATTTTCAGCGCGTATATGACTTCGACCTGGTCAAGGTAACCCCCGCCTCTTCTTTCTGTGTGAAGGATTGGGGCGCAGTCGACGAGTGGCGAGGTGCCGTGGAAGGCACCCGCGACTATACCCAAAGGGTTATCCGTCGAGCCGAGGATTGGGAACGCCTGCCGGTGCTTGACCCTTATAAAGGCCATCTGGCAGATCAAATTACCTGCCTGCGTCAAATCGTAGTCGAGCTCGGACCTGATGTGCCTGTAATCCAGACGATTTTTAGCCCCCTGGCTCAGGCGAAGAATTTGGTTGGTCGAGAGGCATTATTGGTGCACATCCGGCGTTATCCGCAAGCCGTCAATACCGGCTTGAAGGTTATCGCCGAGAGTACGCAACGATTTATTGCCGCGGCGCGACAGACGGGTATTGCCGGGATTTTCTATGCTGTGCAGCATGCCCAATATGGTTTACTTTCAGATCAGGAGTATGAAGAATTCGGTCGGGGTTATGATCTCCAGGTGCTCGAGCCGGCCCAGGAATTTTGGCTGAATATGCTTCACCTGCACGGCGAGGAAATTATGTTTGACCGTTTTCTGGACTACCCCGTGGCGGCCATCAACTGGCATGATCGGGAAACGCCGCCACCCCTGGCCGAAGCTCAAAGGCTGTTTTCTGGTCTATTGTGCGGCGGACTGCGTCGTTGGGAGAGCATGGTGCTGGGCACGCCGGAGCAGGTCACCGCTGAGGCGCGCGATGCCATCACGGCAACAAGTGGCCAGCGGTTTATCCTTGGCACAGGCTGCGTTCTACCTATCACTGCCCCCCGGGGCAATATTTGGGCGGCGCGTAGGAGCGTTGAATCTTTGTCGTCTTCATGACTGGATTGCGCGTCATCGCAGGGAAAGCTGGCGGCCGGAAGCTGCGTTCAGTCCCTGGCAGCTCTACCCGCCCGATCACCGATCGGGTTAAGGAATCTCTTTTCAATATCATCGGAGCGGATATCCAATCGGCTGCGATGCTGGATTTATTCGCTGGAACCGGCGGGGTGGGGATCGAAGCTCTCAGTCGGGGGGCAGCCTATGCCCTTTTCGTCGATCTCGACCAGCAGGCCGTGGTGACTGTACGCGCAAATCTGGTTAGTACAGACCTCACTGAGCGGGGGGAAGTGCGGCGAATCGATGCTTTCGCTTTGCTGCGCGGAGCGCCCGAACGTACCTTTGACTATGTCTATATCGCCCCACCTCAATATAAAGGCCTCTGGAAAAGAGCCTTGTTGAGCCTGGACGCCCACTCAGCTTGGCTTACTGCGGATGCCTGGGTGATCGTCCAAATTCACCCACGTGAAATTGAACTTGTCGAGCTGCAAAACCTGGTTGAATTCGACCGGCGGAAGTATGGCAGCACACTATTGATCTTTTATCAGGCTTTGCCCGATGGATCTAAATCTCCCTCACCGCCGTTATAATCCCCTGACGCGCGAGTGGGTGCTCGTTTCTCCCCATCGCGCCCAACGTCCCTGGCTGGGGCAGGTGGAAAAAGCGCCGCAAGAAAACCTGCCTGATTATGATCCTACCTGTTATTTATGCCCGCGCAACGCCCGGGCGGGGCAACAACATAATCCGGATTACACCTCCACCTTTGTCTTTGACAACGATTTTCCGGCGCTGTTGAAACCAGAAGAGGCGCCGTCGACGGATGATAGCACTAACGTTTCACCCTTCGCGTTTCATGATTCCCTTCTAATCGCTGAACCCGAATTTGGCCTTTGCCGCGTGGTTTGTTTCTCCCCCCGGCATGATCTGTCCTTACCCGAACTCTCGCAAGCCGAAGTTGAAACCGTCGTCCGGACGTGGATCGATCAAACTTACATTCTCGCCACCCAGGACTTTGTTCGCTATGTCCAGGTGTTTGAAAATAAGGGGGCGATGATGGGCGCCTCCAACCCCCATCCGCATAGCCAGGTGTGGGCGACGAGCCATATCCCCAACGAACCAGCTCGGGAATTGATCGCCCAGACGGAATATCTTTCTCAGCGAGAGTCCTGCCTGCTGTGTGATACATTAGCAGCAGAGAAGGGGACTGGGGAACGCGTGGTGGTGGCTAACGAGCAATTTACGGCGCTGGTGCCGTTTTGGGCGGTATGGCCGTTCGAAGTCTTGCTCCTTGCCAACCGTCATATCCCCGCGCTGACCAGCCTGGAAACGGACGAAATCGCCAGCTTGGCGGACATCATCCGCCGCCTGACTGCGCGCTACGATAACCTGTTTGAAATTTCATTCCCCTACTCGATGGGCTTTCACCAGGCCCCGGTGAATGGCTCGGAGTATCCTGAGTGGCATCTGCACGCCCACTTTTACCCACCGCTGCTGCGCTCAGCCAACGTGCGTAAATTCATGGTGGGATTCGAGATGTTGGCCACGCCGCAGCGCGACTTGACGCCTGAGCTGGCTGCGCAACGCCTGCGCTCGTTAAGTGATCAGCACTACCGGAGGAAGATTTAAAACAAGCCGCGGATTGTTAATAGGAAGCCGAAGATGATCAAGGGGATGCCGACCGGCAGCAAGATGACGGTCACAGACAGGATTACTCCTACGATCAGTAGCGCCAGGCCCAAAACGACCGCGATGAGTCTCCCGGTCAGGCCGACGATCCAGGCCAACAACCGCCAGATAGCCCAGAAAGGCCATAAATACCACGCGACTTTTTTATCTTGTGATTGGGTGGACATATCACTCTCCTTATAAACTATATACGCTGAACGCGGGAAAAAGTCGCAAAGCGTGAATTGAGTTAGATAATGTCCTGATGGCCTTATAATGGGTTTGGCGAGTCGCTGAACTTAATCAACAATCTATCCTCATGGTAAGCGTATTGAGCGAAGATAAGCGCACAATTACGCCGGGCTGCCAGTACGCGTGGCAACAGTGTGGGCAGGTCTTCCACCAGCGGTAAATTGTAGACTTGCGAGACGGACACCCACTCCAGGCTTCCCTCGGGGGAGGCGACCAATCGGCCCTCCGCAAGGGACGCATCCTGATCCAGCTCACCTCGCAGCACGAAGATGAGGATGCCAGGCCTTTCGCCGACATCCACCGTGATGACGCCGCACAGCCATAAGTCTTCAATCGCTAGCCCGGTCTCCTCGGATAATTCACGCCGGGCGGCGGTCAGGATATCCTCCCCGCGTTCGATATGGCCGCCGATGCCGTTGTACTGGTTCGCCCAAAGACGTTTGTGTGACCCCCCTCTGAGCAACAGGATAAAGTCACCCCGAGTCAGGAAAATCAATGTACGCGGGATAAGCGTGTAGCGGTCAGATGAAGTGCCTTGGTCGGAGGCAGGCATGGGTGGAAAGGGTACAGGAAGAAGATAAATTGGAAAACAGGAAAAATTATTAGCCACATTATAATTTGGATCTTCATGGTCGCGAGAAGGACTAAATATCGGTTTAAATGTTGCGTTCGAGGGCAAGAGAGGCTATAATCCAGACGAACGGACGCCATTCGTTAATTTAGAAGCTGCTCGAACTTTTTGGGCCACGCAAAAACATCGTCCGACTGATTTGACCATCTGACTTACCGACTAATAAAGGAGATGACTATGGATGACTTTAAAGATCAAGTCTTTGGAAAAGTGACTGAGGATATGGATCCGTTTAAAAAGATCCTAAGCAAGATCCCTGGATTTGGCGGTTATGTGGAGCGGCAGAAACGGCGCGACTCGGACAAACTGATCCGGGATACAATTTTCGATCGCTTCCGTGAGCTTGAGGGGCGCGTGTCGGGTCTGCAGCGAGATTTCATCAACCAGGGTGCGATCTCCTATGTGGATGATTTGGAATCTGCAGCGATCAAGTTGCGCACCTTCGCCGACCGGGTACGCACGGCTTCCAGAGGCTATTCCGGTCTGTTCGATGCAGTCGATGTTAATGAAGAGGAACTTGCCAAACTTTATGAATATGATGCCGCCATGCTGGGCTTGACTGACGAAATCGGCCATGCCATAGACAACGTGGAAGCCTCTGTCGGGACGGATGGATTGCCAGCTGCGATCCGCAACCTTCAGACGAAGGCTCAGGAATGTGTCGAGACCTTCGACCGGCGTGAAATGGTCATCCTCGGGGCATAGACAATCCTCTAAGCCTTGAAGATAACCACCTGAATGATAGATATTAATTAAAGTATGTAAGCAGGAGAGATAACTATGGCCAGAATTTTTGATGTGGTCGAATACCCAAACGAGATGCGCGAGGAGATCGTGCATCGCTTCCCAGAGACTGGACCGG
>MGOK01000129.1:13320-19054 GCA_001795335.1 Chloroflexi bacterium RBG_19FT_COMBO_55_16
GCAGCCGTGTTTTTCCGCGATGGCAATGCTCTGGACGTTTTTGGCCCCGGCCGGCATACGATAGCCACGGCGAATATCCCTCTCATCATCAACTGGGTCGGCAAGGCGTTCAGCGAGCGGACGCCCTTCCCGGCAGAGGTCTATTTTGTCTCGATGCGTGAGTTCGCCGACCGTAAATGGGGCACAGCACAACCGATCATCGTCAGCAACCCAAATATGGGGCTGGGAGTGGCATTGTTGCAGGGGTTCGGAAGCTACAGCTTCCAGGTGAAAGACCCGCAGCAGTTTGTTACCCAAATCGTCGGCGCGCAGGGGATCTTCCGCACTAACGATATAGAAAGCCGGATGCGCTCCATGCTGCTCTCCAAGTTGCAGGATTTACTTGCAGAGACAGCGCAGACTAACAAAGTAACAGAACTGCTCGCTTTGACCGAGGAATTGGGAGCAGGGGTGCGTGCGAAAGCTCAAGACGACTTTGCTGCCATTGGCCTGACGCTGAAGGTGTTTTATATCGAGAACCTCAAGCCTTCCACCAAGTCAGCGGAGGAACTGCGCGCCATGGGTATGCTGGATATGCAGACCTACACCCAGCTGCAGGCGGCGGATGCCATGCGCGATGCTGCCCAAAACCCAAGCGGTGGGGCTGGCCTGACGGCTGGTATCGGAGCCGGCATGGGCATCGGCAATGTGCTTGGCCAATCTTTGCAGGGGATGACCGGCGCGGGCGGGGCTGCAGGTGCGGGAGCCGGTACGCCTTCCGGTGGCGGTGCTCCCAGTGGCGGCGTTCCAGACGTGATGACCCCCGCCGAAGCGGCGTCTTTTTTGAAAGTCTCCGAAGAGGATGTCATGGCCGCTATTCAGGCTGGAGATCTGAAAGCCCGCAAGCTGGGCAATGCTTATCGGATCAGCCGGGATGCCCTGGAGGCTTTCCTCAAAGGTTAATTCCGGCGACGATTATCTTAGAGCCAGAATTCACCGCACGGCTTTAGCAGACACACCTGCCAGGCGTCGTTTCGTATATTGAATAGGAGCAGCTCCCACGTCCAATGCATCGGGCGTGGGAGCTCTTCATTCTTAAGTAGGGAAATTAATTCGTTGTTAGCTTGGCAACGCCTGTTGGATTTCTTTAACCAAATCTAGTGAGATCGGATTGCCCTTCGCTGTTTTACGGATAAGTTCCTTGAGCTTGCGGGCCTGCAATGTCGGGATAGGGGCGTTGTCTGCCTCCACCTCAGTTTTTTCGTTGGTGAAGATCAGGGCTGCCTGGATTTGCGGAAATTCGCGCTCGGGGAGCAGTTTTTTTAAATAACGGGTCACTGCGTCCACCTCACCGCCAATTTCAAGATCGGGGCGCCCCAGGCCTTCCTGGGCAAAGATTTTAAGGTACAGGTTGCCGCCTTTCTGCCGCCAGCGATTCTTGGCTTCATCGTATAAGATGGTGCCGCGGATGGAGCGGGGCATCAACACCCAAATTCCCGCCGGTCCAACCAGCAGGTGCCCTGTGGCTGTCCGGTAGTGGTACAGGTTGAATCGTCCATCCAACCCCTTGAGTGCCTGGTTGAGCACCTCATCTGGGCGAGGGCGGCGGCTCCAGCGATTGCCGAAGTAGATCCCGACTTGTGAAAGGGCAAAGCCAAGCAACAGAGCGATCATCGAAATATTAAACAACTGTGGCTTGGCAAAAGAGATGTACATGCCGCCTCCCAACACCACCAGTCCAGCGATGCTGCTGATCTGGCCGATGCGGGCGTTGCGGCGGATTAGGGGTTCATTCGTGAATATTTCCATACAAGGTTTCCAATCATTGGGATAAGATTAGGCCTGGTAGCGTTTGAGTACCAGGCAGGCGTTCTGTCCTCCCAGGCCGAAGGAATTGGACAGAGTCGTGTTAACGGTTGCCTGCCGGGTTGTATTTGGCACATAATCGAGGTCGCATTCGGGGTCGGGGGTTTTGTAATTGATCGTCGGGTGGATGCACCCGCTTTCAATAGTCTTGACGCATGCGATGGCCTCTAATGCTCCTGAGGCTCCCATGGCGTGTCCGATCATCGATTTGGTGGAACTGATCGGCACCTGGTAAGCGTTTTCAGCGAAGACAGCTTTAATGGCGCGCGTTTCGGTGGCATCGTTCTGCTTTGTGCCGGTGCCATGCGCGTTGATGTAATCGATCTCTTCTGGTCTTAATCCAGCATCCATCAGTGCCCAACGCATGGCGCGGGCAGGTCCAGCCGCATCTGGGTCAAGGGCTGCCATATGATAACCATCTGCTGAGGCGGCATGGCCAACCACTTCGGCGTAAATGCGCGCTTCACGTTGCCGGGCGTGTTCCAGATTTTCGAGGATCAGCACGCCGGCTCCCTCGGAGAACACAAATCCCTCCCGGTTAGCGTCGAAGGGACAGCAGGCTTCTCCTGGTCGGTCGTTGTAGTTCACCGGCAGGGCGCGCATGGCGATGAACCCTACGAAGACGAAGTCACGGATCAGAGCTTCCGTTCCACCGGTGATCACGATGTCTGCTACGCCCCGCCGGATCAGCTCTGCTCCTCCCCCTATGGCTTGGGTGCCCGTAGCGCAGGCGGTGGTGATAGTGTTGCTCGGACCCAGGCACTTGAACTGTTGGCTGATCATAAAAGCTGGCATGTTTGGGATGGAGGACGGCAGCGCAAAGGGGCTTACTCGTTCGAAACCTTTAGCCTGGTAGATCTTGACCGCCTCGTCCATCACATCGAGTCCACCAATAGCCGTGCCGAAGAAAACGCCGGCGCGCTCCGGTTCGGGCATCGTGCCTTCCAGGCCAGCGTCTTTGACCGCATCGATCGCCGCCGCCAGGGCGATTTGGGAGGAGCGGGCAATGCGGCGGGCTTCTTTCTTGTCCATATAGTCTTCGGGGTGAAAATCGGGGATTTCCCCGGCGATCTGGCATGGTAAATCGGTTGGGTCAAACTGGGTGATGCGGCGAATGCCTGACTTACCCTGGATCAAGCCTTCCCAGAGCAGATCGGGCGTGGTGCCCAGGGGAGAAATGGCGCCAATGCCGGTGATAACGACCCGCGGACGGTTCACGTAGCCTCTTTCATCGGAGTGCTGGCCAGGCGTTCAGCGATGGCGGTGCGCAAAGCTCCCAACAAATCTGCTTCGACTGCTTGCCGGGCAACGCGAATGGCATTGACCAGAGCATGCGCGTCGGAGCGACCATGACCGATAAACACCAGGCCGTCGATCCCCAGCAGGGGAGCCGCGCCGACCTCCCCTGGATCAAGCATCTGCTTGATGTTGTTGAACGCCGGTTTCGCCAGCAATCCGCCTACTTTGGTGCGCAGGCTGCCCATCAATTCCTGGCGCAGGATGTCGGTGATCAGCTTGGCGACTGCCTCGCTCGATTTGAGCAAGATGTTGCCGGTGAAACCATCGGTTACGGCGACGTCGGCCTGTCCGCCAAAGAGTTCCTTGCCCTCCAGGTTCCCGATGAAATTCAGCTGGCTGGACTCCAGGAGGGGGTAAGTTTCCTTTATGAGCTGGTTGCCTTTGCCAGCTTCTTCGCCGTTCGAGAGCAAACCGAGGCGCGGGGCATGAATTTTAAGCACTTTTTCAGCATACACACTTCCCATGATGGCGAACTGGTAAAGGTGTTCGGGCTTGCAATCTGGGTTGGCGCCAATATCCAGGACGACGCAATATCCGTCCTTGACTGGGAACAGGGCGGTCAGGGCCGGGCGTTCCACGCCTTTGATCATGCCCAAGCGATAATAGGCGGTAGCCAGCGCTCCGCCGGTGTTGCCGGCGGTGACGAAGGCCTCCGCCTGTCCATTCTTCACCAGGTCGATTCCTACCGCCATAGAATTCCTGGAGCTCGGGCGTTTGGCTTTCAAAGCCAATTTGAGGCCCTTATCGTCCATGGTGATCGCCTCGGGAGCGTGAACGATGCGAATGCGAGAGGCCGTACCGTTTGCCGCTGAGAGCTGCGGTCGGAGGCGTTCTTCCGGCCCTACCAGGATAATCTCGTCGGGATACTGTTTGACTGCTTGCAGAGCAGCCCGCATCTCTGGTTCAGGGCAATCATCGCTTCCCATGGCGTCCAAGACGATGCGCATAGATTACTCCTTTATTGTGGGTTTTGAGTGAGTTTCACTCGCTCAAAACCGCTTCGGTCTTTGTACTTGTAGAAACCGCCTCGACTTGACAGGTACCGTTAGGCGGTTATAATACCAGTGCTTTTGCGCTGGTGCTGGAATTGGCAGACAGGCATGGTTGAGGGCCATGTGCCGCAAGGCGTGTGGGTTCAACTCCCACCCAGCGCACTGACCGCCGTAAGGCGGTTTGTTTTTTTTAACAACGCAGGTTGCTCAGGGCGGTGGTATCATTAAGCATAGACTATCTTGGCAAATTATGCAAGGGATTTGATCTGGCAGAGGAAAAAATGGCGAAGTTCCCCACTCCCCAATGGACACAGGCCTTTATGGACAAGCTCAACCACGATGCTCAATATGGTGAGATCGCTCGCAATTGGGAGGGAGATATCTATTTAATCATCGACCCCAGCGGATCCCTGTCCTCGCAGGTTGTCATGTATTTTGACTTGTGGCATGGCAAATGCCGACAAGCCTATGTGGTCGATAACCTCGACGCGCAAAAGCCAGCCTTTACCTTCAAGGCTCCCTACGATACGATGGTGCGGGTGATGAAGGGAGAGTTGCATGTCATGCAGGCTTTGCTGACCCGCAAGGTGCATCTAGAGGGCAACTTTACGGTGCTCATGCGCAGTGTGCCCGTGGTATTGGACTTCGTGCGCTGTGCACAAGAAATCACGGATAGCATTGTTTAGATTAATCCTACGTTATTCTCCAGTCATGTTTGCTTGCGCGCCACCAATTGCGCCATGGCCCGCGGGGGGTGTGTTTCCGTGGCGGGCAATACATTTTCTCCCCAATAGATGATTTCAAAATCTTGGAACGCAGCCAGTAGTTCTCCTGGCTCCAGGTAATAAGCCGGGATGAGCAAGTCCTGCTCAGCTTTTTGGAAGGTCTCGAAGAATAACAGACCTCCCGGCTTTAACGCCTGGCGGTAGATCGGAAAGGTCGCGCGTTCCAAGAAATGAAAGTTTAGGATAACATCGAAGGTTTCCGCTGGAAACCACGGGTTTGACAGGTTGTAGACGACTGCTTCCAGGGGTAATGATCCGGAGCCCGCACGCTGTTTCGCCAGGCGTAGCGCCACCAGGGAAATATCCAGGGCGATGACATGCAGTCCGCGTTCAGCCAGGAACCGGCTGCTGGTGCCCACCCCGGCCGCGGCGTCCAACGCCATGCCGTTGGGTGGGAGCAGGTGGGCGTAATCCAGCAGCAACTGCCGCGGGCCGCGTTTTAGCCAGGCGTCGCGCTGCTCGGCATAACGGGCATCCCAGCGATCCGAATCGCGGTTAAAAGTCTCCTCCGAAATCCCGCAGCCTCAAGATGAGATGAGCGACATCCCGCAATTCGCCATCTGGTAAGATGAAATAATCGTCCAGGACGCACTTCAATTCAAAACCCAGCTTCTGGAATGATTTAATGACGCTTGTCTGGTCGTTGATAATTTGGGCTTCGATCAGGTAGATGCTGCGCCTTTTTGCGAGTTCAATTAAAGCTTGCAACATGCGCGACCCGACGCCCCGCCGGCGGATCTCTTTTGCCAGAAAGATGCGCACTTCGGCGCGGTGCCGCGCCGGACCCTCAAGAAAGTGAAGAGTCGCATTGCC
>MGOK01000129.1:19179-19782 GCA_001795335.1 Chloroflexi bacterium RBG_19FT_COMBO_55_16
CAATGCCTGGCGATCCTCCGGGGTTAATGGTCGCAGCAGAAGCCGGCCGCCGTCAGGCAAAGTTACTAACTGCCGGTAAACGAGTTCCTGTTTGGTGTTCATGGCGAGCACTCCTTATGATGTTCGGAACGATTGCTTGCTACTATTATGAAATAAACCTGCTTTTCCTTGAAGTGGCAAATGTCCCGATAATGACAGGAAGGTTAGCACTTGCGCGGCGCTAATCCCATCTCTAGACCTGTGATTGCAGCAGGCGTAACAGAGACTTGCGCGCCAATAAATCAGAGTTGACCATGCCCAGCACGGATTTCCCGGAGACGACCGGCATGGAGGAGATTTCGTGATATTCCAGCTTGCGGATCACCTCCAGGATACCGTCCTGGGGATCGGCAGTGATCACCTGGCGGGTCATGATCCTGTCCAAAGGCTGGTCGTCGGGCGAGCCGCGCGCTGTGGCCCGCGTAATGTCCCACTCGGTCACCACTCCGAGCAGTTCCCCATCGGGGGAAACGACAGCCAGGATCGGGCAACCGGCATCGACCAGGATGGCAGCTGCCTGTTGGACGGTGCTCTCGACTGGAATGATGGGCACTGGTTCCATGA
>MGOK01000129.1:19811-19961 GCA_001795335.1 Chloroflexi bacterium RBG_19FT_COMBO_55_16
GCAGCGATACGCCGCACACTGACGCGCTCGGCTGCTTCGCAAGGCAGCAGATCGGTGTCCGCAGCCAGCAGGTCGACCATTTCGCGGATGTTGCGGCGGATGACCTCGGCGCGGTGGGCTTCTGCAGCCAGGCGCCTCTGTTCGGCCAGT
>MGOK01000129.1:19984-20257 GCA_001795335.1 Chloroflexi bacterium RBG_19FT_COMBO_55_16
GCTCCCCGTGCATCTCGTCCGGGAAACGCAGGTGGGCGGGGGTTTTAATCAATCGCTCTTGAGCCGCGAAGATGACGCCCCCGGAATTCACCAGGTAATCGGTGGCGATCAGAACCCCTAGCTGGCGATAAACGGCGCGCTCCATGCGGGCGCGCGCCACCTTACGTTCTGGATCGGGGGAGTAGGTGTTAGCGCCTTCGACGATCATCGACCAGCGCCCCATGCGGTCAACCGTCATGCTTGGGTGGGTATCTGGATCGGTATCCAGGTAGT
>MGOK01000129.1:20267-21074 GCA_001795335.1 Chloroflexi bacterium RBG_19FT_COMBO_55_16
GGCGGCTGGGATCAGGCAGAAGGCTGATTCGCGCAACAGGTCATTGGGCGCATTGGAAAACTTAACCTTTACCTGGTTGCGCCCGGCCTGGGCTAGCTGCTCCTGGAAGTAAGAGCGTGTCACCGGCCCTTGGGTTTGCCACAGGTTGAACAGCTGATCGACTGGCAGTCCCTGCTCATCATACAGGTAACCCAGTTCATCACTGACCCCGATCACCCGCGCGCCGGGCAACCACTGGCACAAGAAACGGGCGGCGTGGGCACCCACCGCTCCAAACCCTTGAATCAAGACAGTGAGCTGTTCGGGAGGCGGTACTTGCAGGCCATCAAATTGCGGAAATCCCTGCAAGCGATGTATGACTTTGACCAGTTCATCCAAGGCGATGATCACGCCGCCTGCAGCAGCCCCCAGCTGGTCGATACGGTTGCCTCCCATCTCGATGGGCTTGGAAACAGCGTTATCCAGCCCGTTCTCGATGGCGATGGTCATCATATCGGCGTCGTTGGTACCAACGTCTGGCCCGGGCAAGTAGATGTCATGGTAACGGTATAGCAGGTGAGCGAAACCGCGCACGATTGCGGTATGCTCATCTGCTGAGAGGTCGCTTGTAGCGACGATCCCGGATTTGCCGCCGCCATAGGGCAGGTCGGCGGCGGCGTTCTTCAAGGTCATGCCGCGTGCCAGGTTGTGGACGGCGGTTGGAGTGACGTCCGGCAGCATGCGGATGCCGCCCATGGAGGGTCGCCCCATCGCCAGGTTATCTACCACCAGGTAACCGCCGATTTCTAGCGGGGAGGCCGCGTCCCA
>MGOK01000129.1:21096-21201 GCA_001795335.1 Chloroflexi bacterium RBG_19FT_COMBO_55_16
CCGAGACTGTCAACCTGGATACCAAGCCGTGCCAGCCGATCGACATCCAGCGGGCCGAACTCCAGAAAACACCGCCCATCCTCCCTGAACAAGCGGTTTTCGATG
>MGOK01000130.1:0-1794 GCA_001795335.1 Chloroflexi bacterium RBG_19FT_COMBO_55_16
TTCTTTGGGTTTATAGCGCTTCAGTTTAAATACATCTTTAGGACTCCAGTTTTCTGGTTCTTGAGGCAGGTAATCACCGCGTTCGACCAGCAGGATGCGAGCGCCGCTGTGGCGAAGCGCATAAGCCAACGTGCTACCTCCCATCCCTGTTCCAATAATGATCAAATCATAGCTGTGCTGGTGGTCCATCCTGCTATCCTTTCACGGAGCCAGCCAGCAGGCCACGCACGAAATAACGCCCTAAAAAGATATAGACCAGCGCAGTCGGCAAGGCAGCGATCACCGCGCCAGCCATCACCACGTTCCAATCCACCGAGAAAGAACCGGAGAGGTTATTTAACGCAATCGTTATCGGTTGCGAACCGGGATTCGGGACCACTGTGACGCCAAAAAGGAAATCATTCCAGATGTTCGTGAATTGGAAGATCCCTACCACAATAAACGCGGGAACAGACAGGGGCAACATGACTTTCCAGAAGATGGTCAACATGCCGGCCCCATCCACACCGGCGGCTTCAATGAGTTCTGTCGGTACACCGGCGAAGTAATTGCGAAACATCAATGTGGTGATCGGCAGACCATATACAACATGACAAAGAATCAGGCCAGGGATAGTGCCGTACAGGTGGATAGTTTGTAAAAACCGCACCAATGGGAGGAGAACGGCCTGGTATGGAATGAAAAATCCAAACAGCATAATGGTAAACAGGACATCAGCGCCGGGGAATTTCCATTTAGACAGGAGATAGCCGTTGAGCGCGCCCAGGAAAGAGGATATGATCGTAGCCGGAATTACCATTATTAAACTGTTCTGCATGTTTGGCCACAATTTCCTGGCCGCTTCGGCAAAACCACCGCTCTGGATGTTATTGGGGAAATTCCACATTGTCGAAAGGCTCACATTGGCAGACTCTTTGAAACCGTTGACGACCATCACGTAAACCGGCATAAGGTAGAAAAGGAAGGCTAATATCAACACCAACCAGAGGAGTATCTGGCCTATTCTGGGCGCCACTGGTTTTCTCGGGATCGTGTACTGCCTGGTAACCATTTTTTCATCCCTTTCTGAGAGAACTTGTTAGATATGGAATAATCACAACCCCAACCGCAATTAACATGAAAATCGCACCCGCCGAGGCCAGGTTGTAACGGGTCGCCTTGAACATCATCTCAAATACAAAGATGGCAGGTACATCGGTGGCGAAACCTGGCCCAGTGCCGGTCATGGTGTAAACCAGATCGAAGATTTTGAGCGAGGTGTGCAATAGAAGAACAGCCAGGGATATAGTCACAGGAGAAAGCATCGGGATGATGACCCGTCGGTAAACCTGCCATTCGGTCGCTCCGTCGATCTGGGCGGCCTCGCGGACTTCCTCCGGAATGGTCGCCATGCCCCCGATATACATGGCCATCACAAATCCGGAGAGCTGCCAGGTGGCCGCGATCGCGACTGGGATCATCGCCACCGGTCCTCCAAATTGCACCTGGAGTTTACCAGCAGCCGGCCAGATCAAGGCCAGGGCGTTATTCACTTTGAGCCAAATGCTCGGATCGGTCGCCCACCCGGGTTGGAGGGGTGCGACTCCGACTGCCGCCAGCAGACGATTGATCCCTAAGAGATTGAAGAGAATATTTACACCGGCTTCTGGGTTAAATATCCAGCGCCAGGCTACGCCACAGACCACAAAGGATAGCGCATAAGGAAACAGGAAAACATTGCGTAGAACGGTGCCTGCAAACAACTTTCGGTCCAACAAAATCGCCAGCATCAGGCCAACGCCGAGGGAAAACCCC
>MGOK01000130.1:1805-2029 GCA_001795335.1 Chloroflexi bacterium RBG_19FT_COMBO_55_16
CGTGAAAACCACGGTATTGCGCAGGTCTGCCTGCCAGCGTGGCATAGCAAACAGATCGGCATAGTTTGCGAGCAGGGGTAGCCTGAGGCTCATATCTCTGACAAGCGTACGCCAGTTGGAGAGAGAAACGTAAATCGTGAAACTGATGAAACCATAGACGAAGATGGCAGTGGCGATGAAGGAGGGGAGCAGTAACAGGAAGGATTGCAATCGCTCCGACAGCC
>MGOK01000130.1:2099-4142 GCA_001795335.1 Chloroflexi bacterium RBG_19FT_COMBO_55_16
CATAGGACACCTTCCCATGAGAATTGGGAGAGCGTGTAATATTACACGCCCTCCCATCAAGAGATAGAAAACTATTTAGCGAAGCCCGAAGTCTGGGCGGCCTTAACCAGCGCTGCGGCAAAGGCATCTACATTCTTGTCAACAATGAAGGTAGTGACGGCATCATTCAGCGCCTGCTGGAAGTCAGCCGGGGCGGCCGAGCCGTGCACCACGGTGGGCACCAAGGTGTCCTTGGCAAAGGAATCCATCGACCAGTTGTGGTACGGTCCAAATTTGGCACGGTCCACATCGGTGCGGGCAGGGATGGAACCCTTCAGTGGGTTGAAGGCTTCCTGACCTTCTTTGCTGCCGATGGCTTTCAGCCACAGGGTATTGTTGTCTTTGTTGGGCGCGTTTTTCGCCATTACAAAGCCATCTGCTACCACCATGAAGCTGCCGGCGGTACCCGGGTGGCTGACCCAGCCGAAGTCCTCATTATCCTTCAACTTGGCCTTCACGAACTCACCGTAGGCCCAGTCGCCCATTGAGCTGAACACGCACGTACCTTCCATCAACTTCTGGATTGCCTGGTCCCACGATAGGGCGCTATGGTCTGAGTTCTGGTAGTCCAGCATCTTGCCGTAAGTCTCCATGGCCTGCTTGACTTCAGCAGAGTCAAAGGAGACGGAGCCATCCCACAGGCCTTTATACTTTTCTGGGCCGATCACGCCTAACAGTGTGTTCTCGAACAGTTGCGCCGAGGCCCACACGCCAGTGTCGCCAACACACAATGGGGTGATCCCGCCTGCTTTGACCTTTTCAGCGATTGTAAAGAACTCATCTACGCTCATCGTCGGGCCGACGGTGATCCCCAGTTGATCCAGGACTTTCTTGTTATACCAAAGGCCATTGCCGCGGTGGACGCCGGCCAACACGCCGTAGATCTGGCCGTCCTTAGTCATCTGTTCGACCAGGCCTGCCGGCATCACCTTGTCCCAGCCTTCACTCTTATATAGATCGGTGATTGGATCAACATAACCCGAGGCAACATACTGCCCCAAGAGCTCATAGCCGGGATGGACCTGCCAGGTATCCGGTGGATCGCCACCTGCCAGCCGGGTCTGTAAGACTGCTCTGGCATTGCTACCGCCACCACCAGCAATCGTGGCATTGATGATCTCAGCGGTTGGGTTGTAGGTCTTGAAGGTATTGAACAGGGCATCGAGCGCGGCAGCTTCGCCGCCCGAGGTCCACCAGGAAAAGACCTCCAATTTGCCTCCCGTTGGTTGCTCGGCACCAGGGCTGGTAGCTTCTGGAGCTTGTGTTGGGGCTGGCGTAGCTGCTCCTGCGCAGGCAGATAACAGCAAGCTGACCAACAAGAGAATTGAAACGAAGATCGGTTTGCGGTACATTGAATTTTTTCTCCTCATTAACTTATGCGGTTTTCATCATTACGCTTTCGTCTTGATCCTCTTCTGCTGTTCACCTCCTTTATAGAATTTCGTCAGTTTACCCTGCTCTAAGCTCTTCTAAAGCCATGCGGAGACTTATTTAGAAGCCTTATAACTTTTTGTGAGTCTCTTCAATCGATACCCAGCGCGTCTCCTCAGAAGAGCAGATGGCGGCCTGCATCACTTCCTGGATGTGTAACCCGTCTTTAAAGGTGGGCGCAGGCTGTAAATCATCGGAAACCGCTTGCAAGAATCTGTATTGCGATTCGACAAAGGTGGTCACAAAACCGGGAGCCATCGACCAGTCAGGCGCTTTATGGCCCTCAAAGCGGCCGACTGCCTGCACCTTGCGGAAGCCGCTCATGCCTCCGATCGGCTGGTCCGGGTCGTGTACGTCGAACACTTCCAGCCAACTGGGCTCCTCAGCGCTGAACCGAAGCGCACCTTTTTCTCCAAAAATTTCGACCTTCATGTCGTTTGTTGCGCCGGTGCCCATGCGGGAGATTTCAACCGTCCCCAGAACGCTGTTTGCCATGCGCACCTGCATCAGGACAATATCATCCACGTCCACAGGCCCTTTTTCCTTCGAACCTGGGGCAACCGGGCGCTCCTT
>MGOK01000130.1:4190-4764 GCA_001795335.1 Chloroflexi bacterium RBG_19FT_COMBO_55_16
GTAGTAAATCAGATCGAGTACGTGAGATCCCAGGTCGAATAAAGCTCCGCCGCCGGCGATCTCTTTTTTCAACCGCCAGGAGAGCGGCTTATCCGGGTTGATGTAGCTTGAACGGTAGAAACAACCCCGGAAAGAGTATACCCGTCCCAAAAACCCTTCGGCGATCATCTGCCGTGCCCGCCTCACCGCTGGGTAGAAGCGGAAATTAAAATTCAACTGGTTCTTTACTCCGACCCGTTCGACGGCGGCGACGATGCGCTTGCCCTGGGGCACATCCATAGCCAGCGGCTTTTCGCAGTAGATGTGCTTACCGGCTGCGGCGGCTGCCAGGATCAGCTCCTCGTGCAGGTGATTGGGCACACAGATATCCACTAAATCCACGTCTTGGCGGGCTAACAGTTCGTGATAGTCTGTCGTAAATACTTCGCATTGGACTTCTTGGCAGGCTGCTTCCACGGCTTTCGGGTTTCTATCTGCCACGCCGACAATCTTGAATGTGTCGGCTGGCAGGCCGTAATGGAAAGGGATGGCGCGGTATGCCATGGCGTGGACTCGGGCGACTCCACCGTACCCG
>MGOK01000130.1:4806-5885 GCA_001795335.1 Chloroflexi bacterium RBG_19FT_COMBO_55_16
TGTGCGACCAGGTTAGCCGGAGATTTGGGGGATCCGTTCTTTCTTTAATCCATTGGAGTCCCGGTACAGATCGCTGGCCTCGTCCAAGACGGCGCGCAGTCTCCTGACCGCGGCTTCGATTCGACCCGTTCCGGGCACGAACTTCCCTTCTGACCCTTTGAGCAGCGGGGAGGAAAATTCTCCAACCGTCATGCCAACTTTAATAAAGTCAGAGGTATTGCTTAGATTGAGGCCTCCATCGACCATCAACTCCATGCTCCCTTCCAGGCCGGCGGTCGAGATCATTTCGTGCATTTGCTGGAGGTTGTCAAACATGATTGGATCCATGTCATGCGGGCTTTTACCAGACTCTTTCACCCAAAAATGGGCGCGACTTTCATATTCGATGATGTCAACATAGGGGAGAATATACTGCTCGAAAGCGTTGATCGGAGTCCCCTGCCAGGCCCAGACACCCGCTTTTAAACCTAATTCGTCTTTGATGTAGGTAATGGCCTGGATCATCATTTCGCCCATCGTTTCGACGGGCAAAGAGATTAAATTGACGCCTAAGTCGGCAAGTTGCCTGAACACATCGAAGCTGGGGCGCACCATTTGAAGCTGGGCTTCAATCTCCAGGGAAGTGCTTTTGCGAACACCTTCGAGGATGTCAAAGCCACCGCGAGGCATTCCAAAATCCATGTATTTCCCATCGCGAACTTCCACGTGAAACCAATCAACCCCAGCTGCCTCGAGCTCCTGGACTTGGGCTCCCAGCACGGCGTAATCGGCCCAGAACAGGCCAGCGGCGATCTTCGCTCTCTGGGTAACTCTGCCAATTGTGTCCATCATTTCGCTCCATCCTTTCTTGCAAAATGAATTTTGAATATCAAGTTGAAATGGGTGCAGAACCTGGGCTGGGAGCGCTTAATTCGAGCTGCAGCACTTCCCGGGCAGTGCTGTGATCGGTGCAGAGTACATCAATCACGCCAGTATGCAGCCCGCCCAGGATGGCCTTCACTTTATCCTTGCCCATAGCGACCGCAATCGTGTTGGGGATTTGTTTCATCTCTTCCAAGGATAAGCCAATCATGCACTGG
>MGOK01000131.1:0-754 GCA_001795335.1 Chloroflexi bacterium RBG_19FT_COMBO_55_16
GGTTGCCCGAGCTATTCAGCGATTCTCTCGCCTCATTAGGAGACAATCCTGCCAGGATAGACCTGGAAGGCCATCCTCTCCACTGGTTTAGCCCCTGGAACCGCTTCGCCGTGCCCCGCCTGCTGCTGGTCGGAGACGCGGCTGGGGTGGATCCATTGTTCGGGGAGGGGATAGCCCCGGCCCTGGGATACGGAAAGGTGGCCGCTGAAGCGCTGCACCATGCCTTCGCGGTGGATGATTTTTCATTCCACGACTACCGCTGGCGTATCTTGCGTTCCGAGGTCGGTCGCTACCTGCTCATCCGCTGGTGCATGGCCTGGTGGAGCTACCGCTTGAGCGGAAAGCCCTGGTTCATGCATGCCTTATGGTCGTTCGGAGGCGCGCAGGCTGCCGTCTGGCCCGAGCCACAACCGCTCCCTGCGCAACCGCTCCCTGCGCAACCGCTCCCTGCGCAATCGCTCCCTGCGCAATCGCTTCCTGCGCATCCGTTCGACGTTCCGGCCGATTTACTCGCTCAAGGATCTGCTGATCCTAGGCCAGTGGCTGAAGACCAGCCATTATGACTGAATGTGCCAAATGAAGCCGCGCCAGATTTTACTCACCAATGATGACGGCATCCAGTCGCCTGGGTTATGGACGGCTGCCAAAGCCCTCTCAGAGTTGGGGTTTGTCCACGTCGTCGCCCCCCGCGACCAATTTTCCGGCGCCGGTCGCAGTCTGCCGATAACCTCGGATGGGCTGATCCAATCTCAGT
>MGOK01000131.1:807-1980 GCA_001795335.1 Chloroflexi bacterium RBG_19FT_COMBO_55_16
GCCCAGGCTGTCCAGCACGCTGTGCTGGAGGTCCTGCCAGAGCTGCCCGACCTGGTCGTCTCTGGCATTAATTATGGGGAAAACCTTGGGACTGGGGTCACGGTCTCTGGAACGGTTGGGGCAGCTTTAGAAGCCGCCTCCTTGGGAATTCCGGCTTTGGCTATCTCACTGCAGACTGAACAGGAATTCCATC
The DNA here is from genome assembly GCA_001795335.1 of Chloroflexi bacterium RBG_19FT_COMBO_55_16. The sequence continues at coordinate 1,001 of MGOK01000131.1, forward strand.
TTTCCTACTCACCGGAGGTAGACTTCTCCACCGCCGCTTATTTCGCCTGCCACTTCGGAGAATTGCTCATCGGACATCACCTGCCGGCTGATGTGGCTGTGCTCAAAGTCGACGTGCCCTCGGGTGCCACCCCGCAAACCCCGTGGGAGATCACTCGTCTGTCGCACATTCGTTACTATATTCCCACTCCACCCGAGAGAAAAAAATGGGATCAGCCTGGCATTGTTGGTTACCGTGTGACCGGTGACCCAGAGCAGGACATCCGTGACTCGGATGTGTATGCAGTGCGCGTCAAGCGCGTCGTCTCGGTGACGCCGCTCAGCCTTGACTTGACCGCTCGGGTGGATTTCAAAGAACTTGAAAATTTGCTCCGCAAGGAATAGCCCTTAATTCACGTTTCAACCTTCACGCTTCACGGATCGCGTTTCACTCCCCCTATTGACCAACTCTAACAACAGCGGGTGAACATAAGGGTTAGCCGCCAGGATGGATTGCGGCGCAGCCATATAGTCCGGGTCGCCGTGCAAGTTAGTGACGATCGCCCCAGCTTCCTGGGCGATTAACCCGCCAGCGGCGACGTCCCACGCACTGAGCCTGATTTCCCAATAACCATCTAACCGTCCTGCTGCAACGTAGCAAAGGTCTTGGGTCGCTGATCCCATGTTGCGCACACCTTGAACGAGCCTGGAAACACGCGTAAAGTTCGCCAGGTTGTTGTTCGGATTGGTGCGGATATCATAGGGGAAACCGGTCCCCAGCAGGCTCCCGCGCAGCTCTTTCGTTTCCGAGACCTTGACCGGTTCTCCATTTAACCAGGCACCTTGCCCGCGTTCCGCGCTGAAGCATTCTTCCTCAATCGGATCGTATATGACACCCAACTTAACCAATCCGTCTTCGGCGAAGGCGATTGAAATCGTGAATAGTGGCACCCCATGGGCGTAATTCAGCGTGCCGTCCAGGGGATCGATAAACCAGACTTG
>MGOK01000131.1:2187-2309 GCA_001795335.1 Chloroflexi bacterium RBG_19FT_COMBO_55_16
AGGGCTCATTGGCGCTGTTCCAGCTGGTGGTATAAGTCGTCTAGCTCGCCCTGGATCTGGCTGTGGTGGTCACGGGCTTCATCCAGAAGGGCTTGAAAGGCTGGTTTCTGCGCGGCGGGTAA
>MGOK01000131.1:2480-2661 GCA_001795335.1 Chloroflexi bacterium RBG_19FT_COMBO_55_16
TACTGGCTTCTCTAGAAAGCGTGCTGCCCCCAGGCTCAGGGCAAAGTTCTTATCTTCCGGGGTGATATAGGTGGCAGAGAGAAAAATGATCGGGATCTGGCAGGTCTTCGGATCTCGGCGCAATTTGAAGGCCAGGGCAAATCCATCCATTTTTGGCATAAGGATATCGGTGATAATCAAA
>MGOK01000131.1:2842-8686 GCA_001795335.1 Chloroflexi bacterium RBG_19FT_COMBO_55_16
TGGGCAAGTCACAGAATTGAAAGTTCCCTTTCGTCCTCCGTCGTTCGTCAACAGTCTATAGCTCCCCACGGTCTTCGGCGGCCAGCCGGGAGTAAAACCCTTCCAGGAAGCGGTGGCGGTCCTCTGCCACGGCACGCGCCGTGGAAGTATATAGCCGGTCTTTGATCTTGCTCAACTTGAAGAGATACTCGTGATAAGAGCTGTGTGCTTCCCCAGGTTCTTTTTCACCGGTTGCCAGGAAACGCGCGGAGGGTTCGGCGTAAATCGGTTGGCCAGCGACGATGGCATAGGCCACAACGCGCACGATGCCGATCGCTCCGAGCACGTCCAGCTTATCGGCGTCGAACAGGATCTTGGCTTCCAGTGTGCGCGGTGGTTCGGAATCGTCGCGGAAGCGGTGGGCGCGGATACAGTGTTGCACGGCAGCGATCTTCTCCTCTGGCCATCCTTCGGTCTGGAGAACCCGGCGTGCGAAATCCGCCGAGGCATGTTGGTGGTTGTAACGACCTAGGTCGCCGCCGGCCGTGGCGCTGCCCTGGGCGTCATGCAGCAAGGCAGCTGCGCGCACGATTTCTAGATCAGCTCCCTCGATTCGTGCCAGACGCTCGGCCATGCGGTAGACGCGCAGCACGTGGTCAAAACCATGCACGGGATCGTCATCGGGATACCAGGCGCGAGCGGTTTCAATGGTAGGCATCAATTCACCTTCGGATGATCTTGCCCTTTTTAATCACGGTATCCACCAGGTTTACCCCAAATCGATACCCCAGATGGCGGTAGTCGGGAACATCCAGGAAAAGGATATCCGCCTGTTTGCCAGGTTCGAGCGAGCCGACCTGACCAGCGCGGCTGACCGCCGCCGCGGCGTTGATCGTGGCGGCGGCGATCGCCTGGGCTGGGGTCAGCCGCATATACCGGCAGGCCAAAGCGATGGCAAACTGCATGTTCCCACACCAGGCCGTCCCCGGGTTGAGGTCGGTCGCCAGAGCCAGCATGCCACCTGCCTCCAGGATGGCCTGGGCAGGGGTGTAATGGCTTTCCGCCAGGCCGAAGGGTGTGCACGGCAAGGCCACTGCGACAGTATCGCTCTTTGCCAGCGTAAGGATGTCGTCTAGCGATGTGGTGACCAAATGATCAGCGGAAACCGCCCCCAGCTCGGCAGCCAGCGCCGCGCCGCCCAGGTTGTCGAACTCGTCGGCGTGGATCTTGAGCGGGAAACCCAGGTTACGCGCGGTTTGCAGGATGCGGCGGGATTGCTCCAGGCTGAAGGCTCCAGTTTCACAGAAGGCGTCCACGAAGGGCAGCGACCGTTCAGGGGCATTGTCTCCCCACCAGGCGCGTACAGTGGGCAGCATCGTTGTGCACAAGTGACGCGTATACCCGTCTGGATCGCCTTTGAACTGCGGGGCGACGGCGTGGGCGCCCAGGAAGGTGATCGCCAGGTCGAGCGGCCCTTGTCGGTCAAGAAAGAGCAGCGCTTGCAGCATCCGGATTTCGGTCTCGGTCTCCAAGCCATAGCCCGTTTTGGCCTCCGCAGTGGTCGTCCCGTGGGCCAGCATCGATCGCAGGCGCGGCCGCGTCTCTGCAAGTAAAGTCTCCAGGGAAGCGGCACGCGTGGCACGCACCGTAGAGAGGATCCCACCGCCGGACGCCAGGATCTCCAGGTAGGTTTTCCCTTGCAGGCGAATCTCGAACTCTGCCGCGCGGTCGCCGGCCCAGATCGGGTGCGTATGCGGGTCGACAAAGCCCGGCATGACCACCCGCCCCGAGGCGTCGAGAACCGGCTCGTTTGGATAAGCTGCTCGCAGCTCAGCGCTAAGACCCACGGCAGCGATCGCTTCGCCCTGGATGAGCACCGCGCCATCATCAATGATGCCTAAGCGGCCCAGATCGGCCCCGCGCTGCGGCCCGCCGGCCAGGGTGAGCAGTTGGGAAGCGGAGTGGATGAGCATAGTGGTGGGTACTCAGCGAAAGTGGCCAGTTTGTCAGTCGTTAGTGGGCAGAAGATTGAGTGCTGAGAGTAAGAAGTATGGGAATTTTACCATCTCGCGGCTTGCCTGGACGAGGTGAAGGCATTCTGGGTATAAATGGATAAGAGATATCCGAACCGGGGTAAAATACACAATATCACTAATGGAGGGCACTCGTATGGAACAAGATTTTCGTGTCGAACGCGACTCGCTGGGCGAGGTGCATGTCCCCGCGAACGCCCTGTACGGCGCCCAGACACAACGGGCGGTGCAGAACTTCCCGGTTTCCGGCCTGCGCCCCTGGCGGGCGTTTATCTGGGCTATGGCGACTATCAAGCGCGCCGCGGCCGGGGTCAATCTTGACCTGGGGCTGCTCGACGCGGAACGCGCGGCAGCCATCGTCCAGGCTGCGCAGGAAGTGATTGACGGTCAATGGGATGACCAGTTTATCGTCGATCCTTTCCAGGCCGGAGCCGGCACCAGCCACAACATGAACGCCAACGAGGTGATCGCTAACCGGGCCACCCAGATCCTGGGAGGGAAACTGGCAGAATACCGCGTCCACCCGAATGACCACGTCAACATGGCTCAGTCGACCAACGATACCATTCCGACCGCCATCCGGCTGGGTTGCCTGTGGCGATTGGAAGAATTGCTGGAAGCTGTTCAAGGTCTGGCGAACGCCTTGCGCCAGAAAGCTGGAGAATTCGACGAGATCATCAAATCGGGGCGCACACATCTCCAAGACGCCGTGCCGGTGCGCCTGGGCCAGGAATTCGCGGCTTACGCCCGGGCAGTCGAACGCGACGACGAGCGTATCCGCCGCGCCGCGGAGGGGCTGCGCCGGCTGGGGATCGGCGGTACAGCTACCGGCTCGGGTTTGAACGCCCACCCGGAATACCACCCACGCATGGTGCGGCGGCTCTCCCAGTTGACCGGCCTTGAGCTGTATACCTGCGATGACCTGTTCGAAGCCATGCAGTCCATGGCCGACGCGGCCGAGTTCTCGGCTGCCATGCGCACTCTGGCGATCACCCTGACCCGCGTCGCCAATGATTTCCGTTTATTAGCTTCTGGCCCATCCACTGGGCTGGACGAGATCCGCCTGCCGACCGTTCAGCCCGGCTCCAGTATCATGCCAGGCAAGGTCAACCCGGTGCTGGCCGAGATGTTAAATATGGCCATGTTCCATGTGCAAGGTTGCGACCACACCGTGGCCCTGGCCGCTCAGGCTGGGCAGTTGGAACTCAACGTTATGATGCCGATCATCGCCCATAACCTGTTCGAGATGATGCAAGTCTCTATTGGGGCAATCCGAGCTTTCACTGAGAAATGCGTGCGAGGCGTGCAAGCTAACCGAAAAAAAGCAGAAGGTTGGTTGGAGAAGAATGCCATCCTCGTCACAGCGCTCAACCCATTGATTGGATATGCCGCCGGCGCAGCCTTGGTCAAGGAAGCGCTTGCCCGGGATGTGACTATCCGCCAGCTGGCCGTGGAAAAAGCGATATCAGGAGCTCTACATCACGTTTCTGAAGACCGGTTGGTCAGCGTGCAGGAGATCGAATCCGCCTTGGGCGACTTACGTCGCCTGACCGAGGGTGGCATCGTTGGGAGAAGTGGAGGAGGGTAGACCTGTTAACCGGTTGGTGAAGTTGGGCGCGCGGCCAGTGCCGCGCCGACAATCCCAGCCTCGTTGAGCAACTGCGCCGGAAGGACTTCGGCCTGAACGGTCAAATAGGGGAAAAACAAGGCATCCTTTTTACTGGCCCCCCCACCCAGGATGATCAAGTCAGGCCAGACGAGTCTTTCCAAGGTTCGCAAGAACCTGTCAAAGTGGCGCGCCCATTGTTTCCAGGACATTTTCTCACGTTGGCGAGCCGCGTCCGAAGCTTTAAGTTCGGCATCCTTTCCGTCGATCTCCAGATGGCCGAGCTCACAGTTGGGGAGCAGATGTCCATTTGTAAACAACGCCGTGCCCAGGCCGGTGCCAATCGTGACAACCAGCACCACACCCATGCGGTCACGCCCGGCTCCAAATGCCATCTCGGCCAGTCCTGCGGCATCCGCATCGTTGATCGCCGCGACCGGGCATCCAGTCACTTCACTGATCAAGGTCCCGGAATCTGTGCCGATCCAATCTTTATGGATATTGGCTGCGGTGAAAACCACACCGTTGCGTACGACGGATGGGAAGCCACAGCCGATCGGTCCTTGCCAGTTGAAATGCTTTCCGATCTCAGCGATGGCTTTGGCCATCGGGCGTGGTTTAGACGGTTTTGGCGTTGGCAATCGAAAGCGGGGAGCAAGCAGGGCTCCCGTGTTTGTATCGACCGGTGCGCCCTTAATCCCCGAACCGCCAATATCCACACCCAAAATCTCCATCAAAACCTCCTTTTGATATGACACTGATCTATCCAATTAAGCTCGCCGCAGGTCTGCGCTTCTCTTACGGGAGGAAGCGAGATGACTTCGGTCAGGCAACCTAGTAGAATTAGATTATATCTGCTTTAGAAATTCCTCGTTGCCACTGGGAATACCGTTATTGAGTATTGCTCATTTGCAATTACAATGTTAAAAACCGTCGCGCAGGTCGTCGGCTTTATTCTTCCGCCTTCAACTACCTTGTCAGGCTGGATTGACAATAAAGACAGTTCCCCGTAAAATCGACGCATGTTCGAGGGGAGTTTATTGTTTTATATGTGCATTCTCATCCCAATAGTTCGACCAAAGGAGGAACCGTGGAAAAACCATCCCTAGTTCAAACCCAGTTGGAAGGCGAGGTATTTTACCCTTCACCCGATATCGTATCAGCCGCCTACGTCCAAGAGTACGAGGCGCTCTATCAACGCTCCCTCGAGGACCCTGAAGCCTTCTGGGCGGAGCGCGCTGAGGAGCTTGAGTGGACTAAGAAATGGGATAGAGTGCTTGACGATAGTAATCCACCCTTCTTTAAATGGTTTGTGGGTGGAATGACCAACATCGTCCAAAATGCCCTCGACAGGCATGTCAAAACTTACCGCAAGAATAAACTTGCCTTGATCTGGGAAGGCGAGCCGGGCGACATGCGATCTTTTTCTTACCATGCTCTCAATCGTGAAGTGTGTAAATTCGCTAACGTGCTCAAGAGCATGGGTGTCAAGAAAGGCGACATCGTTACAATCTACTTGCCGCGCATCCCGGAGCAGGTAATCGCCATGCTCGCTTGCGCCAAGCTCGGCGCGCCGCACAGTGTGGTATATGGTGGCTTCAGCGTGGAAGCGCTGGCTGAACGGATCGAAGACGCCCAAAGCCGTGTGTTAGTTACTGCTGATGGCGGCTGGTTGCGCGGCAAAATTGTGCCCCTTAAAGATATTGCTGACGAAGCCATGGCTCGCCAGCCAACAATTGAAAGTTGTATCGTCGTCAAGCGCACCGGACAGGACATATTCATGGAGCCAGGGCGCGACTATTGGTATCACGATTTGATCAGCCTGCCCATCGCCAACACACTTTGCTCCACCGAGCCAATGGATGCTGAAGATCCGCTCTTTATCCTGTATACCTCAGGCACCACCGGTCGCCCCAAAGGCGTTCTGCACACCCACGGCGGTTACATGGTCTTCATCTACACCACATTGAAATATGTCTTCGACATCAAAGATGAAGACCGCTGGTGGTGCGCCGCCGATCCAGGCTGGGTTACCGGGCATAGCTATATCGTCTATGGCCCACTTTTGAACGGTGCGACCAGTTTCATGTATGAAGGAGCGCCCACCCATCCTTATCCCAATCGCTGGTGGCGCATGGTTGAAAACTATAGCATCACAGTTCTTTATACTGCTCCAACTGCGATCCGCGGCCTGATGCGTTTTGGGGAGGCCTGGGCTAACCGCCA
>MGOK01000131.1:8935-13943 GCA_001795335.1 Chloroflexi bacterium RBG_19FT_COMBO_55_16
CGACCCTGGCCGGGAATGTTACGCACAATTTACCGCGACCCAGAGCGTTACCAGCAACAATATTGGAGTAAATTTAAATCCATGTATCAGACCGGCGACTCGGCTCGCAAGGACAAGGATGGCTACGTGTGGATCATCGGGCGCATGGATGATGTGATCAAGGTCTCTGGATATCGCCTTGGGACAGCTGAAGTGGAGAGCGCTTTGGTGAGCCACTCAGCGGTCGCCGAAGCGGCCGCGATTGGTCTCCCTCATGAAATTAAAGGGAATGCCATTCATGCATTTGTTATCCTGCGCACGGGTGTAGAAAAAAGCGAGAAGCTGGCTGAGGAACTGCGCCAGCATGTCGCCCACGAGATCGGCCCCATTGCCAGGCCGGAAGATATTACTTTCGTGGATAGCCTGCCCAAAACACGCAGTGGCAAAATCATGCGTCGCCTGCTCAAGGCGCGTGCCCTGGGACAGCCAGAAGGAGATATCAGCACTCTGGAGGATTAAGGCCTCTCAAAGAACGTAAAAATTCTTGGATTCTAACCAAACGCGGCAGGAAGCCACTGAAAGGTTGCGTGTATCGCTTGACAAAACCCAGATTATAGATATACTCACTGAGTGAGTATATCTAAATGGCTTCCAAAACACCCTACATAGGGCCGCTTTCCCCTGAATTCGCCTTGCTCGGTCTGTTATCACAGGAGTCCGCGCATGGGTACGAACTACACCAAAGGCTAGTTACCGATCTGCGCCAGGTATGGCATGTCAGCCTGAGCCAGACTTACAATATCCTCAATCGCCTGGAAGAGAGAGGCTATATCTCGGGTACATTCCAGGAACAAGAGAAGCTCCCCGCTCGGCGCCGTTTCCAACTTACTCCCGCCGGACAGCAGCGCTTCAACCAATGGCTGCATACGCCAAGCCGCTGTACCGTTCGGGCCATCCGGGTCGAATTCATCACCCGGTTGTATTTTGCGCGGGCAACCAGTCCTGAGCTCGCCCTCGACCTGATTGACGCGCAGGTTGTTGAAACAAGTTCCGGTCTAGAACGATTAAAAACCCTCCTGGACGAGATCCCCGCAGAAGACACTTTCAACCGGCTGGGTGTGGATCTTAGAGTCCGCCAGCTGGCTTCCATCCTCGAGTGGCTGTCCCATTGCCGTGCAACGATCTTACAATCTTGATGCCTTAAAATTTTTGGGGAATGAAATGCACACTCGCTTCTTGTGTGGGATTTTGCTCTGCTTCATCGGAATATCGGCCTGCACACCGGCGACCCACAGTTTGGTTAACTCGTCTCCTGAGACCTATGCGAATACCGCTGGCCAACTGTTGACAGTCTTTGCCGCTGCCTCGCTCAGCGAGGCATTCACCGAACTCGGGGACCACTTCTTGGAAGAGAACCCGGGAGAGAAAATCACTTTCAACTTTGCCGGGTCCCAACAATTAGCGCAGCAGCTGGCCCAGGGAGCCCCAGCGGATATCTTCGCCAGCGCTGACCGGGAACAAATGGACGTGGTGATCCAGGCAGGGCGTATATCCGGCGGGAGCCTGCAGCCGTTTGCTCAGAATCGTCTGGTGTTGATCTTTCCCAAAGAGAATCCAGCTGGCTTGGTGCAACTTGAGGATCTGACCAAGCCCGGCCTCAAGCTGATCCTGGCTGCCGAAGCAGCCCCGGTGGGGCGCTATTCCCTGGATTTTCTGGAGAAAGCCAGCCAAGACTCATCTTTTGGATCTGGTTTCAAGGATGATGTGCTGAAAAACGTTGTGTCCTATGAAGAGAATGTGCGCGCCGTTCTCAGCAAGGTGATCCTTGGAGAAGCAGATGCCGGCATCGTCTATGCGAGCGATATCTCCCGGGCAAACTATGAAAAGGTCGGCTCTCTGGAGATTCCCGACGATCTGAACATACTGGCAGATTACTACCTCGCCCCGATCAGTGATAGCCAAACTCCTAACCTGGCAAAGAATTTTATAGCCTTTGTGCTTTCTTCAACCGGTCAGGATATCCTGGCAAGTTATGGGTTGATCCCGGTGCGGTAAAATGGCCACGCCCACACTTAACGGCTCGCCTCCCTCTCCCCCACCCCGGCCGCAGCTGAGTGGTTTGTGGCGGGCGTTGAGCTTGCCGATGCTGGTCTTTCTCAGTTTGCCTTTGCTGGCGTTATTTCTGCGCATCGCTCCAGCTCGTTTGATCGCTAACCTCGGTGAGCCTTATGTCTTACAGGCGATCGCATTAAGTTTGGCCACAACTATTGTGACCACCTTGATCATCATTTTGGGTGGCACACCAGTGGCTTATTCCCTCGCCCGGCGCCAATACCGCTTCAGGCGCGCCATCGACACATTGATCGATCTTCCTACCGTTTTACCGCCAGCTGTGGCAGGGGTCGCCCTGCTGATGGCCTTTGGCCGGCGGGGTATCCTGGGAGGCCTGATAGACGATTTGGGCATCCACATTGCTTTCACTCCCATCGCCGTTGTCCTGGCTCAGCTTTTTATCGCTGCTCCCTTTTATATTAAATCGGCGACGCTGGGATTCACCTCCATCGACACCGAGCTCGAACAGGCCGCCTCACTGGATGGCGCCAGCAGTTCTCAGGTCTTTCGTTATGTGACCATCCCCCTCTCGTGGTCTGCCCTGCTTGGGGGTAGCGTGATGAGCTGGGCGCGCGCCCTCGGTGAGTTCGGTGCCACTATCATCTTCGCCGGAAATTTCCCAGGCCGCACCCAAACCATGCCCCTGGCGATCTACATCGGCTTCGAATTGGATTTGGAGGTAGCCCTGACGCTTTCGGTGATCTTGATCCTTTTCTCGTTTATTGCTTTGATCATCGCCAAAGGTGTCTTACATCGAGATTGGATTTAAGGTCTGCATCAATAGGTTGTCGTCCAGTCTCGGTTGACCGGAGCTCAAAATTGTGGCATAATCACGCCAATCGATCCGACAAATGGCTGTGATGGAAACGAGTAAGCCTGACCAAGTCTCACAGCGACCCCGGGAACGGTGCGAGCCGGGGGAGATAAGCAGGCTGAAAATCCTTCCGGAGCTGCAATCTGAAATTAGTCACCTGGTCTGATAGCCGGATAGTCTTATAGTCATAAATAACTGGATACTTTCGGATTAATTGACTGTGAGACGATAGGACTAAGAGTAAGAACGCCGGATTCGTCCTCCGTTACTCAGGACGCGAGTATAAATAGCCAGTGCTCAGTAAAAGTAAACTGAATACTGAATACAGATTACTGGTTAGTAGTACTCGCCTGAGCTGTCCGCCAGTGGGCGGAAACCAGGGTGGTAGCGCGGGAGCGTTGGAGCGTATAATCCGACTCTCGTCCCTGACCAGGGATGAGAGTTTTTGTTTCTGATAGCGAGGCATTTATGTTCAAACCAGTATCTCCCAAACTCAACCTCACTTCAATGGAAGAGGGTGTGTTGCGCTTCTGGAAGCATCGCCACATCTTTGAGAAGTCAGGCACTCGACGCCAAGGTGAGCCGGAATATGTCTTCTATGAAGGTCCGCCAACCGCTAACGGCAAACCTGGAGTGCATCATGTCCTGGCGCGCGCCTTTAAGGATATTTTTCCACGCTACAAGACCATGCGCGGCTACCACGTCGTGCGGCGTGGCGGCTGGGACACCCACGGTCTGCCGGTAGAAATCGAGGTCGAGAAGAAACTGGGTTTCACTAACAAAGGTCAGATCGAGGAATATGGGATTGCCCGCTTCAACGAGCTGTGTCGCATGTCGGCCTTTGAATATATCCAGGATTGGGAGCGATTGACCGACCGCATCGCCTTCTGGGTCGATCTGCAAGACGCCTATGTCACCTTCACCAACGAGTACATCGAGTCTGTCTGGTGGATCTTGAAGAGTTTTTGGGATAAGGGTCTGCTGTATCAGGGATATAAAGTAGTTCCCTACTGCCCGCGGTGCGGCACACCGCTGTCTGACCACGAGGTGGCCCAAGGTTATGATGAGGCAGTCGACCCCTCGGTCTTCGTCCGCCTACCCTTGGTGGATGATCCAGGCGCCTCTTTACTGGTCTGGACGACCACGCCTTGGACGTTGCCGGGCAACGTGGCAGTCGCTGCCCACCCGGAGGTGGATTACGTCATTGTGGAACGTAATCTGCCAGAAGGCGGTACCGAACGCCTGATCCTGGCGAAAGCGCTGGTGGAGAAAGTCTTCCGGGATGAGCCAGTCCAGGTTTTTGAAACCTTCAAAGGTAAGAAGTTGAAGGGGCTGCGCTACCATCCCTTGTTCACCTTCCTGCCTCCCGACAAACCTGCTTATTATGTGCTTCTTGGAGATTTCGTCACCACGGAGGATGGCACTGGCCTGGTGCATATCGCACCTGCTTTTGGTGCCGAGGATATGCAGGCTTCCCTGGAATACGACCTGCCCATCCTGCAGACGGTGACGGAGGCAGGTACATTTATCCCCGAGGTACGCCCGTGGAGCGGCATATTTGTCAAAGATGCCGACCCGCTCATCACACAGGATTTGAAAGCGCGCGGCTTGCTCTACCGGGCGGAGACTTATACACACACTTATCCTTTTTGCTGGCGCTGCGCGACTCCCCTGCTGTACTACGCCCGTGGCACCTGGTATATCCGCACCACCCAATACAAGGACCAGCTGGTGGCCCTCAACCAACGCATCAACTGGTATCCGGAACACATCAGGGACGGTCGCTTCGGAAACTGGTTGGAAAACAATGTCGATTGGGCGTTGGGACGCGAGCGCTATTGGGGAACCCCATTGCCTATCTGGGAGTGCGTAACCTGCCATCACCAGATTGCAGTTGGTTCGCTGGCCGAACTTTCTCGGCTGGCGGGGAAAGACCACGCCGGCCTGGACTTACACCGCCCTTACGTCGATGAGGTGGTTTTACCATGCCCAGAGTGCGGCGGTGAAATGCAGCGTGTCCCAGAGTTAATCGATGTTTGGTTTGACTCGGGCTCTATGCCGGTCGCCCAATGGCATTATCCTTTTGAGAACCAGGATGTTTTC
>MGOK01000132.1:0-123 GCA_001795335.1 Chloroflexi bacterium RBG_19FT_COMBO_55_16
ACTTTCTCCCTGGGCGGGTGTTATGAAGCTTTGCGAATATGGATCGAGAACTATATCCCCCGCCCGGTGGAAGAACTGGACTACTTCTGGAGCCGCTTGTTCGGCGAGCTGCTTTCCCAGCCT
>MGOK01000132.1:277-1226 GCA_001795335.1 Chloroflexi bacterium RBG_19FT_COMBO_55_16
TGGCGGCGCAGTACATCCGCAGCTGGGAACTGGAAGCCGAGGACGCCGTATTGCTTGCCCCGGCCTACACCTTCCTGATGGCCAACCGGCCGGTAGAGTACCAGTTCTGGCTAGACGTCGGTGGCCAAGGCTGGTTTGAACGTCTCTACCAGCCGCTCACCCACCCCTATGTGCTCAGCCGCCAGTGGGAAGTCGGATCGGTCTGGACAGATTCGGATGAAGTCCAGGCCAACCTGCAGTCTTTACATCGCCTGACGCTTGGCCTGGCGCGCCGCTGTCGCCGCAAGATTTACCTGGGCTTGAGCCAGCTCGGCGAACAGGGCTTCGAGCAGCAAGGTCCCCTGCTCAAGGCTATTCAGCGCCTCTTACGCGACCTTCCCGCTGAGGCCCCACTTGTCTAGCCAATTAACGGATCATCCGCTTACCTGGCTACCTTTATACCTGACTACCTGTTTACCACCAGCAAATGTTTACCCCTCGTCCCAAACAGCAAGAGATCCTCGCCTACCGTGGCGGTAAGATGGGCGTCTCCGCCGTGCCTGGCAGCGGCAAGACGCAGATTCTCTCCTATCTGGCAGCCGAGATCATCGCCAGCGGGCTGCTCGAGGACGATCAGGAGGTGCTGGTCGTTACCCTGGTCAACGCCGCCGTAGATAACTTCTCCCGCCGGGTGAGCGCTTTCGTCCAGCAGCGCGGCCTGCTGCCCTACCTGGGTTACCGGGTGCGCACGCTGCATGGCCTGGCGCACGATATCGTGCGCGAGCGGCCGGGGCTGGTCGGTCTGGACGAGGACTTCCAGATCATCGACGAGCGTGCTGCAGATCAGATCCTCGAGGAGGTCGCCAGAGCCTGGCTGCGCGGCAACTCATATGCGTTGGATGATTATCTCAATCCTGAAGAAGAGACCCGGCACGATTGGATCCGCCGCGATCAACTGCCTGACCTGGTC
>MGOK01000132.1:1278-1849 GCA_001795335.1 Chloroflexi bacterium RBG_19FT_COMBO_55_16
GTTCCCAGCTGGACCGGTTGCCTGTTCCCCTGCCGCTGGCCGAGATGGGCTGCGCCATCTATGCCGACTACCAGCGCGCCCTGGCTTACCGCGGCGCAGTCGACTTTGACGACCTGATTCGCCTGGCACTCCAGGCCCTGGAGCTGGACGGGCAGTACCTGCAGCGCTTGGCTCAGCGCTGGCCGTTTATCCTGGAAGACGAAGCCCAGGACAGCAGCCGCCTGCAAGAAAAGGTCCTGCGCCTCTTGGTAGGAAGGGACGGCAATTGGGTGCGCGTCGGCGATCCCAACCAGGCCATCTTCGAAACCTTCACCACCGCCAGCCCCCAGTTCTTACGCGATTTCTTGACCGAAACTGGCGTTCAAGCCCAGGAACTGCCCGATTCTGGGCGTTCCACCCTAAGCATCATCACCCTCGCCAATCATTTGATCCAGTGGACGCAAACCGAGCACCCGCGCCCTGAAGTGCGCGACGCCCTGGCTGAGCCGTTAATTAAGCCTGCTCCGCCCGGCGACCCCCAGCCTAACCCGCCCGACGATCCCAGGCAAATCCGCATCATCGACAAAAAATT
>MGOK01000132.1:1856-2167 GCA_001795335.1 Chloroflexi bacterium RBG_19FT_COMBO_55_16
GAGCGCGAGATTCAGGCTGTGGCCGACTCGCTTGCCCGCTGGTTGCCAGCTCATCCAGACGATACCGTGGCCGTGCTCGTACCGCGCAACCAGCGGGGCTTTGAACTGGTCACCGAGCTCAAGCGCCGCGCTTTGGATTACGTCGAGGTCCTGCGCAGCACCAGCTCTACCCGCCAGGCTGCGGGAGCCCTGGGTTCCGTGATCAATTATCTGTCCGACCCTGGATCGGCGAGCAAGCTGGAGACGGCTTATCAGGCCTGGCGGCGCGCCGAAAGAGAAAACCCCGAGACCGCCGGACGGGTGAAACAGGT
>MGOK01000132.1:2216-2317 GCA_001795335.1 Chloroflexi bacterium RBG_19FT_COMBO_55_16
CGCGCCGGCCGGGACTGGCTGGATGGACTATCCCTGCCGGAAGAAGACACAGATGTTTATGCGGAACTAGAAGCATTCCGCCACCTCGCCCGGCGCTGGCA
>MGOK01000132.1:2520-9049 GCA_001795335.1 Chloroflexi bacterium RBG_19FT_COMBO_55_16
GGCAAGGTCTTCGTCACCACTATGCACAAGGCCAAGGGATTGGAATGGGACCGGGTCTACCTGATGTCGGTCAACAACTATGATTTCCCATCCGGGATGGCGTATGACCGCTATATTTCTGAGCCCTGGTACTTGCGTGACCATTTGAACCTCGAAGCGGAAGCCCTTGGCCAGATGGACGTCGCCTTCTCCACTGGCGAATATTCCTGGTACGAAGAGGGCATGCCGACCCATGAGGCGCGCCTCGACTATGTCGCCGAACGGCTGCGCTTGTTGTATGTGGGCCTCACCCGAGCCAGGAGGGAGCTGATCGTCACCTGGAACACCGGTCGCAATAGCGAACGGCATCCCGCCCGGCCGGCGCTCCCCTTTGTCGAGCTGCTTTCATTTTGGGACAAACACCAGGGAGGAGCGCCGGAATAATGACCCTGCCGAGCGATTTTCAGTTCAGTCAGGGCAATCTGCAAGATTATTTAGACTGCCGCCGACGATTCCAACTGCGTTATCTGGAGCGCCTGGCCTGGCCAGCCTTCGAAGCCGAACCGGCCGGTATGAATGAGCAGCGTCTGTTGAATGGGGCCGCCTTCCACCGCCTGGTGCAACAGCACCTACTCGGGATGCCAGCCGAGCGCCTATCTGGATTGGCTGGAGGGACGACCGATGACCTCCCGCGCTGGTGGCGGAATTATCTGGAATCCGCCCCAAGCCTGTTTGCTCAAAGCGAGACGCTAGGCGTGGAAGTGTCGCTTGCAGCGCCTGTGGAAGGCTTCCGCCTGGTGGCGAAGTACGACGCCATCCTGCGTATCCGATCGGAGTCCGCCACGCGCCTGGCAGTCATCGATTGGAAGACCTCCCAGAAGCGTCCGTCGCGCAACTGGCTGGCCGAGCGCCTGCAAACCCGCGTCTATCCCTACTTACTGGTAGAAGCCGGCACTGCGCTGAACGGGGGACAGCCAGTCCAGCCCGACCTGGTCGAGATGGTTTATTGGTTTGCAGGTTTCCCCCGAGAACCGGAGCGTTTCGCCTATAACACCGAGCAATATCACCAGGACAAAGTTTATTTGGCTGGGCTGGTGACGGAGATCGCCGGCCTGCCGGAGGGGGATTTCCCCCTCACTCCGCACGTAGAACGCTGCGAGTATTGCAACTACCGTTCGTTGTGTGAGCGCGGTGTCCAGGCCGGTCCGCTCGACCGCATGCAGGATGTCGCAGTCGAGGATTTTGAATTTGCCCTGGACTTCGATCAGGTCGCCGAGATAGAATTTTAAGCGAAAGACGAATGACCAATGACGAACGTCTGTGTTTCGTCCTCCATCCTCCATCATTCGTCTATCGTCCATCGTCCTTCGTCAATCATCCTTCCTCATGTCCTCTTGGCTTGAGCCTCAAGATGTCCTTATTCCTGATGAATTCCAGCGCGGCGTAGGTGGTCATCCGCTAGTCGCCGAAGTGCTGGCGCGGCGTGGGGTAACCGACCTGGCTAAGGCCAAGGCCTTCCTCGATCCGCAAGTTTACACCCCCACCTCGCCCTGGGAACTGCCCGGGATGGAG
This sequence comes from Chloroflexi bacterium RBG_19FT_COMBO_55_16, assembly GCA_001795335.1. Next base: position 4,072 of record MGOK01000132.1, read on the forward strand.
CGGGCTGTCGCCCGGCTGATCGACGCGATGCGCAAAGATGAAGCCATCTGCGTCTGGGGTGACTTCGATGTGGATGGCCAAACGGCGACTACTCTGCTGGTCTCCACCCTAAAAGAATTGGGGGCAAACGTCACCTACCATATCCCGGTTCGGGAGACAGAGTCACATGGCGTTAACCTATTGATGCTGCAACAAGTGATCCAGGCCGGGGCGCAGCTGATCTTGACCTGCGATACCGGCATCAGCGCCCATTCCGCTGTCGATTATGCCAACGCACGCGGGGTGGATGTGATCGTCACCGACCACCATGACTTACCTGAGCAAATGCCCGCTGCCTGCGCCCTGGTCAATCCGAAGTTGCTCACACCCGGGCATCCCTTGGTAACCCTGCCTGGAGTGGGAGTAGCTTACCAGCTGGCCGAAGCGCTTTACGAACAGACCGGGCATCCTGGCGGCGTCAGCCAGTTCCTAGACCTGGTCGCCCTGGGGATCGTGGCCGACCTGGCTTTGCTCAGGGGAGAAAACCGTTACCTGCTGCAGCGCGGGATCGAAGCCTTGCGTGCTCCTACCCGCCTGGGGCTGAAAGTCATGCTAGACTTGGCCGAGATAGACCCGGCTGGGTTGACCGAGGAGCACATTGGCTATGTCCTGGGTCCGCGCTTAAACGCCCTCGGCCGCCTGTCTGACGCCAACCAGGCAGTGGAATTTCTTACGACGCTGGACTACAGCCGGGCGCGCCTGCTTGCGGAGCAGCTGGAAGGTTTGAACGCCGAGCGCCAGCTGCAGACCGAGCAGGTCTTTCAAGCCGCCCAGGCGCAGATCGAGCGCGATCCTTCCCTATTGGATTCCGCCGCGCTGGTATTGTCACACCCAACATGGCCAGCGGGGGTGATCGGCATCGTCGCCAGCCGCCTGGTGGAGCGTTATAACCGTCCGGTAGTGTTGATCTCGGCCCAACCGGGCGGGATCGCCCGCGGGTCGGCCCGTTCGGTGGCAGGCTGTAATATCACTGCAGCCATTGCCGCTCAGGCCGAGCTGCTGGTTAGCTACGGTGGACACCCAATGGCGGCTGGCCTCGCCATCCCAACCGAGCGCATCCCCGAATTCCGCCGCGCCCTCTCAAAAACGGTGCGCGAGATGCTTGGAGAAGGCCATCTCGAGAAGATTTTTAAGATTGACGCATACCTTCCCCTATCGGGCTTATCCCTGGAGCTGGTTGCTAACCTGGAGCGCCTGGCCCCGTTCGGGGCGGGCAACCTGGCGGTGACCCTGGCTTGCCCTCGCCTCATTCTGATCAGCCAGTCGACGTTTGGCCGGCGTGCCGAACACCTTCACTTGATCGTCGCAGACGAGCAAGGCGTCTCCCATAAAGTGATCTGGTGGGGTGGAGCAGGCTGGCCTCTGCCCGAAGCGCTGCTGAATGGGGCGCGCTTTGACCTGGCTTATGTCGTCCGCGCCAGCGATTACCGCGGCCAGCGTGAACTGCAGGTCGAGTGGGTGGAAGCGCGCCAGGTCGCGGAACCAGCGCTTGAGCTCCCGCCAACTGCCCGCGCCATCAACGTTCAAGATTACCGTCGCCAGGATCATCCATTACCTCTGCTAAAGGCGTTGCTGGCCCAGGGAGACGTCCAGGTGTGGGCCGAGGGGGAAGCCCTGGAGCGGCTGGTCGCGCAGGGGATCGCTGCTCGGCAACGGAGCGCCCTGGAGAATGGGCCTGGCCTGGCGATCTGGACTTCTCCACCCGGGCCAGCGGAGTTGCAGGCTGTACTGGCCGCCGTCTCTCCGCAGACAGTTTATCTGTTTGGCGTCGACCCCGAGACAGACCGACTGGAAGCGTTTTTGTCGCGCCTGGCCGGCCTGGTGAAGTTTGCGCTGCGTTCGAATCAGGGCCAGGCCAGTTTATCAGCTCTGGCAGCCGCCACCCCACAGCGCCAAATCACAATCCGCGCGGGGATCGACTGGCTGGCGGCGCGCGGCCAGCTCGCGGTGCTAAGCGAAGAGGGAGATGAAATCTTTCTCGGGGAGGGGATTCATCAAGAGAGTGCCAGGCTGCTCGAGATCACCGCCCGCCTACAGGAACTGTTGGCAGAAACCACCGCCTACCGAGCCTACTTTTCTAGAGCAGAACCGGACGCCTTGATCCTGACGAACGACCAACGACGATTGACCAATGAATATGATCGACCAAGGACCAACGACGAATGACCAATGAAAAGCCTTCCTTCCAAGCCTTCCGTCTATCGCACTCCATCTTTCGTCCATCGTACTCCGCCCTTCGTCTACCGTCCATCGTCCTCCGTCCATCTTCTGCCCTGTTATAATCCCTCCACCTATGGCAAACTCCCACTCTCTTGAAACCTTCATTTCCGTCGACGTCGAGACCGCTGGGCCGAACCCAGGCCAATACTCCCTGCTCGCCATTGGCGCCTGCACGCTGGATGAGCCTCAACAGACTTTCTACGTCGAGCTTCAGCCCGTGAATGGGAATTTGACGCCCGAATCTTACGTCGTCCACGGCCTGTCTCTGGAGGCGCTGGCGGAGAGGGGCCTACCGCCAGCTGAAGCCATGGCAAGTTTCGAGGCCTGGTTAGACGAGGTGGTTCCCCCGAGAGCGAAAGCGGTCTGCGTGGCGTTCAATGCCCCATTCGATTGGATGTTCCTCAATGATTATTTTCACCGCTTCCTGGGGCGCAATCCCTTCGGCCATACCGCCCTGGACGTGAAAGCTTATTTCATGGGCCTGGTCGGTTCTTCCTGGGCAGAGACCTCCATGACCCATATTGCCCGGCGTTACCTGGGTAATCGTCCACTCACCCACAACGCTCTGCAGGATGCCATCGACCAGGCTGAGATCTTCAGGATGATCCTCGCCGAATCTGATGGCGAGTAGTCACCTAATCCTGTAACACCTGCTCTATTAGATCGTTTAAATTTCTGGCCTCAAAACTCGTTGCGCCTTTGCATTGATTCTTCCTCAACTATTTGGTAAATAAGGAGTATATCGCTATGACCGCCAAGCAAACCCCTACCGCCTCAGAAGACCTGGCCCGCATCATCGAGTCAGCTCGCCGCCTGGGCGTCGAAATGGACGAAGCCGAAGCATTACAATGGCTGGCGTCTATAGCTGCCGCCTCAGGCGAGGATATCTCCATGGACGTGCGCACAGGCGTTTTCGGCCATAAGGTGGCTATGCTCGACTTCAGCCCAGCCGATCTGGCCCACTTCCGAGAGATCGGCCGCTTGGTAGAGTTTAAAGATCAGCCAGGCCGCGTCGAAACAGCCCTGGCGCTCTCCGGCTCCGCCGCTCAGTCCAAGATCCAGTCTTACCCGGGTGATTGTGACTTCTTCGAACGCGTCAATATCAAAGCAGCGACCCGCGCCGAAGCCTGCCAGATTCTGGCAGAGATTATGCGCCAGAAGGCTCTTGATACGCTCAAGGGACCGACTTACCAGTTGATCGAGGTCAAGTTTGGCTCTTTCCCTTATGATGTGGTTAAGGCGGAGCGGGCGCTGAAAGCTGGATCGCCGGTTTCCTGGACTTCCCAGGAAGTGCAGGCCGGCCAGATCGAAGCTTCTTACCCCGACGAGACCCCCGCTGTGGTGCGCTGGGAGGAGGTCGCCTCGGAACCAGGCTGGTGCAAGCTGGATTGGGTGATCGCCGATCCAGTGCGTGGCCAGCTGGCCAACGCCAGCAATATGCTCGACGTGACCTGGGAGGCGCCGGACGGGGCTATTACCCCGCTCGACGGGTACCTGGACCCTTACTTTCAGGAGGTTTACCTGGAAGCTGAATCGGTGCCTATCTTCTCGAAACTGGCCCGCCACGTTTCTGCCAATGCCCTCGAAGATTATGTCGAACAGCTCGAGAAGGAAGTCAACAAGTACCTGACCAAGGACGTCAATTACGGCAAGGCCGCCAAGCGCATGTACAACGTCTTTCGCCTGACAGGCCGCTACGAAGAAGCGGCCTTCTTACGAGAATTGTTCGACGAGCCAACTACCTTGCTTTACCAGGTTTGGTCATTGATCCGCACCATCGACGACTGTTGCAAGCCGGGGGGGACCATCCCAATCGATGAGCTGCTCAAGCAGGCCGATAACCTGATCTTGGCCGTCATCCGGGCGCTGGAGGGCGACCAGGAGGCTGAGGTGGTGCGCCTCATGCTGCGGTTGCGCGACAGCCTGACCCGCCAGGAGGCCGGGAATCAACTCACCGCGGAAGCCGAAGCCGCCCGCGCCGAGGTGATCAACATCGTCAATAACTTTTTCTACGAGAGGTTGACGGCGGTGCCGCAGATCAAAAAATATATGGATGAGATTAAAGGAGCTTAAATATTGACCAACGACGATGGACGAATGACGAAAGCGCATGCTCGTTAAAAGTCACTGGTTGTCTGTCGTTACTTATTCGCCAATTGAGTAAGTTGCAGTTTCCTCGCGTAGCCAGGTCTGGCTGGGTAAGATAGCCTTACGTAGTGCATGCAGTTTTGCCACAAGAATTTCAGCCTTGTCATAAGCCTGGTTCAACAAATCTTCCTTCGATACCAGCTTACGATTGCGGATCAGGTGCTGGCACGCCACAGTTTCCACTAAAGAGCGAATCGCTATTCCGATAAAACGAGTTTGTTCGGCATCAGTTTGACCGATTGATCCTTCAGCGATATTTAGTGCCACAGAGGTGGCCGCCCTAATTATCTGTGACTTTAGATTGTACTCTTCGCTACGTGGTAGTTCATTCCCGATCTCGTATATCAAGTCGATATACTCCAATGACAATCGCCACACTTCCAGCTTCTCGAATTTGAAAGGCACCTCCTCCTTCGTCCTTCGTCGTTCGTCTCACCTTCGTCCTCCGTTGTTCGTCCATCCTTCGTCAGTTCTCCGTCGTTCGTCTTCCGTCTCCTAAAACCCCTCCAACCTCGACGTGTCCGCCACGCCATCTGCCAGGGCAGCGATGCGCTGCAGTAGACCGAAACGG
>MGOK01000132.1:9073-9625 GCA_001795335.1 Chloroflexi bacterium RBG_19FT_COMBO_55_16
TGACCAGTACATCGTCGAAGAAGCGGTTGATGGCCGGGATCATGGGCAGAAATGCGTTCAAAAAGTCGTCCACCGCTCCTGGCGTACGTTTGGCAGCCTCGGCAACCTGCAGGCGAGCGTAAAGTTCGCCCTCGGCCGGCTCGCTGAAGGCTGCCGGATCCACCACATAGCGCTGCTCTAAATCCCGGGTGATACGCACGCAGCGGGCGTAAGCTGGTAAGATGCTTCCCCAATCCAATCGCTCAAACCAGGCTCCCAGCGCCTTCACCGCGCGCGCCACGCGCGCCGGGTTCTCCCCCTGGGCAGCGACCACCGCCTCCACCACGTCATAGCGATGGCCCCCTTCGAGCAGCTGGTTGCGCAGGCGTTCGACGACAAACGCCAGGCAGGCTGTCTGGCTCTCGGGGGTCACGGGGATCGGCAGGCGCGCCGCTGCGGCCGAAAGTGCGCTGCGCAGGTCAAAATCCATCTCCCAGGCGATCAGGTTCCCAACCAGCCCCAGCGCAGCGCGGCGTAAGGCAAAGGGGTCTTTCCTCCCCGTTGGGATCAGCC
>MGOK01000132.1:9658-9949 GCA_001795335.1 Chloroflexi bacterium RBG_19FT_COMBO_55_16
GGTCCGCCAGGCCAACCGCCAGTCCAGATAGGGTGGCCGGCGCGGCGTCGCCCGCGAAGCGCGGCAGGTAATACTCGAAGATCGCCTTCGCCACCGCCTCCGTCTCGCCGGAATGGCGCGCATAATAACGTCCCATGACGCCTTGTAATGAGGTCATCTCGACCACTATCTTGGTCACCAGGTCGGCCTTGCACAGCTCGGCGGCACGGCAGGCTGTAGTTGCCTGTTCGGGGTCAAGGCCGAACTGTGAAGCCAGGTCATCGACCAATGCGCGGATGCGCCGCGTCTTGT
>MGOK01000132.1:9967-19537 GCA_001795335.1 Chloroflexi bacterium RBG_19FT_COMBO_55_16
GCAGTTGAAAGGTTAATGTCCCCAGCTGCGGCAGGTATCCTTCCAGCGGTTTTTTAAGATCCTCGCGGATGAAAAAGGCGGCGTCAGCGAAGCGGGCGCGAATCACGTGCTGGTTGCCTTCAATGACCAGCCCCTGCTCCTTGCCGTCCTTCCCCCGGTTGCTGATGGTTATGAAATAGGGCAGCAGTCTTCCATCCTGCTCCACGGGGAAGTAGCGCTGGTGCTTCTTCATCACCGAGATCAGCACCTCGCGCGGCAGCTCCAGGTGAGAGGCCTCGAACGATCCCCGCAGCCCAGCCGGCGCTTCCACCAGGTTGGCGATCTCTGCCAGCAGGTCAGGGTCTTCTGCCACGGTTCCATTCACCTCGGTCGCCAGCTTGTTCACCTGCGCCTGGATCAGGCTCTTTCGATCGTCCTCGTTGAGCAGAATCCCTTGCGTGGCGAGGCTGGAAAAGTATTCGCTGGGTCTTTGTACCTGCATTTCTTCGGGTTCTTGGAAACGCAGGCCGCGCGTGAGATTTCCCGAGCACAGTCCAGCGTACTCAAAAGGCACAACCTGCTCGCCAAACAACGCCAGCAGCCAGCGAACCGGCCGCGAAAAGGACACGTTGCTGCTGTTCCAGCGCATGGACTTATCAAAACGCAGCGCAGCGATCAGTTCGGGCAGGGCTTCGGCCAGGACGGTCAGAGTTGGCCGTCCAGCCTGGTTCACTAGGGCGACCGCGTACTGGCCGCCGTCCATCTCACGCACCTGCAGGTCGCTGACGGCCACCCCTTTGCTGCGGGCGAAGCCTTCTGCAGCCTGGGTGGGTTGGCCGAGCGCGTCATATGCCCGGCTGGCCGGTGGCCCTTTGACGATCTGCTCCAGGTCGGGCTGGCGCGGAGCTAAATCCTCCACAGATACCACCAGGCGGCGTGGTGTGCCCAGGATGCGCATTTCGCCGTGCGTCAAGCGCAGCTCGTCGAGCAAGGCTGGCACCCGAGCGCGCAGCTGTTCTAAAGCTGCCGCCAGGTCCCCAACCGGCAGTTCCTCCGTCCCTACCTCGAGCAGGAACGGTGCTGGGGCTAAAGCAGCAGCGATATGGACTACATTTGCCTCTCTCCCTATGTCCTTCTCCCTTATTGCCTGCTCCCCAGCCTCCTCCAGCCAGGGATATTCCAAGCGCTGGCGTCCTTCCAGGTAGGCCTCCGATACCTGCCGGGCAAGATCGCGCATCCGGCCAAAGAACGCCTGGCGCTCGGTGACACCAACCGCCCCGCGTGTATCCAGGATATTGAAGGTGTGTGAGCATTTAAGCAGGTAATCGTAAGCCGGCAATACCAGGCCCTGTGCCAGAGCGCCGTTCGCCTCAGCTTCGAACAGATCGTACATTTTCCGCGCCCGATCGACGTCAGCGACTTCGAAGTAATACTTGCTTTGTTCTTGCTCCGCTTGCAGGTTAACGTCACCAGCTGTGAAAATCCGCCTGCTTGGCGTGCTTTCCTTGGCTGGCGAGTTCCATTGGATCTCCTGGAACCCCTTTACGCGCTGCACCGCGATCGCAATCCGGTCCAGCCCATAAGTGATCTCAACCGAAACGGGGTCCAAGACAATCCCACCAGCCTGCTGGAAATAGGTATATTGGGTGATCTCCTGGCCGTCCAGCCACACTTCCCAACCCAGACCCCATGCCCCCAGGGCTGGTTGCTGCCAGTTATCCTCCACAAAACGGATATCGTGCTGGCGCGGGTCGATACCCACAGCTTCCAGAGATTTGATATAAAGCTCCTGCGGATTGCCCGGGTCGGGCTTGAGGATTACCTGGAACTGGTAGTGCTGCTGCATACGGTTGGGGTTTTCGCCATAGCGCCCATCGTCGGGGCGGATGCTTGGCTCGACATAAGCCACGTTCCATGGCTCCGGACCCAGGACGCGCAGGAAGGTGGCGGGGTTCATCGTGCCCGCCCCCACTTGAGCGTAGTACGGCTGCCAGATCAGGCAGCCTCGCTCGGCCCAGAAGTGTTGCAATGACAGGATGATGGATTGAAAGTCAAAAGATTGTGACATTATGGGCGACCAACCCTCTGCGATCGTCTTTCGTCGTCCGTCTTCTGTCTAAGGTATCTCCCCCGCCAGTTCCTTATCGATCACTTGCTGGAATACTTCAAATGGCTGCGCGCCGACCACGGCGATCCCGTTGATAAAAAAAGTTGGCGTGGAACGCACGCCCAAATTGGCGGCGTAATCGAAATCGGCCTGCACTTCTTCCCTGTAGCGCTCGCTATCCACGCATTCTTCGAACGCTTTCATATCCAGACCTAATTGGCTGGCATATTGAAGATAGGCGTCCTTACTCAACCCCAGTTCCATTCCGAACAGCTTGTTGTGGAAATCCCAATAGTTCCCCTGCTCGCCCGCACAGTTTGCGGCATTGGCCGCCGGGGCGGCGTTGGCATGGATGCTGGCCAGGGGGAAATCGCGGAACACGAACCGCAGCTGATCTGGATAGGTCGCCATCAGGCGTGAGAAGACTTCTGTATACCATCTGCGGCAGTAAGGGCATTCGTAGTCGCTGAATTCGATAAACGTGATCGCCGCCTGCTCCGGCCCCAGGGACGGATCATCGTCCACGGGCACGTCGTAGCGTGTGACCTTGGTCGTCGCATCCTGCGCCGTGCCTTGCGCCGCGCTCTGTTCCGCAGGATTTGACGATGCGGTGGTAGCCTGAGGGACCTCATTCGCCGCCGCTTGAGAAGCTGAGGCAATTGGCGCCCGGCCCCACACCAGGTAGCCTAATCCTATCCCCAAGATGAAGGTTAAAGGCAACAGCACTGCGTACAGGTGAACCCGCCGCAAGGTGATCGTGATCTCGGCTGGCTCAGCCTGCACTTCCTCAATTGGCAAAGTAGGCATTTCGTCTGTCATGTGGGTATTATAACATGCAGGTACGACGCGCTTCCTAAAGTGCGTCGTGCCTGAATTCTCCTATGGGTATGGCTCATCGAGCAACGCCTGGATGGCTGCTTCGGTCTCCTCGTAGCCGCCCTCGCCGATGTGCTTATAACGGATGTCCCCTCGTTTGTCGATCAGGTATAACGCCGGCCAGTAGTGGTTACGGTACGCCTGCCAGGTCAACCCGTCATTATCCTGGGCTATCGGATACGGCACTTTTAATCGCTCGATCGCTTCTTTGAGGTTTCCTAGATCAGCCTCGTATTCGAACTCCGGGTAGTGATTGCCGATCACCACCAGCCCTTGCGAAGCATATTGCTCATGCCAGCCCCTCAACGAGGGGATCACGTGTTGGCAGTTAATTCAACCAAACGTCCACATTTCGATCAATACCACCTTGCCGCGCAGCTCTGCCAGCCGGAGGGGCTGGTCGGTGTTGAGCCAGACTTCGTTTTCCAGTTCGGGGGCCAGGCCGTAATTTTCCAAGTTAACCTCCTGTAAGGTCATCACCGGTTGTGGGTCTGTGAAATCTGTAGGCTTTGGAAGTGCATCTCCAGCTAGCTGCCACGGCGGAGTGGCTACGCCCGTACAACTTCCCAAAACAACTGCGAGTGACACCAAGGTCCATCGTTTCATGTCTATTTACCTCCTAAGCCCTGCGATAATGTCATAACAAAGATAGTCTTTAGCCGTTTTAGAGATCGTAACAGGAGATTATTACAAAACAATTAATGGTTGACGAACAATTTTGGGTTATATGATCACTTACCAGAGAAAAAACTTCCGAAGATCACTCGTCTTCGGAAGTTTTACATTTAATCAGCCGGATTTTGGGACTGTTGGGGCGAGGCACCTGCTTCTCCAACGCTAGCGGCCGCTTCCCCCTCACCTCCCGGTGTTTCGCCGAGCGGTGCCTCACCGACCGTGTCTGGCAGCTCGTCCTCCACCATCCTCACCCGCGGGTTGAGATACCCGCTGGCCGCTGCCAGTACGCTCAAGAACCCGATCACAATGAACAGGAAGCCCGTGCCGCGCCCCGCACCGACCCCGATCACCTGCCCGACACTCCCCGCCAGCGCGCCTCCCTCGACCAGTAGCGGCTTGAACACCTTATCGACCAGCGGTCCAGCCAGCAAGTAGGCCAGTGGCATCGTCGACCAGGCGATCATCCGCCGCACGGAGAAGACCCGCCCCTGCACATCCGGGGCGACCTTGCTCTGCCAGATCGCCTGGCTGGAGCCATTGATGATTGGCAAGGTGAACATCAGCCCGAAGCCAGCCACCGCCATCAGAGGGATCCATGGGCGTAACCCGAGCAAAGCCGTGAACAGCCCGGAGATCATCAGGAAGCCGAGCACGCCGTGGATGCGCCGTTTCGGGCCGCCCCAGGCGCTCATCAGCAGCGTCCCGGCCAGCATCCCCAGGCCAACGATCGATCCCAGGTAGCCGAACACGGCTGGAGAGGCCATGTCCAGGATCAGCGGGCCAATTAAGGGACCGATCAGGCCAGTCAGGAAATTAAATGCCGCGAAGACCATTAATAGGCCCAGCAGACCTGAGCGGGCTACGATGTACCTCCACCCGTAAGTTGCCTCCATCCACAGCGAGCCTTGCCCAGCCTTCCCTTCCGCGCTGGTCTCCGGCCTTGGGATGCGTACGGCCAATAGCGTGCCTACCGCGAAGAGATACGTGACAAAGTCGACCAGCACTACGCCTCCCAGGCCGGCGGTAACGAACAGCGCCCCCGCCAGGGCGGGTGAGATCAGCTGCGAGATGGCTTCGCCGATCTGCACCATCCCGCTGGCTCGGCCTAGCTGCTCCTTCGGCACCAGCATGGTCGTCGCCGCCGAATAAGCCGGCCATTGGAAGGTGCTGAAGGCTGAGATCGCCGCCGTCACCAGCATCACCTGCCACACCTCCAGCCGTTGTGAGACGAACAACAGGGCAACCACCAGAGTGCTTATACCAGCACCTGTGTCGCTGAAAATCATCGCCCAGCGCCGGTCCCAGCGGTCGACCAGCGCCCCAGCCAGCGGCGACACCAATAGATTTGGCAATGCGAAGGCCAGCATGTTAAGTGCAAACAGGGTAGTAGAGCCGGTTTTTTGATAGATCCACACCCCCAAGGCGAAGCCGGTCAATCCGGAACCGATCGTCGAGACGAGCTGCCCGGACCAGATCACCCCAAACACGCGCATCTCTTTAAAGATAGACTTTTTTGCCAACACCTCACCTCTTTTTATTTTCGATTTCCCAGGAGATCCGGCTCAAAAGCAGTGCTCTCGCCGCTGTCCCCGGCCCAAGGAGTAACATTGCACCACAACCAAACTAAAGGATCGAAAGTTCTAACCCTGCCCCCCTTTGGCTCTTGATTGGCACGCCACGTTCCGGGAAGCTGAGAAAGCCTAATTATACCTTCGCACATCTATTGCGACATGAACTGTCCTGGATTACCATGCCATACCCATACCAGGATGGTTTCTAATGGTCAACACGTTTTCATCAGCGAAATCTGTAGATAAACCGAACCTGGTGGCTGCATTAACTGCCAACGCAACAATATATTATTAAGAACCTATCCGAAAATTCGGGAGAGTGGGGTGTGTGGCATAGAACTTGCAAATTTGATAGCGCGGAAACCCGTACATATCGATTTACTTCAGAAAAAAGCATTAAAATACACGCCACAAGCCGACATGTTGTCCGAACAATTTAGAATTGGTAATAAGTAGGATATGGGTTCAGGGGGGGTAAAGGAAGGTTTATTTATGTCCTCAAACTTTGCACCTACCGATGACGATGTATTAACCATCATCAGATCACTTGGCCGGCAAAACGTCAATCTACGATTGACCAAATCATTCAGGGGGATGGTTTTAAACCAAGATATCAATATCCTTGAGGTAAATCCAGACTGTGCAACTTTTCAGACAACCAGCATTGAAATGTGCGCTGCCTTGGAAGGCAATATCTACCTGCACAACCAGTTATTTCCAAAGCCAGTGGTTGCGCGCTTGAAGAATCTCAACACTTGTAAAGGCATTTTCGTTCTCTCTGGATTTACCTATATCGACACTGAATGGAAAGAGCGCCAGCATGAGCGGGTTAGACCCCCAAAAACCGTTTATGTTACCTTGCACTGGAGGAGGAAAGCGTTTCGCGCTTCTCTCGAGAATATTTCGGTCAATGGAATGGGATTATTGGCTTATAAGATTTTTAAATGCGGAATGAAAATCCAACCTGGTTTAAACACCCAATTGGAATTCCAGCTTTCTCCCGAATACAAGTATATGGCTCTTAAAGGGAGGATCATTTACTCGCATGCTATAAATAGCTTATTCGTTAAATTAGGTATCCAGCTCTACCCCAAGGCGCGGGAGGCTCGTTCGTTGAAAAAGTATATTGCTCAACGTAAGAATGAAATTATGGAGGAACTCGACCAGGCCTTCACCGAATTGAGTAAGCCGCGGGGTGTGGAGAGCCTGTTTTTTTAACATCGCTGACAAGAATAGACCGCATGTTTGGCAGTGCAGGCCATTATAGATCCCGGACGAATCCGCTTATAATAGCCTCAATGAACCGCCGCCTCCAACCCCTCCTCTGGTCGATCCTGCTCAGTTCCCTGCTCCTCACTGCCTGGACAACCTACGCCGATGAGCAAACCCTCGGTTACCGTGCTTTCGCGGCTCCTTCGCTTCACTCAGGACTACCGCCCGGGGTAAGCCACCCATCGTTTGTCCTCCGTCCTTCATCCTTCACCCTTTCTCCCTCATCCTTTGACTTCCGTCCAAGGACTGCCATCGCTCAGCAGTCCGCCCCCCTCATCCTGCTCCTCACCGCCAAAGGGCCGCTCACCCCAGCCATGGGACAGTACCTCGAGCGCGGCATCCGCACTGCCGAACAGAGCGGCGCTGAAGCTCTGATCCTGCAGCTCGACACCCCCGGCGGCAGCATCGATCTGATGAACCGCATGGTGCAGACCATCCGCGCCAGTCCAGTGCCAGTTGTTGTCTACGTGGCTCCGTCGGGCGCCATCGCCGGCAGCGCCGGGACGATCCTCACCCTGGCCGGGCATGCCGCCGCCATGGCCCCGGGCACCGCCATCGGTGCTGCCAGCCCGGTAGGCCCGGAAGGGCAGGAACTGGGTGAGACGCTGGCTGCCAAGGAAAAGAATATCCTCAAGGCTACTGTGCGCAGCCTGGCGGAGGCGCGCGGCGCAGAAGCCATCGCCCTGGCCGAACAAACCATCGAAACGGCCAAGGCTGTTTCCGCCAGGGAAGCCCTTGACATCGGCCTGGTAGATTTCATCGCCGCTGATATCCCTGACCTGCTGCGCCAGCTGGATGGCTTCACCGTGACCACCGTCGCAGGAGAGCACACGCTGCACCTGGCGAACGCCTTGGCGACGCCCCTCGAGCCGGCCTGGATCGAGAGTCTGCTGGGCATTCTGACCAACCCGAATATCGTCTTCCTGCTGCTAACCATTGGCGTGCAAGCCATCCTGATCGAGCTTTCCAGCCCGGGCGGTTGGGTGGCCGGTTTCATCGGCGTGGTCTGCCTGGCCCTGGCGACCTATGGACTGGGCATTTTACCCGTCAACTATTTTGGTTTGATCTTCCTGGCGACCGCTTTCGTCTTGTTCGTCCTGGATATTAAAGCCCCCACGCATGGTGCGCTCACCGCTGCCGGGGTGGGATCGCTGATCCTAGGCGCCCTGGTGCTGTTCAATTCGCCTGGCACGCCATCCTTCCAGCGCGTCTCGGTGCCCCTCGTGATTGGCGTCTCCCTGGTGACCGCCGCTATCTTCTTCACCATCCTGACCTTCGCCCTACGCGCCCAAAAAGCCCCCATCCGCACCGGCCAGGAGTCCCTGGTTGGCAAGATCGGCACAGTCCGCAACACGCTCTCCCCCGTGGGGAGTGTCCAGGTGGCTGGGGAGCTATGGACTGCCGAGCTGGCCGAAGGGGAAGAACCCATCCTCGTCGGAGCGCGGGTGGAGGTGGTTAGAGTTCGGGGAGTAAGGGTATTCGTGCGGAGAGCAGAAAGCCAGTAATCAGTATTCAGCGAGCAAGGAGCAGTGATCAGGAACACGGCGCAACTGATTACTGTTCACTGATTTCTGATAACTGATTGGCAATCAGCCGGTCAATCTTACCCATCGGGTAATCTCGCAGAGCAGTGGGGGCGACCCAGGAAAGGGCGCTGTGTTGCAGGTTGCGCGGTTCACCGTCCAACAGAGTGCAGCTGAAGGCATGCAGGGTGACGCGGAAATGGGTGTAGGCGTGGCGGTAGACGCCAAGCGCTCCGCCAACTTCGATCTCGGCGCCCAATTCCTCGCCGATCTCGCGCTGCAGGCAGGCGACCAGCTGCTCCCCAGGCTGGACTTTGCCCCCCGGGAACTCCCATAAGCCGCCCAACAAACCCTGCGGTGGGCGCTGGGCGATCAGCACCTGCCCATCCCGCTGGATGACAGCGGCAGTGACGATGTGGTGAGGCAAAGGAGGTTTAGCCTGGCTGACTGGTCTTTGGTCCTGCACGCCGAGGGCGCAAGCTGCACACAGATCTTTGAGCGGGCAGCGGGGACAATCGGGTGCGCGCGGCGTGCAGACGGTGGCGCCCAGGTCCATCATGGCCTGGTTGTAATCCGCAGCCCAGCCGGGGGGCAGGTGAACGGCAGCCAATTCCCACAAGCGCCGTTCGCCTTCCGGCGAGCGGGCCGGCTGGCGAATGTCGAAGACGCGTGCCAGCACCCGGCGGATGTTGCCATCCAGGGTGGCTTCGTCCAGGCCAAAAGCGGTCGAGGAGATGGCTGCCGCGGTGTAGCGTCCGATCCCTGGCAAGCGGCGCAACGCCTTGGCCTGGCGCGGTAACTCTCCACTGTGTTCCGTGACAACGATCTGGGCGGCGCGCTGCAGGTTGCGGGCGCGGCTATAGTAACCCAGGCCTTCCCAAGCCCCCAGCACCTCGCCTTGGGAAGCCGCGGCAAGCGTCTCCAGCGTGGGAAAACGCGCCATCCACCTTTCGAAGTAAGGGATGACCGTCTCCACGCGCGTTTGCTGGAGCATGATCTCGGCGACCCACACCGCGTATGGATCAGGATGCCCGCGCCAGGGGAGGCGGCGGGCATGTGCAGCGTACCATTCGAGTAAACGCTCAGCGAAAGGGGAAGACATGCCAATTTTAGATTGTTGATTTGAGGTTGAAGATTAAATCGTGGTGAAAGTAAAGCTGGCAATCCGCAAGGGATAATCAGAAATCTACAATTACATTTGAAATCCCTTGCGGGCGGGGACGATCTTGTAAGAGAAATCGGTGACGAAATTATGCAAGCGTTCTGTCAGGCTGAGCCACTCGGTCGAGTCTAAGACCTTGTCTAAAGCCTGTCGGTTAGCGATCTGCGCCCCGGCGACGATCTGCGGTTGGTTGCCATACATCGTAAACCAGGCATCGGTGGGTTCCAGCCCCAGGCGTTGCATCCCAGGAATGAATTCGCGCACGACGAACTCGAAATATTCTTGCTCGCGGCCAGGCAGGATGTCCCACGACATGAGGATTTTTATAGTCAAGTTTTTGCTCCAGGGTTTACTAGCGCTTATATTCCAACACCACGACCCGGGTTTCGTCTGGGAGGGTGCTGC
>MGOK01000133.1:0-918 GCA_001795335.1 Chloroflexi bacterium RBG_19FT_COMBO_55_16
GGCGGACGATTACCTGACCAAGCCCTTCGGGATCGAGGAACTGCTGGCGCGCATCCGCGTGGCGCAACGTCACTCGACCCAGGCGATGGGCAGTAAGAAGACAGTGATTACTGTAGGACCGTTGGAAATCGATCTTGCCCAACACATTGTCAAGCGCAATGGAGTTGAAGTGAAACTGACGGCGACCGAGTTTAAACTGCTGGCCTACCTGGCGGCCAACGCCGGGCGATTGTTGACTCACCGTGCGATCCTGGCGGCAGTTTGGGACCCGGCAGACGTGGACCGCGTCGAGTATTTGCGGGTATATATCCGGCAGCTGCGTAAGAAACTAGAAGACGACCCTGAACAACCCCAATATATATTGAATGAACCAGGGATAGGATATCGATTCGTAATGGAAGATTAACCTTTTTAACCTAATCCATCACCCTTAACCTCTCTTCCTTTCCTCATTCGAGCGAAGGAAGAGGTTTTTTTATTCCCAGGGAAGAATTTATTCTTTTTTTATGGGTTTGCTTGAAATCTTTTTCAAAATTTTATTTTGAATAGATAAACTGTGCTTATCGATAGGCTGACAACTTTCCCTAACCCTTGAGCAGCGTCATCGTCGCTCGGCATAAGAGAGAGTTGGTTCGAGTGATCGCTACTTATATCGAGAGGAACTATGATTACTCAACAACTAGTTGCCCGAATCCCAGTTCTCGAGCAGGACTTTACAGGCGAATTGCATGAGGAATATTTTATTCAGAAAGCCTTTTATCAGGCTCAGCCCCTGATGGTTAAACGCAAGCTCGAGTTGCAGGCGCGATTGGTTGCCAGGGCGATCGACGAGTGCTCGTCACCGGTCCATTTCGAGCTACCGGAGCAGGTCGTTTGCGTAGTGGATGGCGGGAGTGGGAAAACCTTGCTAACGGTGCC
>MGOK01000133.1:1000-1690 GCA_001795335.1 Chloroflexi bacterium RBG_19FT_COMBO_55_16
GGCGGTGTCTACCTGCGCTGGATTGATGCGGTATGCAATTGCCTCTTATATGGTGCACACCATGCTTCCAGATGGCCGAAAGGCAAAAGAGATAGCCCATGAGGGTTATGTGAAGAGGTTTTTCTTGCCGCAATGGGTACCATTCGATGACCAGGACAATCTATTGGTCAATTCTATCGCCGAAGCAAAAGCGCGCATCGCTGCGTTACAGCACTGTGTGGCCGTTCTGCGAACCGCAGATAGTTTGACTCCTTATATCGTCTCTGACAAGGAGTACCGACGTAAGTTCAATGGAGTGATCGGACAGCTAATCAACCAGGGCCGCGCCCTGGCGCGCTACGAGACGGGCGAGATCATCCGTACTATCTGGAGGCGGGTGGCGACTAACAACCTGAACCGCGGGTTGAGCGTGAGCCTGCCCTACTTCGATGACCAGGTGCTGGAGACAAAGACCTATGACTTCGAGGTCATTCCGGCCGGACGGATCAACTTTGAGCCAGTTTATCTCGTATGGGCTGTACGCTATGAACAGACCAAGCTGGCGCAGGATACGCGAATAACTCCCTCGACGCGCAAGCATCTGCTAGCTGAGCTGCGCATGTTGGAACAAGTTTTTGACACATCTACCGGGTCTTGACCTGGGTTGGGAAGGTATTGGATATGGTTTTCTCGATAGCTCTCTTGTTAGTA
>MGOK01000133.1:1851-24428 GCA_001795335.1 Chloroflexi bacterium RBG_19FT_COMBO_55_16
CCCTTATGGTCTGGAGCAGTATGGATGCATCGCCGCGGCGATGATCGCGGTTAGTAACATGGTATTCGGTGGCTTGTATATGTATTCGCTGGGCATTTTTAACGAGGGTGGTGGTTCCTACACTGCATCGATGCGCTACCTCAGACCAACGTTGAGTCTGGTGGTGGCGGTGGTGTTGATCCAGGACTATGTCTTTACCATCGTTGTCTCGGCCCTCTCGGGCGGCGACCAGCTGCTCTCGATCCTCAACCTGTATGGCAAATACTGGTGGCTGCATTTTCTGCTGGGAGCCGGTCTGGCAGCGATCACATACTACCTGACCATTCGCGGGCGGGGTGAATCGGCGCGGGTGGTGTTCGTCTTGCTGGGGATCTTCGTCATGTTGTCTATAACCATGGCGATCGGACTGGTCATCGCTCACTTCAGAGGTGTGAGTGGTCTGCCAGGGCTCGAAGCGTCACAGCAAGTCTCTATTGGGCAGGCGTTATACCACCTGCTGACAGCATCCATGAAGGGCATGGTGGCCTTGACAGGCCTGGAGGCAGTGTCGAATGGCATCCAGTTTTTTAGGAACGAAGACGCAGGGATCGTCAAGTGGGGCAAACGGCGCTTGCCACGCCTGAAAGGGCTGTGGAGCTTCTACAGCGGCAAGTCGGGCATTGGGCGTTTTGTGCAAACTTCTTTCCTGTTCTACGGAGGGCTGACTACCTTCTTTTTGACGGCATTTGCTATCCGCTTTGACGCTTTCGATGGCACACTAGGTCGCACGTTGGTGGGAAACCTCGCCTGGGTGGGCTTTGGTCAGATGCCTGGGGGCACGATCCTATTTTGGGTTTACCAGATTCTGGCAGTGGCTCTGTTAGCTGCCGCCTCGATGACGGCCATGCAGGATTTACAAGCCACGGCCTGGCGCGATGTGGCAATTGGAGAGATCCCGGAGGTTGTGGTCTACCGCAACCTGCAAGGCACCTTCACCCGTTCGGTAACGGTCGGGTTTATTGTGGCTTTGATCATCATGTTGTTGGTGCGCGGCAAAGCCTCGCTCGCCATACCTTACTACGGCATCGGCGTTTTCATGCCAATTACGGTGATGGGGTTAGCAGTGCGTAAGCACATCCTTCAAAACTTCACGGGGCGGAAACGCACCTGGGGCGTCCGGGGAGCTACCCTGGCTGCCAGCCTGGCGGCGTTGGTGTTTGTCGGCCAGATCGTTGGGAAATGGACGGAGGGCGGTTGGGTGGTGTTGATCTCCTTCAGCCTGTTGATTCTGGCGGCGCACGCTATCCTGATCTCCCCGATTGGCTATCGCGGACCAAAACAGATTCACCGCATTGTACGCGAGAAGGCGCGCGTCCAGGGAGCGATGGCTTCGATCGTAGAGTGGCAGTCGCTCAAGATGCAGGAATACCGTTATTCTCTTTTGATGGCCATTACCAGTTTCTTTGAATTGTTTGGCGTGCGCAGACCGCTGCGCTATGAACAGGCACCTGCCCCAGCCGGGGATTATGACCATGCTATTCACGTCGATCACCCGGAGGCCCCGTCTATCCTGGCGCCTTATCTCGACCCCGAACCGAAGCCACAGGTGGGTGACTAACCGAATAAAACTCCCTCTTCCAAATAACAGGTTGGGGACGTAAAATATAAGAGGAGTAGCCATCATCTCCACGGATTAGTCCTTCGGAAGAGTTTCCTCGCAGGATTATGGTTTGCGCGTTTCGGAGGGAATAATATCTTTGGAGACCTAGCCGGAATGCCTCATCTTTTATTAAGGAGATGGGGTGAGCCGGCTGATCGTTGTTTGGAATAGAGAGGCATGGATAAACAATTAAAGATCAATTCCGACACTGCCGATGCGGCGAGGAGCCAATTACGGCAAGAGTACGAGACGCAGCAGGCCTTGATGCGGGTTCAGCCAACCATCGTACAACGTTTCCTGGAGACCCAGGCGCGCCCCTTGGCGGGGGCCGTGCTCCAGAAGCTACCGCAGGTGCAGTTTAAGCTGCCGGACCGGGTGGTCTGTGACCTGGAGAGTGCTGAAAAAGCGAAACCACTCCCCGTTCCGACCGAGTTCCGCGAGCAGATGGCTGGCGGGTTGGTGGGTCGCCTGATGCGCACCGATTTGCGCGCCGCCCTGCACCAGCGGCTGGTCGAGCTGGAAGAGTCACCGGATAAGGCGATTGCAGTCAGCGCAGGGCTGATCCGTTACACTACCGTGGCGCATATGGTGCATGGGATGCTACCGGCCGGTCGTTCTGTGAGCTATGTCACCGCGCAAGGCGAGGAAATCCCCAGCATCCCCGTGGGAGACGAGCTGGCGCCGGAGTCGGCCATTACAGCCAAAACGGATGCTATCGTCGAAGAAGGCCAGGGAGAGACCGGGCGTGGCGAGCTGATCGTGCCTTATGTCCCGGCAGCCCGGCGCTTCTACCTGCCGCAGTGGGTGGCGTTTGGTGACCGTGACGAGCTGTTGGTCAACTCGGTCCAGGAGGCGGAGGCGCATATCGCCTCGATGCAGCGTTTTCTTGATGTTCTCCACGCCGCGGTCAGGCTCGCTCCGTACATTATCGCTGACGATGAATACCAACAGAAACGCTATGGCATGCTGGGCCAGCTGGTTAATCAGGGCCGCGCCCTGGCTCGTTATGAGACCGGCGAAATCATCCGCACTATCAACCGCCGCGCAGACGCTCAGGATTTAAATCGCGGCCTGAGCTTGAGCCTGCCTTTCTTCGACGACCAGGCCCTGGAGATGAAGGTACACGATATCGAGGTCATCCCTGCTGGCCGGATCATGTTTGTACCGGCCTTCGTGGTGCGCGCTGCTCGAATGGAAGAGGCCAAAGTCGCGCAAGACACGCGCCTGAGCCCCTCGACCCGCAAGCACCTGCTAGCAGAGCTCAAGATGCTGGAACAGGCTTTTGATTCTTCCTCCGGTTCAGAACAGGCGTTGGGGAAAATCTAGGGAAGTACAATGCTCTTTTCGATTGCGCTTCTGATCGTTTTTATTTTTCTATCTTTCAGATCAGCCCCGCGCGAGCGTGAGGAGGACGCCCACGTGCACGGCGCCGGCCAGGTCGGTATGCTGGCTGCCCTGGCTTTATTTGGCGTGGACTACTTCACTTCTTACTTTTACGCCACGGGCGAGCTGATGACTGCCCTGCATCCTTATGGGTTGCAGAAATATGCTTATATCGCGGTCGCTGTGATCGCGCTTGCCAACTTCGTATTCGGCGCGCTCTATATGTATTCCCTGGGAATATTTAATGAAGGAGGCGGTTCGTTTACAGCAGCAATGCGTTATCTCGGCCCTTCGTTGAGTTTGGTCGTGGCGGTGGTGCTGATCCAGGATTATGTACTGACCATCGTCGTTTCAACCCTTTCGGGTTCGGACCAATTGCTTTCAGTCGCTGGTGCTTATAATGTTTCCTGGCTCTGGCATTTTTTCATTGGGGCTTCGCTGGCAACTGTGACCTGGTACTTGACAATTCGTGGCCGGGGTGAATCAGCTCAGGTGGTATTCACCTTGTTAGGAATTTTTGCCATGTTGACGGTCACGATGTTGATAGGTTTAATTGTGGCTCACTCGAGCGGACTGCCTCCAGCCCCTACCGGCGAGCCATATGAGACCGCTACTCTAAGTCAGGCCCTCTATCACCTGTTGACCGCTTCCATGAAGGGCATGGTGGCGTTGAGCGGTCTGGAAGCCATGTCTAACGGCATCCAGTTCGTGATCGATGACGACATTAAATTGGTCAAATGGGGGAAGAAACGTCTACCGCGCTTGAATCGGCTATGGCAGTTCTATAGTGGTAAATCTGGGATCGGCCGCGTCGTGCAGACCTCCTTTTTGTTCTATGGAGGATTGACGACCTTATTCTTGACAAGTTTTGCCATCCGATTTAATGTGTTCGATGGAACTTTAGGTCGTACATTGGTAGGTAATCTGGCCTGGATTGGTTTCGGCCAGGTACCGGGCGGTACTATTTTATTTTGGGCTTACCAGATCCTGGCAGTATTGCTCTTAGCAGCTGCCTCGATGACGGCATTTCAAGACCTGCAGGCGATGGCCTGGCGGAATGTTGCCATTGGGGAGATCCCGGAAGTCGTCGTATATAGAAATCCGAAGGGGACTTTCACTCGCCCAGTGACAGCTGCTGTTCTGGCTGCCTTTTTGATCCAGCTATTAGTGCGTGGCAATACTGGGGCAGCTGTGCCGTATTATGGCGTTGGGGTATTTTTGCCAATTACCGCCATGGGACTGGCCATCCGCAAGCATTTTCTTCTGAATACGACCGGCCGGTCACGATACTTGGGAAGCATAGGGGCGACCATTGCTACTGCGCTTTCGGGTCTCGTGTTTGTCGGGCAAATTGTGGGAAAGTGGACGGAGGGCGGCTGGCTTGTCATGATCTCTCTGACGGTCTTAATTTTGATGGCTCATGCGATCTTGATCTCTCCAATCGGTTACCGCGACCCAGATCAGATTTACAGGATCGTCCGGGTTAAGTCGCGCATCCAGGGACCCATGGGTTCGATCGTCGAGTGGCAGTCGCTCAAAACCCAGGAGTATCGTTATACCCTGCTGGTATCCATCGCCCGTTTTTGGGAGTTTTTTGGTATCCGCCGGCCTGTCCGTTTTGAGAAGCCTGCGCCCGCTGGTGAATATGATCAAGCCGTTAATCAGGAACATTCGACTTCTTACCTAAACCCATATCGAAATGGTCCACACGAGCCTGAACCGAAAAGTGACGGATCACAGGCTGAAACTGGCAATTCTCATTCTGAATGAACTTAGAACCCATTTACAACCTGCGCGCGGCGGAGGTTTTTAAGGCTCTGGACACCGGTCCGGAAGGTCTGACGACCGGCGAGGCAGAGGCACGCTTGGCGCTTTACGAGAGTAATGTCCTCAGCGAGCAGCCGAAAGTCTCACATTGGCGCAGGTTTTTCACCTTCACAGCCCACCCGATGGCTTTGCTCCTGTGGGCAGCGGGTGCACTGGCTTTCCTGGTGAGCCAGCCGGCCCTGGGGATGGTAATCTGGATCATCATCCTGACCAATGCTGGTTTTACTTTTTGGCGGGAGTACCGCGCTGAGCAAGCCATGCTGGCCTTGCAAAAGTTGCTGCCGACCTATGCCCGCCTCATTCGGGGTGGGACAGAAACCCTGGTCCCGGCCAGCGAACTGGTACCCGGTGATCTGCTGGTGTTGGCTGAGGGGGATAATATACCAGCTGACGCGCGGGTGGTCGAAGAATACGGCCTGCGCACTAATAATGCCAACCTGACTGGCGAAGCGGTCCCTGCGCGCAAAACGGCTGACGCCTCCCTGAGGGAGGGGATCAGCGAGCTGGAGCGCCCTAATCTGGTCTTTGCCGGGACCTCGGTAGTTTCGGGCACTGGCCGGGCGATAATCTGCGCCACCGGCATGCTCACCCAATTTGGGCGTATCGCCCGCCTGACCCAGGCAGTCCAGGAGGGTCCCAGCCTAGTGCAGCGCGAATTGGCGCATATCAGCCGGATCATCTCCCTGGTCGCCCTGGGCATCGCCGGGATCGTTTTCGTAGTCGGTATCTTTGACGTCGGCCTGGTGAGGTTCGATGCATTTCTGCTCGCCCTGGGCATCCTGGTCGCTGCGGTTCCGGAGGGGTTGCCGGCTACCGTCACTCTATCCCTGGCGATGGCGGCACAACGCCTGGCGCAACGGGGTGTGCTGGTCAAAAAACTAGCGATCTTGGAAACGCTGGGGACAGTCTCGATCGTCTGTACCGATAAGAGTGGCACGCTTACTCAGAACCAAATGACCGCCCGCGAAGTGTGGGTCGCCCGGCAGCGCCTGACCGTCTCAGGTGTTGGATATGAACCCATAGGGAGTTTCTCTCCAGACCCGTCGGGAACCCCCCTGGAATCCACGCTCAATGCTCTGTTGATTGCTGCCGCACTGTGCAACAATGCTCGGCTCAACCCACCCACTCCGGATCGCCCGCAATGGACCTGCCTGGGGGATCAGACCGAGGCCGCCTTGCGTGTAGCTGCATTAAAGGGGGAGATCAGCGAAGATAACCTAGCGGAAATCTTCCCTCGCATCCACGAATTGCCGTTTGACGCACGGCGTAAGCGCATGAGCACGATCCACATGGTGAAAGATGAAGAAAGAGCCGATGAAGATGGCGGAGAGATAAAGGCAGAAGGGGAAGGGTGGATGGATGATTCTTTAGAATTCAGTTTTCAGCCGTTGTCTGTTCAAGAGGTGGCGCTGGTAAAGGGCGCACCGCGCGAAGTGTTGCAACTGTGTACACACATCCTGATTGATGCAGAAGAGCGTGCGCTGGATGATGAGGTGCGAGCCGAGATCCTGGCGGCTAATGACGACTATGCCCGTAATGCGTTACGCGTGCTGGCCCTGGCTCGCCGGAAGTTACCGCCGCGCTCGGGAGAATACACCACGGAGTGGGTTGAGAGTGACCTGACTTTCCTGGGTCTGGTGGCCATGCAGGACCCACCCCGGCCTGAGGTGGCCCAGGCGATGAGGGTTTTCCGGCAGGCGGGTGTCCGCATCGTAATGATCACCGGCGACTATGGCCTGACCGCCGAATCACTCGCCCGGCGCGTCGGGATGCTTGCCACCCCTGACCCGCTCATTCTGACCGGTGCAGATCTCGAGGTGATGAACGACCTCGAAATACAGGCTATCCTGGACAGGGAAGTCGTTTATGCCCGTATGGCTCCCGAGCACAAGCTGCGCCTAGTAGCAGCCTTTCAGGCGCGTGGCGAGGTTGTGGCGGTCACCGGCGATGGCGTCAACGACGCCCCGGCCCTGCGGAAGGCGGATGTCGCCGTCGCTATGGGCATGATCGGTACCGATGTCGCTAAAGAGGCGGCGGATGTGATCCTGACCGATGACAACTTCGGCGACCTGGTGAGCGCAGTCGAGGAAGGGCGGGCGATCTTCGATAACTTGCGCAAATTTATTACCTACACGTTTGCCAGCAATGTCCCAGAAATCCTGCCTTTTATCCTCACCGCGCTCTTCGATATTCCTTTGGCGTTAACGGTCATTCAAATCCTGGCGATCGACCTGGGTACTGATCTGCTCCCCGCGCTTGCGCTGGGGACTGAGAAGCCGGAGCCATATGTGATGCGCAACCCTCCCCGCCGACGGGCGCAACCCCTGGTCGAGCGAAGGCTGCTGGCGCGCGCCTTCCTCTGGTTAGGAGGCATCGAGGCTCTCCTGTGTTATATTGGTTTCTTTTATGTATATCATCTCAGCGGGCAGAATGAATTCTTACTCCCACCTTTGTTCGATTTAATCAAAATCCCTGGACTGTTGGATGGCTTTAGCGAGGTCCACTTGCTCGCCATCACAGTCTTTCATGCGGGAGTCGTTATGGCGCAAGTCGGCAACGCTTTCGCCTGCCGCACGGAGAGAGAACGCGGGCGACGGTTGGGCTGGCTGAGCAACCGCTTCCTACTTTGGGGAATTCTGGCGGAGATCGTTATCATTCTGGTTTTGATTTATTTTCCACCCCTTGCCAGGACATTTAATCATGTACCTTTGCCGCCAATTTTCTGGGTTGGTCTGAGCCTGTATGCACCGGTCTTATATAGCCTGGACTGGATTCGTAAAAGCGTCGTGCGCAAGTTAGAGAGTGCCAAAGGATTATATTTATAAAAGGAGGTGTACCATGAAAGTAATCGTCATGGGTTGCGGTCGGGTCGGCGAACAGGTGAGCCGGCTCATGGCCGATGAAGGCCATGCGGTGGTCGTCATCGATCGGGATCCCCTTGCCTTGGCTCGCCTGGGAGCAGACTTTAAGGGGCGTAAAGTGAGAGGCATAGGCTTTGACCGGAATGTGATGATCGAAGCCGGGATCGAGCAGGCGGATGCCTTCGCAGCCACGAGCTCGTCCGACAATGCCAACATTGTCGCTGCGCGCGTTGCGCGCCAGATGTTCCGGGTGCCGCGGGTAGTCGCGCGCCTGTATGACCCGCGCCGGGCAGAGATCTACCGCCGCCTGGGTTTGCTGACAATCTCCTCAACCACCTGGGGTGCAGAGCGCATCCGCGAGTTGCTCCTGCATGCTGAACTCGATCCAGCGTTCTCCTTTGGGCATGGCGAAGTTTGCGTAGTGTCCGTCGAAGCGTCACCGCAGCTGATCGGCAGGATGGTGAAGGACCTCAACGTGCCAGGGGAGATCAGTGTGGCTGCCATTACCCGCCAAGGCCGGGCATTCATACCGACCTTAGGCAGCGAGTTTCGACCAGAGGATTTGATCCATCTGCTGGTGCTCGCCTCATCTATGGATCGCTTCAAGGCCTTTTTGGGCCTGGGGGAAGGAGAATGAAATGAACGTCATTATCGTAGGAGGAGGCAAAACCGGCTCGCAGTTGGCGATGCAATTGATTGACGCAGGTCATCGGGTAAAGGTGATCGAAGACCGGGCCGAGGTGCTCGAACGGCTTCAGCAAGAGATGCCGGAAGGTGTGGTTATCGCTGGCGATGGCAGTGCGCCAAGCGTACTGGAAGCCGCTGGGATCAAGGCCGCTCAAGTTTTGGCAGCTGTCACCGGCGATGATGAAGCCAATCTGGTAATCACGACTCTGGCCCGCTTTGAGTTCAAAGTCCCCCGCACGATCGCCAGAGTGAATAATCCGAAGAATTCCTGGTTATTCAACGAACAGATGGGCGTGGATGTGGCCCTTAATCAGGCCGATATCCTGGCTAAACTGATCGCCGAGGAAATGTCTCTGGGCGACATGATGACGCTGCTCAAGCTGCGCAGAGGGGAATATTCGATTGTCGAAGAAAAAGTGCACCCGCGGGCGGTCGTGGCTGGGAAACCCATCCGTGAGATCGACCTCCCGCCGGAATGCGTGTTGGTGGCCATCCTGCGCAAGAATCAGTTGATCGTTCCCCACGGCGATACGGTGCTGCAACCGGTCGATGAAGTCATTGCCTTAGTGCACGCCTCAAAACTGGTGAAGCTGGCTTCTCTTTTGGGGCCTTTGGAGTGATTAAAAAAACTTCGGATATCTTGGAAACCGGTTTCATTGGTAATTATTCTTGGCGAACATCCGAAGAACCTTCTTAGCGGAGGCGTGCCATTTCTTCTGGATTGAAGACGACCTCCTCTTTTCCGGTCAGCTTCTCCTGCACTTTCAGGACGATTAAATCGAAATGTCCGGAGTTGGCCACGTAATCCAGGTCATCGCTGGGTACGGTCAGTACTGGACAGAGGTTAAATCCGGCGATCCAGGTTTCGTACAATTCGTTGAGTTGCGCCAGGTACATAGAAGTGATCTGGCGCTCGTAGTCTCGCCCGCGGCGTTCGATGCGCGCCATGAGGGTAGGGACCGAAGCCCGAAGGTAGATCACCAAGTCGGGGGGCGGGAGAAACTCAGTCAACACTTCGTAAAGTTCCCGGTAGGTGCCGTAATCACGGGTGTGGATCAAGCCCTGCCGGTAAAGGTTATGAGCGAAGATCTCAGCGTCTTCGTAAACGCTGCGATCCTGAATGGCAGAAGTTGGGTGGTCGAGCAATTGGCGGTGGGCGCGCAGCCGGTGGGTGAGGAAGAAAATCTGCGAATGAAAGGCCCAGGTGCGCATATCGGCATAGAAATCTACGAGGTAAGGGTTTTCGGCCACCGGCTCATAGAATGGTTGCCATCCCAGCCGGTGGCATAATAACGCGACCAGGGTGGATTTACCGACGCCAATGTTTCCTGCCACGGCAACGAACTTCTTCATGGGTGCTCCTGATCAGACACTAGGAAAGCTGCCGCACGTCCCTGCTCATCATCCATCACCAGGTTCAAGTGGTAGCCTGGGCGGAAGGCGCTGACTTTGATCAAATGTAGACAATCGGCCAAGGGTTTTTCCACGGGGATGAAATCAACCAGCTGGTTGGGTGTGTCGTAAAAGAAGCTGCGATTGAAGACTATATCAGCGTCATCCAGGTAGATGGCGAGCGGATAGATGTTTGCTTCTACCAGGTCCTGGAAGAAGTGGGTGCCGAAGGAAGGTTCCGGGAGTAAGCCGATCCCCTCTCCAGTCAGCTCAACCAGGGCACGCGAGTTGTAAATATCCGAGTACCCGATGAACACACCTAAGTCAGGATTATGCGTGCCCCAGCGACCGGGCCCGATGCAGATGAAAGTTTGACCGGCAAGGGATGCGTTCAGGCGGCTGATTGTGCGGCCTACCTCCGCCCGCGCCGCTTCTGTTGGCAGCGCAAAATAGCCCTCCGGAGACACAAAAACGACATATTGGATCCCATCCACCCTTCCTTTCGGAACCATGCGATGGGTGGAGAAAATGATGTCATCGGTGTGCAGGTTTTCCGGCAGGTAAGCTTCACTGTCTTTTAGTTGACTCTGTGGGCGGCACTGCAACAGGGTGATTTCTACTGCAGGTTGCAAGGCTTCTGGATCGCTGACACGCACGGTGAATTCGGTGTCGACGGGGCTATGATAATGTGTCTCAAGGATGTTCAGTACTTTGCGCAGCCGGTCTGCCAGCGGGGTTCTGCGCAGCAGCTCCTGAAAAGTCAACACTAACTGGTCGGTCTTTGCCTCTGTAGACAGGCTGCGGATTGGCACAAGGTAACCACCTTGATCTGCCTGTACCAAGTAGCGCAGCACTGGGTAGTGGAGGTCAAGGACTTGGCTGATAGGTAAGGTCTTGAAAGAATTTTCTTCCAGGTCAATCACGTCGACAAATTGCTGGGAATAACGGCGGATGGCCTTTGGTGAAGCTTCAGGTTGCAACAACGGATGGCTAAGGGCAACCAGCCGGGGATAATCGTTACCCACGCGGTCGACAGCCCGCGTGCCTAATCCCCACACCAGGCGTACAAAACCATCCTCCCGCCGGATGAACGGGGACCAGCGGAACAGGTTGCGACTGAAAGCCACCCCAGCCGCATGGGGCAGATAATAATGCCCCATGCGTTCTCCTTGAATCACCTGGATTAAAATGGCCATGCGTTCGTCATAGTCTTGCAAGCCCTTGCTACGGCGGTAGAGTAACGCGTCTGGATTGAGAACGCTGGCGTAGACTTGGGCAATGGCTTTAGTTAAAGCCTCGAGGTTTTCTTCAGAAGAGCCTTGGTTGGGGCAAAAGATGCTGTCATATTTTCCGGCGAAAGAGGTACCGAAGTTGTCTTCCAGCAAGCTGGAGGAGCGGACGATCAGGGGTTGGTTGCCCGTGCTTTCCAAGAGCCTTTGCAATTGTTCTAATATATCCGCAGGGAACTTGCCTTCGAGATATTCTTTCTGGATTTGTGGGTACTCGGCGCGGATTTGTTCCTCGGATTTGTATTTCTGGTCGTTCCAACGGATCAGGTTGTTGACCGCCATAAAGGTGTACATCAGGTCCGAACCGAGGTAATAAGACTCTGGGATGCGCAGGTAGGAAACGATCTCGTCGCCGGCCACTTCCATGAGGATACGCAAGGCCAGTAGCATGCCCGCCGCTTTCCCACCAATCTTGCCCTGGCCGATCTTGCGCCGGTTGATGTCGATCAGGTCGTTGACCGTAAACCACTCTTTGGCGATATTAATATAGGCCAGCTGGTCGCTGATCATGCGTCGGATTAGGACGACTTTTATCTCACGCAAGCGCGCAGCGGCACCCTCACGTTGTTCCGGGATTAGGGCCTCGATGGCCAGGGCTTGCTCGAAGAGCATTTTCTGTGGGGCTAATTCTGGATTGAAATAAATCAGCAAATCTTCAGCCCTTGCGCCGCGCTCTGCCAGGACATCCAGCACGATTTGTTCAAACAGCTCATACGGGAGGTTGTAGGCGAAATAGAAGTCGGTCAGGTGGCTGCGGATGCGCGCCATGCGGGATTCCCAGACTTCGGCGGGTTCTTCCGTGACAGGATCGTTGAGCATTTCGCGTGCCTGGGATTGGATGGCTTTCTCGTGGACATCAGCCTCGAACTGCTTGGGGCTGATCACCCCGCGGTCAAATAGCTCGCGGCGCATCCGGGCGCGGATCCTGACCCTCAGGATGGGATACTGGGCCAAGGCGGTGTAAATGCTGAGCACACGATCGGTAGAAGCCGATGGGAAGGTCATAGGTTCGTTCACCATCCACCCAATAGGGTCTAGCAAGTTGGCACGTTAAACTTACTAACGTGCCAACCAATAGACTTGATCAGAAGAGACAAGAAGGTCAATTGCCGAGGTGCATGGGCATGATCACATGCAGGAAACCGTCCTCGCCTACCGGACGGATGACTCCCGGAGCGGTGTCTAAGGTGGTCTCCAGTGCGACGTTGGGGGTCTTGATCACGTCCAATACTTCGCGCAGGAAGCGCACGTTGAAGGCGATCAGCAGGGGCGGGCCTTCGATAGAAGCATCTATCTCGGTTTGGTTAAACCCGGTCTCTTCGGATTGGCCCGAAATCATGATGGTCCCGGGTTTAAGTTCACCACCTGGAGTGATATTGATGCGGGCAATATGAGAACCTTCGCGGGCAAAAATCTCGGCCTGCTTGCAGGCTTTCAGAAAGGCCGAGGTGGAAAGCACGCTGCGCGTCTGGTATCCCCGTGGAATGATCTGTTCGTAATCGGGGAAGGGGCCTTCGATTAGTTGCGATACCAGTTCCACATCCTTCATGTGGAAGATGACCTGACCGCGCCCAGGAGGCAACACCATCGTGATGGCTTGATCGCCATCGCCGGCGATGCGGGCGAGTTCGGTAAGGGTGCGGGCGGGGATGGTTGCGCTTACCGGGCGAGGCACCGCCGAAGATAGCGCTGCTTTACGCACAGACAAACGAAAACCATCGGCGGCCGCCAGGGTGATCTTTTCCCCACTGACAGTGACCAGCACGCCGGTCAGGACGGGGCGGGCTTCGTCGGTAGAAGCGGCGAATGCCACTTGCTGGATCATTTCCTTGAAGTCGGCAACGTTAATCTGGATGCCGTCCGCCAGGTCTGGCATCGGCATCGGTGGAAATTCCTGTGAATCGATGCATTTCAAGTCTGTATTGGAAGAACCACACCGCATGTTGAGCGTTTGGGTCCGCACGGTCAAGGACATATCCACTTGCTTGTCGGCAAGTGTACTGACCAGCTCGGTGAAGGTGCGCGCTGGCACTGTGGTTGAGCCTTCCTCCTGGATTTTCGCTCCAATCCAGCAGGTAATGCCCAGTTCCAGGTTGGTAGCTGAGAGGCGCAACCGACCTTCATCCGTCGCGACCAATACATTTGCCAGTACGGGAAGCGTGCTGCGGGGTGAAACTGCCCGCGAGACGGTGTTCAAGCCGTGGGCCAAGTTCTCTTGCAGGACAGATATCTTCATAATAGCCGACCTCTCTTAGGTGGAGTTGCCAAGAGTATACATCGAGTGGCCTAAATTTACCAGTGGAAGAGGCCGGAAGCAATGAAGGATTTATTAACGGTGGCACACTATAAAAGATCCTGTTTATGAGAAGCTATCTGAAATGATTGTTGAACACCAATAGATTGTTGAACAGTGGTTGACAATTTTCGCACACCCGTCTAAACTTGAGTTCGGAATAACTCGCTTGAGCTGTCGTCTCAAGTTGAACCAGGCAGGAGCGGAGATTGTCATACTCGAAGGTGATTAGACCGATCAAGGTTTTGGTAGTAGAAGTAGGCAAGCCTGAATCCACCCCCTGGCATCAGGTGGTCTCGGTTAGCGTCAATGCCGGGCAGTTTGAAGCAACCCGCGTGGGCAGTTTAAACAAAGCATTGGCTGCTTTGGAGCAAGAGCCATTCGATGTGATCTTGCTGGACCTCGTCTTGCCGGATAGCCTGGGAACCAATACATATTCCCAGGTCTATGCGCGCGCCCCCGAGATTCCGATCGTGGTTACTTCCCACCTGGATGACAAGGATCAGGCAGTTAAGGTTTTGCAAGAAGGGGCGCAGGATTACTTGGTTAAGGGGGAAATGGATGCGGTTCACTTGCGACGGGCTTTGCTTTACGCCATCGAACGCCATCGGACGAAGGTCATGTTGCACCACCTGTCTTTCAACGACGATCTGACTGGCCTGCTCAACCGCCGCGGTTTTCTGTCCCTGGCAAAGCAGCAACTGAAAATCGCCCAGCGCGAAAACTGGGAACTACCCCTGTTCTTCGCCGACCTGGATGGTCTAAAAAATATTAATGATAACTTCGGCCATCCAGAAGGCGATCGCGCCTTGCAGGCAATGGCTACCATTCTAAAAGAGACTTTCCGGACCTCTGATCTGCTCGCTCGTTTGGGGGGGGATGAATTCATTATGCTGGCGATCAACGCCCCAGCAGCTGGCATCCAGACGATATTGGCTCGTTTGCAACGCAACCTCGACCGCTATAATGCGCAGAATCGTTACTACCAATTGTCCTTGAGCATTGGAGTAGCACAATTCGATCCACGCCACGAAACGACGTTAGAAGAACTGATCATCGAAGCGGACAAGGCTCTATACGACCACAAACGCCGTAAGCGGATAGCCTAAGCCTGGCAGGAAAAAGACCGCCCTGCCTGGTTGGGGGGGGCAACCAGGCAGGGCGACTTCGATCATTATTACACAACTCGCTTAAAAAAGCAAGGGTTTTAATCACTCAACAGAGAATTGGTCAGGGCGAATAAAACGCCGGATTTCCTTCCCCTCACTAAATTCGGTCAACTGGGTGGGGGAATAGTAAATAATGGTGGCGGGGAATAAATTGGCGTCGCCGTCGGCGGTGAGGGGGTATTGGTCGGCGTCGGTGGTGGCGGCGTTGTTGGTGGCGGCAGTGTATCGGTCGGCGACGGCGACGGCGGTGTATCGGTCGGCGTTGGCGTATCGGGGGTTGGCGTCGGCGTATCGGGGGTCGGCGTCGGCGTATCGGGGGTCGGCGTCGGCGTATCGGGGGTCGGTGTCGGCGTCGGCGTATCTGTCGGTACCGGCGTGTCCGTTGGCGGTTCCTCGGTATCTGTTGGGGTCAGCGTCGGAGGAATTGGAGTAGGCGTAGCGCTGGGCTCCGGCGTCCTCGACGGTGTAGATGTGGGCTCTTCAGGCTCAGTCGGGAGTGGCCTCTCGGTGGGAGCCAGCGTCGGAGAGGGTCGTGGAGTATTGGTGGGAACAGGCGAGGGGACTGGGGTTGAGGTTGGGCGGACAGGCGTGGGCGTGGGAGGTATGAGAACCGAGAACTCCTTTGCCATGGACTCGGCCTGCTCTGCAGCCATAAGCACTTGAGAAATTGCTGAGTAAATCGAGTCTGGCGCGTTGATTCTCAATGCAATCAGGATTAGCCTATGTTGTGACAGGATAGTTTCCAGTTCTAAGGCTAATTGGCGCGCCTGGGACTTGTCTTGCTCGGAGACTGCTCCAATCAGCTCAATCGTTTTGTTGATATGATCTTCGTAATCATGAACTGTGCGGGCAACTTGTTCGTAGCGGCCCTCGAAAATTAACGCCCTGACTTCTTCTAATCGCTCTTCGACAAATTGAATTTGTAGCTTTGCATCGCTGGCCTGGTCGAGAGAGGTGGCTAAGGCGAGTTGTTCGAGCGTCAGCTTCACGGCGTACAGATTGTCTCCGGGCAAAGATTTCTGGGATGCGGAAACGATCGTCCCGCTGACAAAGAGAGACAGCAAAAGAATAAAAACGAACGCAACTGGAGCGAGTTTTTGCGCGGACCAGAATTGCTGTAAATGTTCCCGCCAGGTCAAGGGGACCTGCCGTTGTTCTTGTTGTAATTGGGTCACCAAGCGGCGTCGGGAGGCGGTCACAAACCCTGGGCGCGGCTCGAGCGCCTGGCGATGAGCAGAAAGCCAAAGTACGGTTTCAAGCTGCGGCTTTAATTCTGCTGCCAGATCAGGATAGCGGGTCACAACCGAGTCGACCGTCTCTTGACCACCCCGAATCAAATCGAGGCAGGATTGTAGCGCCTCATCTAATTCTTTGGTCATGTTTCTCATCCAATGACTTCCGGATTGCTGCTAGGGCTCGATGTTGCAAAACCCGCACCGCTCCCGTTGAACGTTTCATCACCTGAGCGGTCTCTTGCGGTGACATATCATTCAGAAAACGTAAGACGAGCACCTCTTGGTAATCATCTCTCAATTGATCCAGCGCCAGGCGTAACTCTTGATGGTTCAGGTTCGTCGTTATGATTTCACCCGGATCAGGATTCGTGTCGCTTACCTGGGTATCTTCTAACGATACTTGCTGAGGTGAGCGGCCATTGCGTCGATAATGATCGATCAACACATTGCGAGCAACGGTCAACAGGAAGGCGAGAAAAGGTATGCCCCGCTCATCATAAGTGGATAAAGAATGCCAGGCCCGCATGAAGACATCTTCTGCGAAGTCCTCTGCGTCCATGCGATTATCCAGGCGGGCGTAAAGAAAGCGATAGACCGCGTTGACATGTCGCTCGTACAGCTCACCAAACGCTTCCGCTTCACCGTCCTTAGCCAGATTTAGTAGATGATTATCATCAAGATCATGCCAATTCAGCATGAATCCTACCTTTATTAACGTTAAAATGCGGCTTTTGTTACTGTTTTCCCTACCGACTTAGCATTGTAACATAAAAATATTACTGCGGTACCATTGAGATCGGCAATCAAGTCATTAAGCAGATAGCGGGTTTTTACGAGTTCCCACCCGTAAAAACCCGCATCGACTCGCCAGTCAGGGGAGTTACAACCAGCCGCGCAGCTCCATGGCTTTAACCACCTTATTGATGGCGACCATGTAAGCTGCATCGCGCATGTATACCTTCTCGCTTTCCGCCATTTCCACTACGCTGTTGAAAGCATAGGTGATGTTGGTGTCGAGGCGGGAAAGCACTTCGTCACGCGTCCAGTAATAGTTCATGTCATTCTGCACGCTTTCGAAATAAGAAACCGTGACTCCTCCTGCATTGCACAGGAAGTCTGGGATGACGAACACTCCATTGCGTTTAAACACTTCGTCAGCTTCCGGGGTAGTCGGGCCGTTAGCGCCCTCGGCCACCAGGCGGACACGGTTGCTGACGCGCTTGATGGTCTCGGCGTTAATTTGGCCCTCCAGAGCACCCGGGATCAGTACATCGACGTCTTTAGAGATCCAGGCATCGCTATCCTCGATGACATATCCGGCTTCGCGCGCCTTGTCTTTGTCGATAGTGCCATAAGTATCCGTGATGGATTGGAGGAAGTGGGGATCGATGCCTTTGGGATGGCTGACAGTGTAAGCCACATGGTCTTCGCGATCCCAATAAGATACACACACAACCTTTCCGCCCAGAATGTCTTTAAACCCGATGGCGGCATATTGTGAAACGTTTCCGAAGCCCTGGATAGCGGCTGCGGATTTAGTGGGGTCCATTTTAAGGTGCTTCATGGCTTCCCGCACTGTGTAAGTAAGGCCAAAGCCAGTCGCTTCGGTTCGCCCGAGGGAGCCGCCGCCGCCAACTGGCTTGCCGGTGATCACACCGGGGGTGTATTGGCCAACCAGCTTTGAGTACTCATCCATCATCCAGCCCATCATGCGTGGGTTGGTGCCCACATCCGGCGCAGGTACATCTTGCCGGGGGCCAATATTCCGCCAGATTTGTCCAATCCAGCCACGTACCAATTTCTCTTGTTCATGGATGGAAAGAGAAGCTGGATCGACTGCAACGCCGCCTTTCCCACCCCCTAACGGGATGTCCGCTACGGCCCCCTTCCAGGTCATCCACATCGCCAGGGCGCGGACTGTGTCTAGCGTCTCGGAAGGGTGGAAGCGGATGCCGCCTTTGCACGGGCCGCGAGCATCGTTGTGTTGAACGCGGTAGCCAAAGAAAACCCGCATCGTACCGTCGTCCATGTGGATTGGGATCATGAATTTGAACTCACGTGTCGGCCAGCGCAACATCTCGGCCACTTGTGGGTCGAGGTTAAGTAGCTTGGCCACATGGTCAAACTGGCTCTGCGCCATTGTGAAAGCGTTAATTGGACCTGCCATTTAGGTCTTCTCCTGATTGAGATGGACGGTTTGGATTTTAATTGAAAACGGGCACTCCGGTATGGTGCCCGCATATTACTCTGCTGAAGCAGGGACTATGCAATCGACGAAGCTCAAGATGTGTCCTTCCTTTATATGCATGAACGCAGATTAACCTTAGCAGACGGTAGACATCTCGTCAAGTGATGAAAGGCACATTTTAGTCTGTGACTGGTTCAGATTGGGTGAGCCATTACCCATCTTTTGTGAGATTTGCCCTGCGCCTATTTAGCATTTCCAGCTGGCGATCCAGTTCCTGCTGAACTATCTTGGGATTAGCCTGACCTTTGGCAGCGCGCATGACCTGCCCGAACAACCAGCGGGCAATGTTTTCCTTCCCGTCCAGGTAGTCGTTAACCAGCTGAGAGTTTTCGACCAGGACTTGTTCTACCAGGCGTGCAATGAGGCTGGCGTCGGAAATCTGTTGCAAGCCGCTCTCAGTGATGATCTCTGAAGCGGATTTGCCCGTAGTAAACATTTCTGCCAGTACACTTTTGGCAGTATTCTGGTTGATCTCGCCGCGTGCAACCATTCGAACCAGTTCGGCTAAGGAGCGGGGAGTGACGCGCGTCATATCGATCGTCGCTCCGACCTGGTTGAGCAATCCAAACAGCTCTCCGCTGATCCAGTTTGCCAGCATTTTGGGGCTCACCCCTGACGCGCCCTGTGTGGGGAGAGATGCCACGGCCTGCTCGAAATAATCCGCGACCGCCTGTTCTGCGACCAAAACCCCGGTGTCATAGGCGTTCAAGTTATATTGCTGGCGGAAGCGGTGGAACTTAGCCATCGGCAGTTCTGGCAAGGAAGTCCTGACGCGCTCGATCCATGCTGGTTCGATCACCAGGGGTGGCAGGTCGGGTTCTGGGAAGTAACGGTAATCGTCTTCCTGCTCTTTTATGCGTTGGGTCACCGTGATCCCTCGCATCTCATCCCACCCCACGGTTTCCTGCCTCACTTTTTTCCCCTGCCTGAGCAGCTCACTCTGGCGTTGGATTTCATATGCGACGCCGCGTTCAAGGGCGCGAAAGCTGTTCAGGTTTTTGATCTCGACGCGCGTCCCCAGCTGAGGTGTGCCCACCGGGCGTAGGGAGACATTCGGTTCGATGCGCAACACACCCTTCTGCAAATCGCCGGAATTCACACCCAGGTAGCGCAGGATAGAGCGCAAACTGGTGGCGTAGGCGCGAACTTCTTCAGCTGAATGCAGATCAGGCTCGGAGACAATTTCAAGCAAGGGGATGCCGGCGCGGTTCAGATCGACCAGCGAATAATTTTCGCTACCAAGGTACCCGCCACTCTGTTCGCCACCTTCTAGGTCGCCTCCCAGGTCAGCTCCTGAGCCACCTCCTACAATGATGTGAGTCAACTTGCCAGTATCTTCTTCCAGGTGCACGCGCCGGATGCGGACCACGGATTTACCCTTTGCGGTCAGGATGATCAGGCGGCCATTGCAGGCCAAAGGTTGTTCGTACTGGGAGATCTGGTAGCCTTTCGGGAGATCTGGGTAGAAGTAGTTCTTGCGGGCGAAGATGCTAGTGTGGGCGATTTCGCATTCCAACGCCAGAGCAACCCGCAGGGCGTACTCCACGGCGCGTTCGTTGACCACTGGTAATACTCCCGGCATCCCAGAGCATACCGGACAAACTGCCATGTTCGGCTCCGCCAGAGTGGGATCGACCACCGGGCAGGCGCAAAACATTTTTGACTTTGTTTCCAGTTCAGCGTGAACTTCCAGGCCGATAACAGGCTCAAAATCCATCGTAACTTTCAACCGCAGTTGTGTTCAGAACGGACCATTGGTCTGAGTCCAGGTCGTAAATGAGCTCGAAGGTGCGATCGTCAATTGTGCGCACGCGAAAACATTTGCCAGTAGGGGTTAGCCAGCTCTTTAGGATCATGGCGACTTCCAGACGCTCGCCTTTCCAACGCAGCGCAGTCGGGCGGTCGGCGTAGGCAAAGCCAGAGTGGCATTCCACCAGGTCGGCCATGACTACAGGATCACTACGGTGTGATCCCCGGCGTTGATGACGCCGGAACGCCGCTGGATCAGCGTCTGGCGACCGATTAATGAGCCTTCCAGGATAACGTCGGTCACATGGGCTTCGTCTTCAAGAATTGAATCGCGCACGATGCTACTCTGGACATTGGCCCCGGCTCCGATAGAAACGTGCGGGCCAATCACTGAGTTTTCGATCTCAGCCGTTGGGTGGACGAAGACCGGTGGGATCACCACGATGTTTTTCCGCTTGGTTGCTTCAGCGCTGTTATCGCGACCATTTTCTAACAGATAGCGATTGGTCTCCAACAGCGTCTCTGGAGTGCCGGCGTCCAGCCACACATCGACCTTTTCGGTGCGCATTTTCATGCCGCGCTCAAGCATGATGTTGATGGCATCCGCCAGGAAATATTCCCCCTTCAGTTGCAGGCCCCGGCGCATTTGTTCTTCGATGGCGGAGATCAAGTCTTCGGAACTGTGAAGATAGTAGAAACCGACCACTGCCAAGTTGTTGTTCATATCCTGGGGTTTTTCGATGATCTGGGTGACCCAACCATCTTGACCGGTTACCGCCACGCCAAATCGGCGCGGATCGGGCACTGGCTTGACCCAGGCTACCCCTTCTGCCGTCTCAGTAGCCAGGATGGAGAGGTCGATTTCGAGCAGGGTGTCGGCGAAGATGACCATCATCGGGCCTTTAAGGTACTTGCGGGCTAAGTAAATGGCGTGAGATTGGCCGCGCGGGTCCTCCTGCAACACAAAGTGAGATTTAATCTGCGGAAAGCAGGAGAGCAAGTGTTCCTGGATCTGCTCAGCAAGATACCCAACGATGCTGACCAGTTCTATGTTTTCGGGGTCTGGTAAAGTCGCCAGCGTGTCCAGCACATGGTCAAGCACGGGTTTGCCCGCCACGGTGACCAATTGCTTAGGCCTACTCCAGGTATGTGGGCGCAGGCGGGTGCCTAACCCAGCCATTGGGATAACGATTTTCAGCGTGTTTTCCATGATTGATCAGAATCCCCTGAAATCTTGATATGACCACCACAGCGTCTAACAACGGAGTGCAACAATAATTATACCCTTTATGATCCACCCGAGGTACGATGATGTCGCTTGTTGCGCTTGCCTGGATACTTTCCTGATCCGAGCGTACCTTTTTGAGGGTAAAATACACCATGCCGCCGGAAAACCTCTGGGAACTTTCGGTTCACCGGCGGCGTCTGATAGGCGTGATTCAAATCCCTAGAAGACTTAGGAAGGAACCTATGTTCAAGAAACAATTGATCATTGGGGGGTTGATGGCAATGGCGATCTTGTTAAGCGCGTGCGGCATTCAAAGTGCTGCCCCGGCTACGACAACTCCCCCCCGCACCTTAAATGTCACTGGTAGCGGAAAAACGTTCATTGTCCCGGATATCGCCACCATATCGATCGGCGTGCATACCGAAGGCAAAGATGCTGCTGAAGCGGTGGCGAGCAACAATGCCCAGGCCCAAAAGGTGGCGCAAGCCCTTCAGGGAATGGGCGTGGACGGGAAAGACATCCAGACCTCCAACTTCAGCATCTTTCCACAACAGCAATTCGATGATACAGGCAAGGTGATTGGTACCATCTATGTGGTGGACAACACGGTATACGTTACTGTGCGCCAGCTGGATAAACTAGGCGAGTTATTGAATGTTGTGGTAGATACGGGCGCCAACTCGATCAATGGAATTCAGTTCGATGTGGAAAATAAACAGCCTGCGCTATCCGATGCTCGCAAAGCCGCGGTAGAAAACGCCCAAGCTCAGGCCGAGGAACTGGCCCAAGCCGCCGGGGTGACCCTGGGAGAGGTCCAATCGATCAACGCGTTTGGGGGTTTCCCGGTGCCTGTTTTTGAGGGCAAGGGCGGAGGCGGCCAGGCCCTGGCGGCAGAGGTTCCGGTTTCTCCCGGTCAGCTCACACTAACTGTCGAGGTGAGCATCGTCTACGAAATCAAATAGACCATTAGTGAGTGAAACCACCTTTTTTTATCCCTCACATCGTTTCGGGCTGATCTTTCACGCTATCGTCATTCTGGCCCTAGTCGTGGGAGGTGCCTGGAGCCTCTGGCAGGCGACCCGAGCTGAGGTTGGGCCGACTTTCTTGCTCTATCTTCTGCTTACATTACTAGCGTTTGCCCTGGTGCCGGTACTGGCTTACCGGGCCTATTCCTTATGGAGGGCTTCCTATTCCCTGGAACGCGACGGTATCCGCCTGCGTTGGGGACTGCGGGAGGAAGTAATCCCAATGGACGTTGTGGGGTGGGTCCGTCCAGCAGATGAGGTAGGGTTCTCGCTGCCGTTCCCCTGGGTACGCTGGCCGGGTGCAGTGCTGGGCATCCGGGGTCTGCCGGACGGCAGCCGGGTGGAATTCCTGGCTGCCCAGACAAACCAGTTGATCTTGATCGCCGCTTTCGGACGTGTCTTCGCCATTTCGCCAGCCGATCCGGATGAGTTTCTGCGTACATATCAGCGCTTGAGCGAGTTAGGTTCCCTCACGCCGTTGCCCGCCCGTTCGCTATACCCGGGTTTCCTTTTGGCGCGTGTCTGGGCTAATAAACCCGCCCGCTACCTGTT
>MGOK01000134.1:0-1296 GCA_001795335.1 Chloroflexi bacterium RBG_19FT_COMBO_55_16
TAATATCCAGCGCCGCCAACAGCTCCCCAGACCAGTCCCGGGAACGCACGTCGAGCAGGAGCGTTCCGGAGCCATCGCTGGCATCGGTAGCAAAA
The DNA here is from genome assembly GCA_001795335.1 of Chloroflexi bacterium RBG_19FT_COMBO_55_16. Next base: position 96 of record MGOK01000134.1, read on the forward strand.
TCACCGGTCAGCCTCCAACGTAAATAGTCTTTAGGCAGCAGTACCCGCCTGACCCGCCGCCATATTTCCGGTTGCTCTTGTTGAAACCAGCGCACGGTGGCAGCCTGGAACCCGGTGGCGGCTGGACTGCCGGACAGCTCGATCAGGCGTTCGGCGCCGACCAGCTGGGTGATCTCCTGCACCTGGCGCGGGCTGCGCTGGTCTGGCCAGATCACCGCCGGAGCCAGGAGATGGTCCTGGTTATCCAGCAAGACCGTGCCGTGCATCTGCCCACACAGGCCAATCGCGGCCACATCCACAGGCCTCTCGGCTTCGGCCAGCGCCTGGCGGACAGCCGCCTGGCAGGCCTGCCACCACTCGTCGGGATTCTGCTCAGCCTGTCCCGGTTGCGGAGTTTGGATCGGGTATTCTGCGCTGCCACGGCCGGCGATCTGCCCATTTTCTTCCACCAGCAATGTTTTTACGCTCGAAGTGCCCAAATCGAGGCCGAGGAGGTAGGTCATTTACGATTGTCTTTATTAGCGTACGTTTGCGGAAATTTGCGGTTCGAATTATTCATCAAATAGAAACGTTGCTTCCGCATAGTACCTGACCCCCTTGCGGGCGATGCGCTCCTGAACCCAGCGCTGCAATGACTCGTTTTTCTCCTCGAGCGGCTTGTCTTCCGCTAGGTCCTCCAGCGGGTAATTGACGTGCAGGGCGCGCGGCGAGACCGTGAAGCGCGTAATCCCGGATGGTAAAAGGTACCCCGCTCCAGCCAGGCTGAGCACATGTTGGATGTCAAAGCGGGGGAAGATCACGATCCCGCTCAGGTCGGGATAGATGCCCTTCAATCGCACCACGCTCCTTTCATTCGTGCGGTCCATAGAAGCGCGATCTTTATAGCTGTTCACCAGGGCGTTTAAGATTTGCACCCTTCTCACCAACTCTTTCACGGTAGTGCAAACCGAAAAAAAGTCTCCTCTCCGTACCTGGATCGAAGCCAGACTGCAGTCTCCCCACAAATCTGGCCGTTCTTCTTCTGCGCCTACTAATTGGATATCTGGTAGCTGACGGATAGCCAGAAAAAACTCTGCTGGATCGATCCCCCAAACCACATGGTTCCAGGTATACAGCTTTAATCCTGGATGATTTGGTCTAACGATCTGCACCAAAGCATGGGGGTAACCCATCTTCTGCAGAGCGGTGGTGCGGTTGGCGC
>MGOK01000134.1:1306-1897 GCA_001795335.1 Chloroflexi bacterium RBG_19FT_COMBO_55_16
CTGGAGCGGAGCGACGATTGGCGGGTTGCGGAAGACCCCGCTCGCCCGCATGCGCTCAATTAATGGCGGCGTGCGCTGGTCGTCGTGCCACTCATGGATCACCAGGTCTTCGACGGGTAAGAAAGCCAGACGCGGCAGATTCTTAAGCATTCTCGTATTTCCGATAATGCTTGTATTTTACATGAAAAAAAAGGGAGGCGGGCATTAAGCCTCTGGCCTCCCTTTCATTTATCATCTATAGTCCTCTGACTAGTCGGTACGCTCAGGTCAACTTTCGTCCTCTGTCATTCGTCTTTCGTCTTCCTCTATCGTCCTCCTCCCTCTTTACATCCCCGCCATGAACGCCAGTCCCACCGTGCCCGGGCCAGCGTGGTTGCCCACCACTGGGCTGACCTCCGTGAATATTTTCTCCATTGGCTGGAGATGAGCGCAGCCTATATCCAGCAGCCAATGCGCGTCCTCCGCCGCGTTGGCGTGCAGGGTTGCCAGGCGCACCGGTGTGCGCCCGGCGATGCGCTCCTCGATCAATCTCACCACGCGCGCCAGCGATTTCTTGCGTGTGCGCACCCGTTCCACCGATTCGACCCGCCC
>MGOK01000134.1:1940-6998 GCA_001795335.1 Chloroflexi bacterium RBG_19FT_COMBO_55_16
AGGAACTTGGCCCCCCCGCCGATGCGCCCGCCGCGATGCAGGTATTCCAATGTGTCGACGGCGAAGATCACGCCGGTGCATGCTCGCGACTTCAGCGCCAGGTCTTTGCACTCGGCCAGGCTGGCCCCCGCTTTAGCCGCACGGGCGGTCATCAAGACCTGGAAGCCCATCGCCATCGCTATCGACTCTGAATTGACGATCTCGATCGCCGCACCGGGAAACATTTCCTTCGCCTGGTTGGCTGACTCAACCGTGCCGGAAAGCTTCGGGGAGACCAGCACCGCCAGGATGTGGTATTCCTGCTTTAACAAGAGATCGAATATTTCCACGAACTTGCTTGGAGTGACCTGTGAGGTGGTTGGGTGAACCGGGTCCTTTTGCAGCCGCTCGTAAAATTCGTTCGGCTGGATGTCAATTCCGTCCAACAGGGTCTCCTCTCCCCAAATCAGCACCTGCGGCGCGACCCAGATCGGGTATTGGTCCAGGTATTCATGAGGAATGGTGGCGGTGCTATCCGTCACAACCGCGACTTTTGCCATAATTGCTCTCTCCTTCCATAATCAAAAAATAATATCTAGATTGGGAATTGATGCCTCTCTCATGTACATAGATAACCCCCAATTTAATGGAAAGTTACATTTACTCAAATATGAGATTTGCTATTGCGACCACTTCGTCGGGGTGCGTTCCCAACGGTGGGCGCGCAGGACGGTGTGGAGCGTTGCGGGAAGCGGACCGGCGTCGCTGGCGGCGAGGTTGCCCTCGACATGGCGCAGCCTGCGCATCCCGGGGATGATCGTGCTGACCACCGGGTTGTTGAGAATGAAACGCAAGGCTATCTCGGGCATGGTCATCCCCAGTGGGAGCAGGGGATTGAGACGTTCGGCGCGCTCTACGCTCGCCTTCAGATTCTCGGGCACAAAATATGTGTTGCGCCAATCGCCTTGCGGCCACTTGCTGTCTAAATTCAATGTACCAGTGAGGCTGCCTTCGTCGAAGGGCACGCGGGCGATCACGGCAACATCCATTTCCTGGCAGGCGGGGAACAGTTCGTCCTCTGGGTTTTGGTCGAAAATGTTGTAAATCACCTGCACCGCGTCGATCAACCCACTGCGCACAGCCTGGACCCCGTTCCAGGGCTCCCAGCGGTTGATGCTGATCCCAACCGCGCGAATCTTACCCTGGCGGCGCAGTTCGTCCATCTTTTTCACCCAACGGTCATCTTCCAGCCAGCTGTCTTCCCAGGTGTGAAATTGGATCAGGTCGAGATATTCCACGCCGACGTTTTTCAAACTACGGTGGACGTAAGCCTGGATGTGGTCTGGTGGATAGCATTCTTCCAGGGTGAATTCGCGGCGGCTGGGCCACTCTAAATTCTTAGGGGGGATCTTCGTAGCGGTGTAAAGCGTCTCGCCCGGGTTCTGGCGGAGCAGTTTTCCCAGGAGTTGTTCGCTATGGCCCTCTCCGTAAGCCCAGGCGGTGTCGAAGAAATTGCAGCCCAGTTCGACGGAACGCTGCAATGACTGGAGCGACTCGGCATCGTCAGAGCCGCTCCAACCGCCCATCCCCCACATGCCGTAGCCAATTTCACTGGCCACCCAGCCAGTGCGTCCAAAGCGACGATAATTCATGCCGGATTCCTCCTGCGTTTATGATAAGTTGAGAATAAACTATACCACCTTTCTATTTCCCTTCACGTTTAATTGCCCAAACTACCGCGATAAAAACTACCGCAATACAACCCACCAAAATCGCCATATCTCCCCACACGAGGGCGAAAGTCGCCTTGCCAGCTAAGGATAGTCCCATGGCGTGTGTCATGTAATATGTCGGGATCAGGCGCAGAAACACTTCCAATAAAGTCGCCGGCCCTACCAATCCGATCCAACTGGGTGCTATAAGTACCAACAAGATAATAGAGGACCAAGTGTTCACCTGATGGGCGTTTTGGAACAGACTGCCCATCAATAGCCCCACCATTACCACAAAGAGCGAGCCGAGCACCAAGGTGACAAAGGTTATAGGCCAATTTCCTACCCAGCCTTTGTTCATGGCGATCAGCACACCAGCGCAGAGCAGGCTGTAACTCATCCCGGTGAGTGCCTTGCCGGCGGCGATCTCTTTTGGGCCGGCCGGTGAGATCAATAGAGAATCCAGGGTGTGTTTTTCTTTTTCTTCTACCAACAACGTTGGCACCATGAACGTTCCAGTCATCCCCAGAGCCATGACCAGGAACATGACCAACATGATGCGTTGGAATCGGAATTCACCCTGGAATCCAGCTGAGGTGCCGACATCGGTCCAAACAACGCGGGCAGGCGCTTCCTGATCTACCAAGGACCAGACCTGTTGATCAACGAGTTGTTGAAATGCGGCTATCTCTCCGCCACCGCGCCGCCGGTTTACATAAGCGCCTAGTTCTGGTTTTTCGCCGGCCTGCACCGCAGTATCGAAACCAACTGGAATGGCCAAACCACCTACAGCATTCTTCTTGACCTCGTCAGACAACAGTTGCTCAGAAGCGACCTGCCTAAGAGTTACCTGGGATAAGGTTTGGAGCTCAGTGACCAGGCGCGAACCGCCGGGATCATACACAGCAATGGTCAGCTTGAGCATTTCACCTTCATCGGGAAACACGAAACTCAAAAAGAGCGATAACCCTATGGGCAGCAGCAAGCCAAAGAGGATGTACAGGTTTCTAACTGCATCGATAATATCTTTGCGGGCGATAGTCAGGATAGCACGGCTGTTCATTCTAACAATCTCCTTCCAGTGAGTTGAAGAAATACCTCTTCCAGGGTGGCCTCTCCAGTGTGCAAGGTGCGTATCTGGCGCGTTGCCATCAATTTTGCCATGCTCTGCCCTGCATCCTTATCTTCAAGGGAGAGAGTAATCCGTTCTCCACCCTCTAAGATGACGGTTACATTGCGTTGGCCGTGGGTCAATTTTAGCTGTTCTGGGGTGTCCAAGGCCACGATCCGTCCCTGGTTTATGAAGGCAACTCGCCGGCACAGTTGGTCGGCTTCATCCATGTAATGCGTGGTCAGGAAGATGGTGACACCAGCCTGTGCTAGCTGCACCACCAGCCGCCGGATTTCGAGCGCCACGCCTGGATCTAAGCCGCGGGTTGGTTCATCTAGAAATAGCACAGAGGGGTTGTGGAGCAATGCTCGGGCGATGAGCAGGCGTTGGCGCATCCCATTCGAATAATGTTGGAGGCGATCATTGGCGCGTTCCAATAATCCCACTCTCTCCAGCAGTTCGTTCACCCGGTGTTGCCCTACCCCATACAACCGGGCGTTGAATTCCAGGTTTTCCCTGGCAGACATACGTTCGTACAGGTTCTGGTATTCAAAGACCACACCGATTAGCGGTTTCAGACGTTCCTGTTCTTTGACTACGTCACACCCTGCTACACGCGCCCACCCGGAAGTCGGTTGAAGTTGACCGGTTAGCATGCGGATGGTGGTCGTCTTGCCGGCTCCGTTCGGGCCAAGAAAGCCAAAGACCTCGCCTTCTTCCACAGAAAAAGAGATGTCGTCTACTGCAAGCAGACTATTGAAAGTACGGGTCAGGTTTACGACTTGAATAACGTTCATAACTTATCTCCTCAGGCTGGCGCTCGTTTCAGCAATTACCCCTGATTATACAAAGGAGAAAAAAGTTTTCAACAAATTATCGCCAAATGGCTTGTAGGGCGGTTAAATGGCGAAAATACCGGGGCGAATGGCGTACAGGAAATGGTAAAGGAATAACAGGGCTTGCGAGTTAATATCCCAACAAATCCCGCAATTCGTGCGCAGAAGTTTTACTAAGGGGGATCTCGGTTTTCATGGGATCATCGAGAATGAGGGAGAAGCTATCCCTGGTATAGGGGACAATGGCTTTTGCTCGCTGTAGATTGACAAGATAGCTGCGATGAGCGCGAAAAAAACCGTTATGGGAAAGTCGCTTTTCCAATTCACCGATGGTCAGGTGGCTGAAGATCTTGCCCTGGGGAGTGTGAAGACAGGTCTGGCTACCTTCGGTCGAAACATAGAGGATGTCAGCGGGATTAATCAGGACCACCTGACCTTCCTGGCGAGCAGGCACTTTGAAAGGGATATCCACACGATTTTCATCTTGCCAGGTGCTCATTTTAACTAGATGACCGTGTTCCAGCATATATACCGTCTGGCACAATTGGGTCAAACCGGTTGCACCGGTCGCCAGAGTAAGAACACAAGTACCCGTGTCTCCAATCTGGCGGATCAGGCGGGAGAGCAAGGTGCAAGAAGCCTCGTCACACCCTCGAAAAGGGTCTACGAGCAGGAGAATTGAAGGATTGTGCAAGATCGCCCGGCCAAAAGACAGACGACGGTTCAGCCCCTGGGGTAACCGCCCCGGCGATTCACCAGAGCGGTCGATCAAGCCGACTTGTTCGAGTACTTCATCTGCCCGCGCGGTCGGTATACCACGCAATTGGCAATAAAAGACCAGATTGTCCCGCGCTGAGAGGCGTTCGTACAGGCCATTGTCCTGGAAAAGAACGCCAACCCTATGGCTTAGCTTTTCTCTGTCCCGTACCGGATCGAGGCCAACAAGTCGTATTGTGCCTGAAGTCGGTTTCGATTGCCCAATAAGCAAAGCCAGAAGTTCTAATGTACCGCTGTCGCCTGCTCCAACAATAGCAGCGATATCCCCAGCAGAAACCAAGAGAGATTCAATGTCTAATACGACACTCTGTCCCACCACCTTTTGCAGGTGATTAAGCTCTATCATCCATTAGTTTCCCGGGTGAGTTTGTTCGGTTTAATTAGGGTGTCGATGAAGTGGCTGATCGAGGATTAAATCGCCAGCAGCGCAACCGGTTAAAATGCGAGAAGGCCCTGCTGCTCTTGTTAGGATCTTACTTATAGGCAAATAGCATCAACCCCAGGAATGACAGGCTGACCTGGGAATGCGCCGAATTCAAGCGAAATGGCGTCCATCCCAAAGAGGTTGGACGCCAGAAATCGGCTATAGTCTATGATTTCTTCTCCGCCAACCCACTGGCGCCAGCCTGGTTCTCAAGTGACG
>MGOK01000135.1:0-147 GCA_001795335.1 Chloroflexi bacterium RBG_19FT_COMBO_55_16
AAGCGTGGAAAGGCCATAACCGAGCACGGTCAGGGTTTTACGCCTTCCCAGGCGGTCGGAGAGCGCGCCGGAGTAGACCTTGAGCAGGCTGGCGGTGGTCTCTGCCACGCCCTCGATCAGCCCGACAACCGCCGTGCCCACCCCCAG
>MGOK01000135.1:293-9422 GCA_001795335.1 Chloroflexi bacterium RBG_19FT_COMBO_55_16
CCTTCTAACGTTCATCAAGTGGTGTACTGCATCAGCCACGATCTGGCTGTGGTCGAAGGCCAGTTGCGGCAGGTCGTCGATCGGGAACCAACCTGCCTGGGCTGCGTCATCTGCGCCGTGCACGTCGAGCGCCGTACCGGGGGGCAGCACTGCCAGATAAGCGACGGTCACCACCCGCCCGCGTGGGTCGCGCTGCGGCTCGCCGTAGGTGTGTAATTGCTCGAGATCCATCCCGATCAACCCGGTCTCTTCTGCGAGTTCCCGCGCCGCAGCTGCTTCCAATGGCTCGTCGATGTTGACGAAACCGCCGGGCAAAGCCCACTCCCCAGCAAAGGGTTGTGCGCCGCGCTGAACCAGCAACACGTACAACTTGCCTCTTTGCCATGAAAAGACAACCATGTCAACAGTAAGCGCTGGGCGGGGATATTCAGACAGGTTCATTCAACTGGCTCCGGGTACATTTACTCAATTTTATAGCCAACCCAGGAATTCAGGAAGGGCGAAGGGAACTATTAAGCCAAAAAATCGTCTAAAATAGAGACTCACCGCACTTGTCTTTCGTCGTCTGTCCTGCCTCATCTCTCAAAGGAGTACTATGAACCGCAAATATCAAATCCCAATTTTGGCTGTCGGGTTGGTCGCTCTGGTCGCCCTGGCCTGTAACATCTCATTGTTCACCACGCCCACGCCGATCGTTTTCCCCACCCCCAATCTGACGATGACGGCGGTTTTCTTCCCCACCCTGACCGCCCCGCCCTTAGTGATCCCGACCGCTACCCTCCCCATCCCAGCCAGCCCGACTTCAACTTTTACAACCTTACCGCCCACCGCAACGGACACGCTCGTCCCCAGCGCCACAGCGACACAGCTGCCACCCACAGCAGTTCCGACCAACACCGCCTCACCAACCAAATCCCTGGTCGGCCCCGACATGCGCCCGAAGTTCAGTGTCGTGGCGGAATACTTCGACAATCCACCAAACATTGACGCCTCTCTCGACGATTGGAACCTCGATAAGTACATAGTAGACTCCGTCGTCTACGGAGGTTCTCGCCGCAAGGATGCCGCGGACCTTTCCGGCCGCTTGATGATCGGTTGGGACGAAAGATTCCTTTACCTTGGCGTACGCGTGATCGACGATAAATATGTCCAGAACGAAAGCCGCGCTGACATATACAAAGGTGACAGCCTAGAGATCCTGCTCGACACGAACGTCTCTGGGGATTATTACCTGGGGACGTTGAGCTCCGACGATTTCCAGCTGGGCATTTCCCCCGGCTCGCCGCAGCCTGGCGACGACGATGAAGCCTACCTGTGGTATCCACGCTCACTCGAAGGCCGGGAGGAGAATGTGAAGATCGCCTCCCGCTTGAAGGACGATGGATACCTCGTCGAAGTAGCCATCCCCTGGAGCATTTTCGGCGTCGATCCAGAAAGGAACCAGCACTTCGGCTTCTGCTTCTCCATCTCGGATAATGATAACCCAGACGAAAACGTACAGCAGAGCATGGTCTCGAATGTGCCCATTCGCATGCTCACCGACCCCACCACCTGGGGTGATCTGAAGTTGATTAAATAGTTTCTCAGAGAAACTGGGTTTTTGCTGCCACTGCCAAAGGAGTAAGACACGCCTTTTCGCAGGCGAACGATCTTAATCTCCCGGTTTATCCGCCCCCTCCGGCGCTCTCTTTCCTGAGGAGCGCTCGACGTGATTGGCAGTCTGAGAGCGCAGGCGGGCGCCCACATTGGATAACGTTACGAGCAGGCGCTCGGTTTTATCGCGCAAGTCCTGGGTAGCCAGCGGCGCGTTGATCGTCGTTTCAACGACGAACATGGGCCGGTTGCGAGCAGTATCAAAAGTATGCCACAGGTATTCGCCGATAACCCCCAACATGATCAGTTGCGCCCCGGAGGTGATTAGAATGAGGATGACCAGCGCGCTCCAACTGGGGACAGGCACATGTTGCAACAAGCGGGCGATACCGATCACTACCGCGGAGATCAATCCGCACAAGACCAGTCCAATCCCGAAAAGGGAACAGGCGCGTAGCGGCAGGCAGGAATAGGCAACGAAGGCGTCGCTGAAGTACTGGAGATTTTTGGTTAAGGTCCTGCGAGACATCCCCTGCTTGCGCTGCTCGCGGTCGTACTCGACCAGACTAGGTTTATAACCTGTCCATAAGAGCAAGCCGGGTAAAAAGGGATTCTTCCCATTTGACTGAACCAAGAGGTCTGCCACCTGCCGGTCAATGAGAATAAAACTCATCCCCTGGGGCGAAATACCCTTGATGACGAGCTTCTTATACAGCCAGTTGAATAGCGAAGCCAACAGGCGCTTAGACCAGGGATCGTCAAGGCGGCTTTTATGTATGGCGATCACCAATTTATGCCCGGCTTCCCAGCGGTGGATCATTTCGGAGAGCGTCTCCGGGGGGTCTTGCAGATCGGCAGCAATGAATCCCACACAATCGCCGAGGGCATAAGTGATGCCGGCAATCACGGCAGCAGTGGCGCCAAAATTGCGCGAAAGCTTGATCACTCGCACACGCCGATCCACATTCGCCAGACTTTTCAGCACGGCGAAGGAATCATCACCTGAGCCATCGTCGACGAAGATGAATTCAAAATCATGCCGGGTGTGGTCGGCGGCCAGCTGATCCAGGCGCTTGGCCATGGCTTTCAAGCTGAGCGCATTGTAAAAAACCGGGATCACGATCGAAACTAAGGCCATATTATGCGATTGTGCTCTTCCTGCCGATCGGCGAAATTATTTTTTCTGTCCCCACCAGGCAATAGTACTTAAGGACTAACTAATTTCTAACTATTTGTGTATAATAACGCCACGAAGATGGCTTTGTTACACCTGGAACTAACCAATCTCTTACTGTTTTCTAAAACAAATTAAGCCTTAGAGACCGGCTTAATTCTCCCTTGACGAGGAGAAGCGAAACAGCAATTCCCCGCCTGTCCTGCTGAGCTTGTGCTTACGATGATAAAATTGAATTGCTGTCAGTATGGATATTTTTCACCGATCAGGGAGTGAAATCATGATGCAACCCAATCAACGTCTTGAAGACCTGGAGCAGCGCTTCAGCCAGATGGAATCCCGGCTGAAAGACACGCCGGAAAAAGAAGCGATTTCCATCCTGCATGCCATGATCCAAGAGAACCGCCGGCAACTGCCGGCGAAAGCCGCACCCGCCGGAGAGACAGGCGCCAGCCTGGAATATGTGGCAAATCTGTATAAATCTGCGCCCGGAATGCAAGGCGCAGCCGAGAACGAAGGCCTGCCGATAGGCAGCCCAGCGCCCGATTTCACTTTGCCCGACGCCCAGGGCCAGCCGGTGTCGCTGTCTGATTTCCGTGGCAAGCACGTCGTGCTGGTCTTCTACCCGCTGGATTGGAGCCCGGCCTGCAGCGACCAGCTTAGCCTTTACCAGGCAGAAATGAGTGAGTTCGAAAAGCACAACGCCCAGGTAGTCGCCGTTTCGGTGGACAGTCTCTACAGCCACGGGGCATGGTCTGCGGTGCGCGGTATCACCTTCCCGCTGCTGGCTGACTTCCATCCTAAAGGCGAGGTGGCGCGCCGCTACCAGGTGCTGCGCGCCACGGACGGCTTCTCAGAAAGGGCGCTGTACATTCTTGATGAGCAGGGGATCATCCGCTACCGGAACGTCTCGCCGGAAATCCATATGATCCCAGACATCTACGAGCTGTTCGCGCAGCTGGAAAAGCTCAAGGGGTGATCCACCCGGGCAACGGAGATAACCCGCGAATTTCGCGAATTAACGCCAACCCCTGAACGAATAAGAAATTCAGTAAATCACAGATTCAGAAATTTGGAGCTTCGCAGTATCGATTTCAGTCGCTTTCTTGCCTGAAATCAGCCAAAAACACGAAGGCTTAAGCTATTACTCCGGCAAACCTGTGATTTACTGAAATTATTAAACATTAGCGTAATTAGCGTATAAATCAAGGAGACGAGGGTATGTTTACTGATCATGGTGTCGCGGATCCAGCCACTCCGCAAAAAGTTAAAGTGGCTGTCTATGGGACCCGCTGGTGCGCGGCCACCCAGTTCGTGCGCCGCTACCTCGACCGGGCGGAAATCAGCTACGATTTCCGCGACATGGATGCCGATGCGGAGGCAGCCAGCCAGGTGCGTTGGTGGACGGGCGGCAACCTCAGCCACCCCACGGTGCAGATCGGCGGCGATATCCTGGTCGAGCCGATGTCGCACGAGCTTAACGCGGCGTTGGAGATGAACGGGGTAATCTGAAGCTCTCACCCCACTGTTCACGGAGTACCCACAATGAAATCCCTTTTAGACAAACTTGGCATCCAGGATGTCAACCCGGGAGCCTGCTTTGGCCTCGAAGGCTGGATCACCGACCCAGCTGGCAAACAGCTGGTCTCCTACAATCCCACCAGCGGCGAGCCAATCGCCCGGATTGTCCAGGCCAGCGCCGCCACCTATGAAAAAGTCGTCGCCGCCGCCCAGGAAACCTTCTTAACCTGGCGCAGCCTCCCAGCCCCGCAGCGCGGCCTGGTGGTGCGCGACCTGGCTGAGGCGCTGCGCGAATTGAAAGAGCCGCTGGGCGACCTGGTCTCGCTGGAGATGGGTAAGATCCGCGCCGAAGGTCACGGCGAAGTGCAGGAGATGATCGATATCTGTGACTTTGCCGTTGGACTGTCGCGCCAGCTGTACGGCCTGACAATGCAGTCTGAGCGCCCCAGCCACCGCATGTTCGAGCAGTGGCACCCGCTGGGCGTGGTGGGTGTGATCACCGCCTTCAACTTCCCCGTAGCAGTCTGGTCGTGGAACGCAGCCATCGCCGCGATTTGCGGCGACCCGGTGTTATGGAAGCCGTCCTCGCTGACCCCGCTGTGCGCCATTGCCGTGCAGCACATCGCCAACTGGGTGATGGCTGACCATGGACTGCAGGGTGTCTTCAACTTGACGATCGGCACCGGGCGGGAGGTGGGCGATCTGATGCTCAACGATCCACACGTACAGTTGATCTCTTTCACTGGCTCAACCAAGATCGGCAAACACGTCGCCCGGGCTGTGGCTGAGCGCTTCGGGCGCACCATCCTGGAATTGGGCGGCAACAACGCCATCATCGTGGCCGAAGACGCTGACCTGGACCTGGCGGTGCGCGCCATCTTGTTCGGCGCAGTTGGCACCGCAGGGCAGCGCTGTACCACCACCCGGCGCATCATTATGCAGAAAGAAATCGCCCCGCAATTAACCCAACGCCTGGTGGACGCTTACCGGCAGGTGCGCCTGGGCGACCCGCTTGACGAGGGTACCTTGATGGGGCCGCTGGTGGAAGGCGCGGCGATAGAGGAGATGTTCGACGCATTACAAAAGGCTAAAACCCAGGGAGGTGAGATCCTGACCGGCGGGAAGATACGCCCCGACCTGGGGCCCAACTTCGTCGAGCCGACTATCGTCAAGATGCCCAGCCAGACAGAGATCGTCAAGCAGGAGACTTTCGCCCCCATTCTGTACCTGCTGGAATACCAGGACCTGGAAGAAGCGATCCGCATCCACAACGCCGTGCCGCAGGGGTTGTCCAGCGCCATCTTCACCGACAGCGTGCGTAAGGCCGAGGCCTTCCTCTCTGCACAGGGATCAGATTGCGGCATCGCCAACGTCAATATCGGCACCTCGGGAGCCGAGATCGGCGGGGCTTTCGGCGGCGAGAAAGAGACCGGCGGCGGTCGCGAGTCCGGCTCCGACGCCTGGAAAGCTTACATGCGCCGTCAGACTAACACGATCAACTTCTCACCTGACCTGCCCCTGGCGCAGGGGATCAGATTCGGTGAGGGTGATTAAGCATCCTAAGGAAGCCAGGAGTAGAAGAAACCATGAAAGGGGAGTCCCTGGTATACTCCCCGCAGTTTGCTTACCGGTTCTCAGTGAGGTGAACAAACCTATAATTAAGCCTGAGGAGATACAAATATGAATAAAAAACAATGGACCAGCTCTCCCGCCATGCAGATCGATGCAAAAAAATCTTATCAAGCCAGCATCGAAACCAACCGAGGGGAGATCGAAGTGGAGCTCTACCCCCAATACGCGCCCAAAACGGTTAACAACTTTATTTTCCTGGCCAGAGAAGGATTCTACGATGGTGTGGTGTTCCACCGGGTGATCAGCAAGTTCGTCATCCAGGGAGGCGATCCGACCGGGACTGGGTCGGGTGGTCCGGGATACCGATTTGAGGATGAGGTGGTCGGAAACCCTTTGAAACATGAGACCGGGGTCATTTCAATGGCCAATGCCGGGGAGAACACCAACGGAAGCCAGTTCTTCATCACCCACTCCCCCCAGCCGCATCTCAATGGAAAACACACCGTTTTCGGGAAAGTGGTTGCCGGCCATGATGTGGTTGATGCGATCCGCCAGGGGGATTCGATGCTGCGAGTGATTATCCACGAAGCGGGAACATGATCCAAGTTTGAACAGCGGGTAGGAAGAAAATAACCCATCGAACATGCGTAGGACAAGATGGCATCTTGTCCTACATGCATTTTAACGAGATGTGATCATTCGTCTTTCGTCCTGATGACATTCGTCTACATACATCGTGACATCTTTCACTAGTACTAATGTCAAACCTCGTTATAATTTTCACAACCATATTCAATTATGCATATAAGTCAGTATTCGTATACATTTCCGAAGGAATGCCATGAATCAAGAACTTGAACGCGAAGTCAACCAATTACATGCAGAGTTCTGCGCCGGCCTGGCCGACCCGAAACGTATCCTGATCATTTATGCCCTTTCCGAAGGGCCGCTCAATGTCGGCGAACTGGCTGAAAGCCTGAACCTCAGCCAGCCAGCGGTCTCCCGCCATCTCAAGGTGCTGCGCGAGCGCGGCATGGTTATCGGCTCCCGCTTTGGTCCATCCGTTGAGTACCGCATCGGCGATCCCCGCCTGATCGAAGCTCTGGACCTGCTACGCGCAGCCCTACGCGACCACCTCTCCCACCGCGCCGAGCTGGCTGAAGCCTTTATCGAGGAGAGATAATCCCGAAAATGGGACACTGATTTAAGATGATAACGCTGATTCATAGCGTATTCAGAAACATTTCAATCTAAACCACCACTCACTCGTCTCTACTCAATACTCTCAAGGAGGACAAAATGTACCCTGTAGATTCAACCACCATCCCGGCCGAGGCCACCATGCAAGTCAGCAGCAACGGCAAGCCAGTGAAGAACAAGGTCACCATGGTCTTGTTCAGCGGTGATATGGACAAGGTGATGGCAGCCTTGATCATCGCTACCGGCGCTGCAGCTTCGGGCATGGAAGTCGTCATGTTCTTTACCTTCTGGGGACTGAAGGCAATCCAGAAACCAGCCCAGATGACCGGCAAGGGGCTCTTCGGCCGCATGCTGGGCGTGATGAATCGCGGCGGGTTAGATGCGATCGGCCCCAGCCGCCTGAATATGGGCGGAATGGGCCGTTGGATGTTTAAGAAGATGATGAAGGCTAAAGGCGTCACCCCGCTGTCCGAACTTTACGAGATGGCTGTCGACCTGGACGTCAAAATGATGCCCTGCCAGATGAGCATGGATGTGATGGAGTTCGATCCGAAGAACTTCCAGGATAACGTCACCGAACCGGTCGGCGTCGCCACCATGCTCGAGCACGCTGCCGAAAGCAAAGCCCAGTTCTTCATCTAAACCTGCTCTCAATTCTATTCTCTGGAGGTATTTCTCATGTCTGATGTAGTCATTGCCAAGAGTCTGGATCTCAAGGGTCTGCTCTGCCCCATGCCAGTCGTTAAAATCGCCAAAGCCATTAAAGAAGTACAACCTGGCGACATCATCGAGGCGTTCGCCACCGATCCGGGCGTGATGGCGGATATTCCGGCCTGGTGCCGCACCACCGGCAACCAGCTGATCGCGCTGGAAAAACAGGACAAGCAGTTCCGCTTCGTCGTGCGCCGCATAAGCTAGCAGGATAAATTATGACCCTGATCCTTTTCACGCAGATCTTCGTCGGCCTGGCGCTGGTCTTCACTGTGGCAGCCTTCGGCTGGCGGCTGCGCCTGTTCAACGCTCTGGCGCGCCCGGTGGACCGCTCCACCCCTAAGGGTAACCCGCGCCTGGGCATCCTGTACGCCTTCACCCTGGGGATGGCGCCCTGGGCCAAAGAAAGCACCCGCCGCCACGGCATTGCCTATCTGCGAGGGGTAGCCTTTCACCTGGGCATCTTCCTGGTGCTGGGCATCCTGATCCTCAGCCCCTGGTTATACCTGCTGCCGGTCACTTGGCGCACGTTGCTCGCCCTGGGCGCTGCCCTGGGCGCTTTGCTCGGCTTAGCCGGGTTTATCGCTCGCTTCGCCGAGCACAACCTGAAGGCTTTGAGCACCCCCGACGACTACACAGCCGTTTTGGTAGTCAGCCTGTTTCAAGCCAGCGCAGGGCTGTGGCTGGTCTACGCGCCAGCGTTACCACTTTTCTATATCGTCAGCGCCATCATGCTCGTTTACGCGCCGTTCAGCAAGATCAGGCATTGCATCTACTACGCTTATTCACGCCTGTTCTTTGGAAAGTTCGTCGGCAGCCGCGCCGTCCTGCCCCACAGCCAGCAAGGAGCGAGGTGAGCCATGGCACAACCGGTTGACACCGCCCTGGGAATTCTCAACAAGCAACTCAACCAGCCTCTGGCTGCCGCTCTGGAAGTGTGCGCTCGCTGCGGCATCTGCGCCGAAGCCTGCCATTACTTCGTGGCCGAACCGCAGGTCGAAAATACACCGGCATACAAGGCCGAGCAACTGCGCAAGGTCTACCGCGCCGAACATGACCTGCTCAGCCGCGTTTTCCCTGCCTGGACGGGAGCCGAGAAACTCAGCGAGGAGAAATTAGCGCAGCTGGCTGAGATGGCCTTCAATAAATGCACGCTGTGCTATCGCTGCACCGCCAACTGCCCGATGGGTGTGGACACCCCTCTGTTGATGACTACGCTGCGCGCCATGGCTACCGCCAGCGGCTACGGGCCTGAGATTCTGGAAATGCTGGCTGATGCGGCGATCGAAAAAGGCAAAGATCCCGATATGTACCTGGATTTCTTCCGGGAAAGTATCCAGGATATGGAGAAGGAACTC
>MGOK01000135.1:9449-9609 GCA_001795335.1 Chloroflexi bacterium RBG_19FT_COMBO_55_16
TCCATCCCACTGCAGAAGAAGGGCGCCAGGATGCTCTACGTCGCCCTTTCTGGCGCGCACACTATCCTGCCCGCGGCCGCCATCTTCGAAACCGCCGGCGAGGACTGGACATTGAGCATCTACGAAGCCGCCAACTATGGCGTCTTCCTGGGTGATGCCA
>MGOK01000136.1:0-4438 GCA_001795335.1 Chloroflexi bacterium RBG_19FT_COMBO_55_16
CGGCCTTCGTTGTTTTCCCTGAGACGGGCACCTGGCGCTGCTTCGGGCAGTGCAACGAGGGGGGGGATATTTTTGGATTCGTGATGAAGAAGGAGGGCTGGGATTTCAGCGAGGCGTTGAAGTCCCTCGCTGAGCGGGCTGGAGTGGAGCTCAAGCCACCTACACCAGCGGAACAGGCGGCTGCTGAAGAGCACGAGGGGCTGCGCGCAATCCTGGAAGACGCCGTTACGTTTTATCGCCACAACTTACTCAACACCCCGGCCGGGGACGCGGTTTTGGAGTATTTGCGCCACACGCGCAGCCTGAGCGATGAGTCGATCGAGGCCTTCGGGTTAGGCTACGCTCCGAATTCGTGGGAGGCGGGGCTCAACCATTTTCGCTCCAAAGGATATAGCCAGGCGGATCTGCTGGCTTGCGGCCTGATTACTGAGCGCGATTCTGGCGACGCTGTCCAGGACATGGGTTTCTATGACCGTTTCCGCCACCGGATCATGTTCCCAATTCGGGACGAACGTGGCCGCATGGCTGGATTTGGAGCACGCGTGGTGAACCCCGATGACGTTCCAAAGTTCCTCAATTCTCCTCAGACGATTCTGTTTGATAAAGGCCACCTCTTGTATGGGCTGGACCGGGCGCGCAAGGCAATTCGCGCCAAGGATCAGGTGGTGATCGTGGAAGGATACCTGGACGTGATCGCCTTGCACCAGGCTAGTTTCACCAATGTCGTCTCCCCGATGGGCACCGCCCTGACCGAGGCCCAACTGCGCCTGCTTAAGCGGTTCACACGCCGCATGGTGCTGGCGTTGGACGCCGATGCGGCCGGTGATAAGGCCACCCTGCGCGGCTTGCAGGTGGCGCGGCAGGCTCTGGACCGCGAGTCGGATCCGATCTTCGACGCTCGTGGCCTGCTGGGGAATGAGGCGCGTCTGCAAGCCGATATCCGCGTCTCAACTTTACCCCCCGGGATGGACCCTGATGAGGTCGTCAGCCAGGACCCGGCCGGATGGGAGCAGACAGTGGCGCAGGCGCGGCCGGTTGTTGTGCATGTCATGGAGACTCTGGCGACAGGCCGGGATCTGGAAGACCCTAAAGTCAGGTCCGAGATCGCCGCCCAGGTCTTGCCCCTGATTGAAGATGTACCCAACCCAATCGAGCGTGAGACCTATCGCCAGCGTCTGGCGCGTCTACTGCACGTCGATGAGCGCGCTTTGCTCAGCGCACCGACGCCGGTCGGACCTCGGGCAAGGCCCCGATCAAAGCCTCGAACAGGCGGCCCACCTCCACAGGAGGCCATGCCTGAGAAGGGCGAAGTCTCTGCCGGCACGCCAGCAGACATGTTGGAAGCCCATTGCCTGAGCGTCTTGCTCCGCCGCCCTGATCTGGTCCACCGGGTAGATCGAGCCCTGCAGGCAGGCGGCCTTGGCCGGCTCTCGCCGGATGACTTCCAATCCGCCGACCACCAGGTCGTGCTGCAATTAATCGAGGATTCGCTCGAGCAAGATCATGCAGAACCGCTTGACTTTGTTATGAATAGCCTCTCTCTACCTCTCATGGAGTTGGTCGATCGGATGCTGCTGAGCACAGAAAAAATCGACCCGAACGAAGAACGCGTGCTGGAAGACCTGGTGCGTACCCTGCTCGAACTCCGCCAACGCCGCTTACGCCAGGAGATGGATCATGTGCGCTTTATGATGGAAGAAGCCCAACAGACCGGCGACAGCCGGGCAAGCGATTACCATCAGACCATCCTTCATTATATACTCACCCGCCAGCGCTTGGATCAGGCTCTCGGGCGCTACTCCAGCCACATCCTGTAATGACCGAACAAGACTGGGAGACCACACCTCCCGACCTCGATCCGCAAGAGCCTGGTCTGGAAACACCTTCCGATCTGGAAGACCAGGATGAAGATCTGATGGATTTCCAGGAGATTATTTTGCCTATGGGTGAGGTGGACGAGCTGCTTGGCGCGGCCGATTTCGATGAAGAGGGAGAGCCGGACGACGACGCCCTATCCCGGGAAGAACTGGACCTGACTGAGCTGGTCAAAGAAGGACCCCTTGATCTTCTGGAAGATCCCGCCCTGATGATGGAGTTAGGCGAGGATCCTGTTCGGCTGTACCTTAAAGAGATTGGGGGGATCGATCTGCTAGACACGAATCGCGAATTCTGGCTGTCCACTCAAATGGAGGCTGCCCGGCGGGTTGACTCGGTTATCCGGCAGCATCCCTTGGTGCGTAAAGGGGGGTCGTTGCCGAGCAGTACTTACCGGGCGCTGTTCCAGGAGCTGCGGACTGCCTGGAAGCGGGTGTTAGAAGATGCCAGACGGCTGGGTTTCAACCTGCCTGATTTGAGCCTGATGCTGAGCGAAGCCCAAATGCTGCGCCAAACCTGGGGATCTGATTCTCCCTCATATCTGCACTCCTACCTTGACAATGGATTGTGGGGCAACGACCCACTTTGGGATAGCGTAGCTCGCAATGTATTCACTGTTTTTATCTGCCTGTACTTATTACCCAATGATTTGGCGGAATACCTGGAGGGCTATGTCGGCGGGCACGAGGGGTTACCTTCCGATCGGACTTTCTCGCGCCACCTGCCGGCGAGCGAAGCGTTGCAGGCCGAATTGGATGAGGTGCGCTACCGCTCTAAGGACGCTCATAATGCTATCATCCGAGCCAATCTGCGGCTTGTAGTCAGCGTCGCCAAGCGGTATATCGGACGCGGCAGCTCTTTCCTCGATCTGATCCAGGAAGGCAATATTGGCTTGCTGCGGGCGGTGGTGAAATTCGATCCCACCCGAGGCTATAAATTCAGCACCTATGCCACCTGGTGGATTCGCCAATCGATCAGCCGTTCTATAGCCGACCAGGCGCGCACCATCCGCATCCCGGTGCACGTCTTTGAATCAATTAATCGCCTGTTGCGCGCCCAGCGTGGGTTGATCCAACAGTTAGGCCGCGAGCCAAACATCGACGAGCTGGCTATGGAAGCTGGTTTCCTGGAACCGCAAGATGAGCAGATCATCCTACGCGCTCAATCCGAGGGGACGGTCATCCCGGTAGATGTACACCGCCGGTGGATGCGGGCTGCTAGCAAGGTCAGCCGCATCCTGCGCGCCTCCGAGGAACCAATGTCTCTGGAGAGTCCAGTGGGCAGTGAGGACAGCAGTTTGCTGGGGGATTTCATTGAGGACCAGGAAGCTCTGGAACCGATGGATGCCGCCGCCCGGGAGATGCTACGTGAACAGGTGAAGAACGCCCTGGCCGTGCTTTCAGACCGCGAGCGGGAAGTGCTGGAGCTGCGTTTTGGTTTGGTTGACGGTAAAGATCATACATTAGAAGAAGTTGGCCATTATTTCCGGGTGACGCGCGAGCGTGTCCGGCAGATCGAAGCCAAGGCATTGCGTAAGCTGCGCCACCCCACCCGCAGTCGCCACTTGCGCGATTATCTGGGGTGATGATCCCTTACCTCGCTGCTTCCTGGCACCTGGTAGCCGGAGTCATTGTACTTTTCCTGCCAGGCATAGTCTGGCTGACCTTATTTTGGGACACCGGTCAAGACCCCCTCGAACGACTGGCGGATGCCATTGGGGTTAGCATTTCCCTGACTGCGCTGGGGGCGTTAGTAGCTTTTCTCCTCGACTGGCAGATATCATCTGCAAGCCTCATTATTCTATATGGATTGCTGGTACCACTGGCAGTGTGGGGGTTGGCTTCCCAGCTGAGAGGGCGCAGGCGGTTTAAAGATGTCCCTGAGGAAGGACTTCGTGAACCCTACCTCCCCCGGTTGCTTCACTTTGCTGGCCTGGGAGTCGCTTTTCTGTTAATCCTGGCCTGGCGGTTTTACCAGGTGCGGGATTTCGCCCTGCCTGCCTGGGTAGATTCGGTTCACCACGTTCTCATCGTGCGCCTGATCCTGGAGAATCGAGGCTTACCAGATACCCTGGACCCATATCTACCGGTATTATTTCTTTATCATTTCGCATTTCATGCTATTACAGCGGTATATTCTTTTTTGGCGCGCCTGGCTCCGGAGCAGGCAGTGTTGCTGTTGGGCCAGATATTGAACGCCGTTGTAGCGCTTTCAGTTTATCGGCTGGGCAAAGCTCTGTGGGGGGACTGGCGGCGAGCAGCTTTGAGCGCATTGTTGGTAGGGTTCGTAACCCAGATGCCGGCCTACTATGCCACCTGGGGGCGGTATACCCTGCTCGCTGGCCTGGTGCTGTTACCCCTGGCTATGGCAGACGCGGTCGACACCGTTCAAAAAGGACCTACGCGTTCACGCCTCGCCAGCCTGGTGATCCTGACCGGTGGATTGTTCCTGGCACATTACTTTGCAACCTATTTATTTGCCATCTTTCTTGTCTTCCTGGGATGCCAGGCGTTAATCCGTGATTACCGTCAGGGAACCTTGATAAGTGGCGCCCGCTGGATCC
>MGOK01000136.1:4457-4723 GCA_001795335.1 Chloroflexi bacterium RBG_19FT_COMBO_55_16
GCTGGGGGTGATCCTGGCTGCGCCATGGCTTTACCGCATGGGGGGATATGCCCAAGGAGCGGTACGATTCGGCGTGCTATCGCCGTCGATCGAGGCGGTGGAGGAGGTATATTTCCCTAGATACCTGCCTTATTTGTGGCATTTGCTTGGTCCGCTTCGAAATCAAGTCTTGCTGCTCCCGGCTTTGCTCGGATTAGTGATCGCCTTGTGGCGCTGGCGGACTCGGGCGCTGGCCCTTTGGGCGCTCGCATTGGGTCTGTTCAGTC
>MGOK01000136.1:4855-5189 GCA_001795335.1 Chloroflexi bacterium RBG_19FT_COMBO_55_16
GAGTGAAAACCTTCGGAGTGATCCTTGGCATCGCACTATTGCTCGGATGGGGTATCTGGACGACGCGCTCGATGTTTAACGCGTCAACCGTGCTGGCGACGCAGGCAGATCTCCAGGCGATCCGCTGGATCGACAGCAACACACCAAAGGAGGCGCGTTTCCTAATCAATGTCAGCCATTGGCAGTCCGGGATCTTCAGAGGTGTAGACGGCGGTTGGTGGATCACACCGTTAACCGGACGCCAAACCTCCTTGCCGGTTGCCTTATACACGATGGGCGAAAAAAAATACGTCGATCAGGTCAAGGACCTTGCTGAACGGACCAGCCGTTTGCA
>MGOK01000136.1:5212-5547 GCA_001795335.1 Chloroflexi bacterium RBG_19FT_COMBO_55_16
AGATAATCCGAGCCACGGGGATCACCCATATATATACGAGCAAAGATAAAGGCTCCCTCCAGCCCGGCAACCTGGAATATTGCCCCAACCTGGAGTTGATCTATGAGGCGGGAGGGGTTTATTTGTACCACGTGGTAAATTAGAAATCCTTCAGGTTTTATCTACTAAGTTTATTTTCTTTGTGAAATTTGACACCTGACCTTCCTTATGATAAGATCAACCAGTTTTTTATGAGACAGACAAGAATTTAGCGGGGTGGCGCTCCTTAAGAATTATCTACCCATGAAGGACGGGCAAGATAAGGAAGGGGATTGGTTGCCACCCCG
This sequence comes from Chloroflexi bacterium RBG_19FT_COMBO_55_16, assembly GCA_001795335.1. The sequence goes on from MGOK01000136.1 coordinate 5,539, forward strand.
AATAGTATC
>MGOK01000137.1:0-981 GCA_001795335.1 Chloroflexi bacterium RBG_19FT_COMBO_55_16
GCTGCGATCGACCCGAACCGACCTCGCATGCAAGTTGTTTATGTTGGCCCCAAACCCGACCTGCTCAAGAATGAGGCTCAGGCCATCATGACCGGCAAACTGGGGGAGGATGGCGTCTTCTACGCCGAGGAATTATTGCTGAAGTGTCCGACCAAGTATGAAGAAGCTGTCCCCGGTCAGGTAGAAGGATAAGGTTATGGTTGCCAATCTCGGTTATGGTGCCCTGGTCATCGCGCTTTTTGTTTCTCTGTTCGGGATTGGCGCGGCCGCCTATGGCGTGCGCAAGAATCAATCTGCCTGGGTTGACAGCGCTCGCAACGCGATGTTGCTCACCTGGCCCTTAGTGACTCTGGCTGCTCTCTCCATCATTTACCTGCTGGTTAACAACCATTATGAAGTCGAGTATGTAGCCAACGTCACCAGTAACAGCATGCCGCTTTACCTCAAGGTTACCGCCTTATGGGGTGGGCAGGCGGGTTCGCTGATCTTCTGGTCCTGGTTGATGTCCGCCTTCGCCTCAGCGGTCACGTTGCGCAAGTGGGATCGGGACCGTGAATTCTTACCTTGGGTAACCATCGTCTCGTTGGTCACCCTGGCGTTTTTCTTGAGTTTGAGCATTTTCATCGAGAATCCCTTCGTCCGTTTATGGCAAACGTCTGCGGGGCAGATCACCAGTGCCATGTTCCCGCCAGCCCGGGCTGTCCCCTACCTGCCGCCTGACGGCAATGGATTGAATCCCCTCCTGCGCCATCCTGGCATGATCATCCATCCTCCCTTACTATACCTGGGTTTCGTCTCCTTTGTCATCCCTTACTCCTTTGCTATGGCAGCCCTGATTACTGGACGCTCGGATGATCGCTGGATTCGCATCACCCGCCGCTGGTCGCTGGTGGCCTGGTTGTTCCTATCGTTGGGCTTGATCATCGGTGGACGCTGGGCGTACGACGTCCTGGGATGGGGCGGCTATTGGGGTTGGGATCC
>MGOK01000137.1:1049-16503 GCA_001795335.1 Chloroflexi bacterium RBG_19FT_COMBO_55_16
AAAAGCGCGGCATGCTTAAGCATTGGAACATGATTCTGGTCATTCTGACTTATGACCTGGTCATCTTCGGCACCTTTCTTACCCGCTCTGGGGTGCTCTCCTCGGTGCACGCTTTTGCCCAAAGCGCGATCGGGCCGGTCTTCTTCGGGTTTATCGGACTTACATTTATTACTTCTCTATCTTTGGTTCTCAAGCGTTGGAACGATCTCAAGTCTGAGGCGCAAATGACCTCCCTTCTTTCGCGCGAAGCCCTGTTTCTGCTAAACAACCTGCTTTTTATGGGGATCTTAGTGGTGTGTTTCTGGGGCGTGATTTTCCCCCTGATCTCAGAGCTGTTCACCGGCCAGAAAGTAACCGTCGGGCCACCTTTTTATGAGCGGGCTACTGGCCCGCTGTTTGCCGGTTTGCTGCTCTTAATGGGCGTTGCGCCATTAGCTGCCTGGCGCCATTCGACGGCAAAGACTCTGGGACGCGCGATTTGGAAGCCTTTCCTCGCCTCGTTGGTGGTCGTAGCAGCCGTGCTGTTGAGCGGCGTCCGCCAACCGGCAGCCATTTTAGGCTTCTGGTTGAGCGCCTTCGTTGCTTTTGTGACCCTGTATGAGTTCTGGCGGGGTTCCCTGGCGCGGCATCGCAAATCGGGCGAGAGCTTACCGGTAGCCCTCTGGCGCCTGGCTGAACGTAACCGGCGCCGTTACGGAGGTTACATTATTCATCTGGGCGTGGTGCTGATGGCGATCGGTATTATTGGGATCGAGGTTTTCCAAACCGAGACCCAGGGGACGATCCCTCAGGGAGGCCAGCTGGCCCTGGGCGATTACAGCATCTCGTTTGACTCGTTGGCCACATTCGACACCGCTGATGGACGCAATGTGGCGCGCGCAGTGGTTGGCGTGTATCGCAACGGTTCCTATGTCGGTGAGCTACACCCTCGCCGGGATTACTACTATGAGTCCCAACAGCCAATGACTATTCCAGGCGTGCGCAGCACATGGGAAGATGATTTCTATGTCTTGTTGGTAGATTGGCAACCAATTTCCTCTCAAGGTGCTACTTTTAAGGTTTACCGTAACCCGCTCGTTAACTGGCTCTGGTTGGGCGGTATCGTATTCATCCTGGGTACATTGGTGGCAGCCTGGCCAGATCGCGACCCAGAAACGAAGCGCCTCCCTGTGAAGCGCACCGTTCCATATGCGGCAACAGATGCGTGAGGCACGAAGCGTAATGCGTGAAAGTAGACTCTTCTGGTTGGCAATTCCCATTGCTCTAATCTTTGGTTATTTCTTCGTTGGCAGGACGTATGCCCAGGAATCCACCCCTTACACACCTACGGACGACGAAGTCAACGCTGTCGCCAAAGGGTTATACTGCCCGGTTTGCGAGAATATCCCATTGGATGTGTGTCCTACGCAAGCCTGCTCTCAATGGCGGGCTTTGATCCGCGAGAAGATTGGATTGGGATGGTCAGAGCAGCAGATCAAAGATTACTTCGTCGCGCAGTACGGCGATCGCGTCTTGGCGGCTCCTCCTGCCAGAGGGTTGAACTGGTTGGTGTATCTAATCCCGCCCGTGGCGATCGCCACTGGAATATACATCCTTGTTCGGGCGATTCGCACCTGGAGGCATCCAATTTCCGCCGGAGTTGCAAAAGAACGCTCCCCAGAAGCTGGCAACGACGAGTATGTGGATCGACTGGAAGAGGAATTACGCCAGCGATGATCCGCAGTTTCTGCGGGTGTAAGACTGTTATAATGTGGGAACCCTTTTATGTCTGAAATTCAATCCACTTCTTCCCCGTCGGAGACTCCTGCGCCCCCCGCCTCATCTGGGGGGCGAATCGTGATCTTTGGTTTGAACCTTTCATTGGGTGCTTTGATAGCCTGGATCGCTGTGTTGGCATTGTTAACGCTGGTGGCCTTTGGATTGCTACGCAGGCAGCAAGGTCCGGTTGCTGCCGGGCAGACCGCACCTGAATTTACTTTAACCACCTTCGAGGGAGAACAGTTTCGGCTCAGCGATCTAAAAGGCAAGGTTGTCCTGATCAACTTCTGGGCTTCGTGGTGTAAACCTTGCGAGGAAGAAGCTGCCGATCTCGAAGCTGCCTGGCGAGATTACCAGCCGCGCGGCGATGTGGTTTTCCTCGGGGTAGATTATGTTGACACAGAGCCAGAAGCCAAGGCTTATCTTAAGAAGTTTGACATCACCTATCCCAACGGCCCTGACCTGCGGACACGTGCCTCGCAAGCCTTCCGCATCCGGGGGGTGCCCGAAACTTATATTGTCGCTCCGGATGGCAAACTGGCGAGTGTGCAGATTGGCCCATTTACCTCTCTGGCTCAGATCAAAGCCATGATCGATCCGCTGCTCGAACCGTAAGCACATGGATATTGTCTCTTACCTATCAACCGAATACTGATAACTGATTATTCGCATTATTATGGACATCGGCTCAATTCTACTTATCCTAGCCCTCCTTATCCTGGTTGGGCTCTTTATTGCCCGCCCAATATTTGAGCGTAAGGCCGTTATCGTCACGTCACAAACCGGCCAGGACGATCACGAGTTTTCCACGCTCCTGGCAGAAAAAGATCGCATTCTCAATGCTCTGCAAGAGTTAGATTTTGATCAAACCCTGGGTAAGATTCCGGAAGAGGATTATCCTGCCCAACGGGCGCTCTTGCTTCAGCAGGGGGCTAGCATCTTGCGCCAGTTGGACCAATACAATCATCGAGTTCTCGCCGGCGATGCTGAAGAGCGCATCGAAGCTGCTATTGCTGCTCGCCGTGCAGATGTTTCCCGCCAGGGTAGCCTACCCAGCCTTGAGGGAGAGGAGGCGCTTCTGGATCAGGGCTCGACTTCACTGGTCACCACCGACGATGAGGTGGAGGCGCGTATTGCAGCCCGCCGCCGCGAACGCCAAGGGAAATCCGCCGGTTTCTGCCCACAATGTGGCATGCCTGTTCAGAAGTCGGACCTGTTCTGCCCGAAGTGTGGAAAGCAATTAACATAATACGTGGGGCCTCAAACGCGAATCAAGTCTCACGCCTCATGAGTTGAATATTAACTATCCAAGAATCATCTATGTCTCGTTTCTACTTCCTTCCTCGTACCCTCGCTCCCTTGCTTCTGTTGCTTCTGCTCTCTGCCTGTTCTTTCTCTTTAGCGGAGGATATTACGCCGCCGCCAGGTGCAGAAATACCGGCTGAAATGCCCTCCCAGCCGCCTCCCAGCGGGCCACTCTACCCGCTTATATCCCCGAACCCAGCGGAAGGAGCGCTGATTTACACCGATAAATGCGCTCCTTGCCATGGTCCGTCCGGGCTGGGTGACGGGCCTCAAGCCAGCCAGCTGCCTAACCCACCGGCAGCCCTGGCTGCGCTCGAAGTTGCCCGCCAGTCCACGCCAGCGGAATGGTATTCCCTGGTCACCCAAGGCAATCTAGACCGTTTCATGCCGCCCTTCAATAGCCTCTCTGATCGCCAGCGGTGGGATGTGGTTGCTTATCTTTATACCCTGAGCATCCCACAAGAAACCCTCGCCCAAGGACAGGAACTATATAAGGCTAATTGCGCCTCCTGCCACGGCTTGCAAGGGAGCGGGGATGGCTCAGAAGCCGCCTCTCTTCAAGTAGCACCCACCAATTTCACCGATCAGGAACGGATGGCAAGCAGGTCCCCTACCCAGCTTTTTGAAGCGATCAGTGCAGGCATCGCGCCAGCTATGCCCACTTTTGACACCAAATTGACAGAAGATGAGCGTTGGGCCTTGGCTGCTTATTTGCGCTCATTGACTTTCGCCTCACCCGCAGAGATCGCACGATCCCAGGAAACCCCGGTCCCTCTCACGACCAGCGAAGCTGGATCCACGGGCACACCGCTGGCCTCGGCCACTGTGGGAGAGAACGGCACAATAACGGGTCAGGTGGTAAACGCATCCGGCGGAGACGTGCCTGCGGATATGACTATTGACTTGTACGGTTTTGATGAAATGCGGCAGACATACACCGCCACCACCGCCATCGATCCGGATGGCTCTTACACCTTCCTGGACGTCGAAATGCCTGTCGGACGCGCCTTCATCACTAGCACGGAATATAACAAAGTCGCCTACAGTTCGGATATCGCCGTAGTTGAAGCCGGCACGACAAAGCTGGACCTGTCCATCCCGATCCGTGAGACTACCACGGACAGCTCTGTTCTCTCAGTTGACCGGATGCACATTCTGTTCGAATATGGAGACCCAGACACCCTGCGAGTGATCGAGCTCTGGATCCTTTCCAACCTGAGCGATCGAACACTCGTAGCCACGGAAGAAGGCGCTCCGGTCGTCACTTACCGGCTCCCGGAAGGAGCGACCAACCTGCAGTTCGAAGATGGCGTCCTGGGGGAGCGCTATATGGAGACTCCTGGTGGATTTGGCGACACTGATGTGGTGCGGCCCGGTCCTGGCCTGCGCCAGCTTGTGTTTTCCTTCGAGATGCCTTATCGAAGCCGGCTTGAGTTCGTCCAACCGATCGATTTACCTGTGAACGCGGTCGTGATCCTGGGGCCGGAGGAAGGCGTTAAGGTAAAGAGCAATCAACTCCAAGACGCTGGTACGCGCCAAATGCAGGATATTTCCTATCACATGTATACCAGTGACCGGTTAGAAGCGGGTTCAGAACTGGCAATGACCATCTCCGGTCGGCCCAAGGGTACCAGTCTGGTAGCCGGTTCAAGCACCAACCTGGTGATCGGCTTGTTGGCTTTTGGTATAGCGTTGATCGTGGCTGGCGCCTGGCTCTTCCGGCGTAACCGGGCGGAGAGAACAGGGATCGAGGCGGCTGAGGAATTGGATGAAGAATTATTGCCCGGTGAGGCCGCGGAAGACCCAGAAACTCTATTGGACGCCATTCTTGCCCTGGATGACCAATATCGGGCCGGTGAGTTGCCAGAAGAAGCCTATCGCCAGCGGCGCTCGGAGCTCAAGGCGCACCTGAAGGACATGCTCGGGAGCTAGGGTGCTGGCGTGATTGAAGTCCGCAGACTGATCAAACGTTTCGGCCTGAAAACCGTGCTACGTGGCCTGGATTTCCGCGTCGAGCGTGGGGAATTCGTCGCCCTGCTCGGCCCAAATGGCGCCGGGAAGACTACCTTCTTACGCATCCTGGCTTCACTTTCCCGACCCAGCTTGGGCGAAGTGCGCATCGCAGGTTTTCGCCTGCCAGGTCAGGCATCTGCCGTGCGCAGGCGTTTGGGCGTGGTTTCTCACTTGCCCCTCTTGTACGGCGATCTGACTGCTGAGGAGAACTTGCGTTTCTATGGTCGCATGTATGCTGTCCCTGATCTGGACAAGCGCGTGACCGAAGTGTTAGAAATGGTGGGGTTGGCCTCCCGCCGCCGCGATCTGGTGCGTACCTTCTCGCGCGGTATGCAGCAACGATTAGCGATCGGCCGCGCAGTTTTGCATGACCCTGAGGTAATGCTCTTCGACGAGCCGCATACCGGCCTTGACCAGGATGCCAGCGCTATGTTGGATACCGTGCTAGGCGAAGTCGCCGCCCGTGGTCGCACGGTTGTGATGACTTCGCATGATCTGGCGCGCGCCGCAGACCTGGCCTCTCGCTTTGATATTCTCTCGCGGGGTGTCATCGCTGCCTCGGTTCAGCGCGCCGACATTGCCGCCAATGACCTGCTAGCCTTCTATCGCCAGGCAACTCAAGATGCGTAGAACGTGAAGGGTGAACCGTGAAGCGTGAATCTGCACTCGTGACTCGTGATACACAATATACAGTCCGTAATCCGCTGCTCTCTTTTTTGCGCGCCTTGAGTGCTGTCGTCTGGAAAGACTTATCGGCTGAAATGCGCAGCCGCGAGCTGCTTTCCGCCATGCTGGTCTTCGCCTTATTAGTCATCTTAATCTTCAATTTTGCCCTCGATCTGGACCCAAAAACCCGCCAGGAAAGCACTATCACGGCTGGTGTGTTGTGGGTCATCTTTACCTTTGCTGGCACCTTGGGGCTTAATCGTTCGATGGCGGTGGAAAAGGATCGCGGCTGTATAGACGGCCTGCTTCTGGCACCGGTTGATCGCAGCGCGATTTATTTCGGCAAGACGATTGCCAACCTGGTTTTTATGTTGATCGTCGAGATTATCGTGCTGCCAATCTACAGCCTGCTCTACAATGTGAACCTTTTCCAGCCGGGATTGCTGTTGGTGACCTTATTGGGCTCGGTCGGTTACGTTGCCGTGGGGACACTGCTAGCAACCATGGCGGTCCAAGCCCGCACACGAGACGTCCTGTTGCCTATTTTACTTTTCCCGGTCGTGTTGCCGATCGTGTTGAGCGCGGTCAAGGCCAGTGGCGGGTTCTTGGATGGGATCGAGATGACCGAAATCCGACCCTGGCTCAACCTGCTGGTGGTATACGATATAATCTTTATCGCTATTGCTTTCATGGTTTTTGATTTCGTAGTGGAGGAATAGATGCAAACCAAACCTCGCTTGCTTACTGTTTTAGATTTTGTCACCGCGGCCCTTTTCGTGCTTGCCATTGGGATGGTTTTTTTCTACGCCCCCCTGGAAGCTGTGATGGGCCAGGTGCAGCGGGTGTTTTACTTCCATGTGGCGGCCGGCTGGGTCGGCATGCTGAGTTTCCTGGTCGCCGCCATTGCCGGGGTGGTTTATCTGACCTCCAGCAATCGGAAGTGGGATATTGTCAGCCTATCTGCGATCGAGATCGGTATCGTCTTTGCGTTTATTAATATCGTCAGCGGTTCGATCTGGGCCCGCCCGATCTGGAATACCTGGTGGACGTGGGACCCGCGCCTGACCACCGCTACAGTCATGGAGCTGATCTACGCCGCCTACCTGATGCTTCGCCAGGGGATCGAAGACCCAGATCGCCGGGCGCGCTTCGGCGCCGTTTACGCCATCGTCGGCTTTGTCAGCGTCCCCCTGACATTTTTCTCAGCCCGTCTCTTTCGCACCATCCATCCGATCGTGATCGGTACGAACCAAGCCGGTGCAGAAGGCGATTTCGATATGACTCCGATGATGCTCCAAACCTTCATGTTTAGCCTGCTCACCTTTACCTTTGTCTTCGCCGACTTGCTCTGGCACCGCATTCGCGTCGGCTGGCTGGCGGAAAAGGTTGAGCAACTACGGCTAAAGACGATCCAATAGATGAGGAGAAGCGATGTTTTTCTTACAAGACGCTCCAGCAAACACCCTAAATTACATGATCGCTGGATACGCAGTCATCTTTGGCGTTATGTTGATCTACCTGATCAGCCTGAATCTCCGCCAGCGAAACTTGAACCAGGATTTAGAGGTTCTGAAGGATGTTGAGGAGAAAGATTGATGGGTGTGCGCGGATCGATACCACTCCCCTATTCTGGAATTGAAGTCAATACCGCTTGCGGGGGCAAGGCACACTTCGCTCCTGACACCCCACGCGCAGTCTACGACGGGAAGTGGGTGTTCTTCTGTCTTCCCACCTGCAAACAAGAATTCGACAAGGACCCGGCTTCTTCCTGTCTGTCGGAACAGATCACGCCCGATATCAGCGAGTAAATTTAAAACTACGCTTTGGCCAGCAGCTCCTCCAGCACCGCTTTCGACTTCTGTTCGATCTCAGCGTGCAGGCTGCCGCCGTGGGCGTCCATCGTCACCACAGCGGGGAAATCCTTGACTTTGATCACCCACATTGCCTCTGGCACACCGAAATCCAGCTTATAGACCCCCAGCACGCGTTCCACGGTTTGCGCGATCAAGGAGGCCGCCCCGCCAACAGCGTGAAAGTAAGCGCCGGGGACTTCCTGGCAGGCAGCCAGAGTCTTAGCTCCCATACCGCCTTTGCCGATCACTCCCCGGATATTAAAATGGCGCATCACATCACCCTGGTAAGGCTCTTCGCGGGTGCTGGTGGTTGGCCCGGCTGCCACAAAGCGGTAATCCTCAGTACCCAAACCTGAAACAACTGGCCCGCAGTGGTAGATCACACCCTCATCCAACAGGGTTTTAATCGCAGCATACACCTCCCGGTCGTCGCCTTGAGGCTGGCGAGTTTCCTTGATAAAGGTGTCGACCATCCACTTGTGCACCGCGTCCCGACCGGTAATCATCACTCCGGACAGGAGCACCGGATCGCCCACTTTCAGGCTGCGGATAGTTTCGTCATCGAGCGGAATCGTTAACTGGCGCATTCCAACCTTCCTTCGTCTTCCGTAGTTCATCGATCGTTATTCCACTTTTACTCAAAACTAACAGCCTCACCCTCCACCGTCATGCTCCGCCTGCGATAAGCCCAACACATGTATGAAACGGAGACGAAATAGCTCGCCGGCAGGCGGTGGAGATTAATGATTTTAGTACCCAAAACCGTGGTTTCCCCGCCGAAGCCCATCGGGCCGATCCCCAACTGGTTAGCCTCCGCTGTCAGGCGGTTCTCGAGCGCTGCCAGTTCTGGATTCGGACTCTGCTCGTCGAGTCCATGGAAGAGCACTTCCTTGGAAGCAGAGTATGACGAGCCGCGGTCGCCTCCGATGGCGACGCCAATCACCCCCGGCGCGCAGCCCTTGCCTTGCGCCTTGTGAACCGCGTCCAGAACCACCTTGCGTACCCCAGCCAGGTCACGCCCGGCTCCCAGGGCGCTATTGGGCAGAGAATACTGCCCGCCGACATTCTCGCACCCACCACCTTTGAGCATCAGGTCGATGCGCAGTGTATCCCCCTCTACCTCTTCAAAATGGATGGTCGGGAAGTGGTCATCGCCCAGGTTGTTCCCGCTGTTCTTGCCGCTCAGGGCGTCCACCGCGTTCGGACGTAAATAGGAACGCTCCGTGGCCTTAGCGACGGCAGACCGGATTTGATCCCGCAAGCGACGCGTACTCCATCCTTCCGGGTAGTAGACATAGAAGATCGGCGTTCCAGTATCCTGGCAAATAGGGGTAGAGTTTTGGCGTGCCAGCGCCACATTTTTCAAGATCGTTTCCAGCGCCCCGCGCGCCGCCGAACCAGGTGCTTCTCGCTCAACCGCCTGGCGCAGGCTCGCTTCGACATCTGGCGGCAGGTCGGTGGCTGCCAGACGAACCAGTTCCATGATTTTTTCAGTCAAATCTCGCATGGTACCCTCCATGACTAGATTGATAGGTATAACAAAGTTCTTAACTGCTCACGCTTCTCACTTCTCGCTTCTCCCTAATCATAGCCAAAATCTGGACAAAAGCGAGTGACAAATCACCTGATCTCGCCTGCCAGGCGTCACTATTGAGGCGCCGGTTGGAATCGCGGCACAAATAATACCAGGCTTACCGGACCGAAGAGAAGGAGCCACATCGCCGCAGGCAGGCCAGTCTGGCTGGCGATCCATCCGACGAGCCAGACCATACCGCCACCTAACAGCCCAAACACAGAGCCGATTGCCATCACTGTGCCCGATCTTCCTGGGGTTGAAGCATAAGCTTCTCCCTGGAGCACCTGGTACCAGCCTAGCGTTGAGAATCGAAGCAGGATCATCAAGGCGATCTTGGCGAATGGCCAGGGCACGAGCAGCCAGGTAACATAGATCACTGCTGTGATCGCTGCCGAGGCGCGCACCACAGTACGACCTGGGAAGCGCTCCAGGATCGGGAGGAGCGCCACGTCTGCCGCAAGGCTGGTCAGCATCAAAACGCTCAGCAGTAGACTGGCCTGGATCGCGGTCACTCCGACTACGTCAGTCAGGAACAACGGCGCATAACCGATAAAAACGTCCAAGAGCAGATCAGAAAATTGCAGCAGTACGATCCAGCGCAACAATTCCTTATTCCCCACCGCTTCCCTCAGGTTGGCATATACGGTGCGCATGACCAAAGGACGCCGGCTCGCGCCAATGCTGTCCTCTCCAGAAAGGAAAGCTGGGGACGGCCGAGCCGGGAAATGCGGGAAAAGAACCAAAATTGTCAGCAGAAGAGCAAAGGCAGCCAGGAAGGTAAAAACCCACCGCCAGCCAAGAGCCAGGGCAAATCCAGCCGCCACAAACAAAGGACCGATTACATTGCCCAAAGAGCCGGCCACGCTCCAGCGCGCCATCATTTGCGGCTCTCGCCCTCGGTTGAAGTCCACCAAGGTCGCCTGGGACAGGGAGACGAAAGCCCCGCTGGCTGGAAAACTGATCACCATCGCCAACAGGAGCGCCGGAAAGCTGGCCGCTGTAGCGATCAGAAACATGGCGACGGCGATCCCCAGACCACCAGCGATGATCAAACGTTTGCGCAGGTTGGTATCCCCCAGCAACATGATGACCGGCTCGATCAGCATACTGACCACATGCGGCAAGCCTAAGAGCAGACCTACCTGGGCGTAGGAAAACGCCAATTCGACGCGCATCACCGGCAGGACTGCGCCTTCGATGGCGTAATTCAATTCATCGAAGAATTCGATCAGTAAAAATAAAAGGGTCAGGGAAAGCCCGCTCCAGGTTGTGATTTTCAGGCCATTTAATGGCCTTGTCAGGGTACGTTTAAACATTTCATCCTCTTTCTCTCGTTAAGATAGTGATAAACCTGAAAGTGAGAGAAAGAGGTGGAGCGCGGGCGCAAGGGAAAGCTAATGTGAGTTAACGGGGCGGGTGAAAGATCTCATCCATGAGCGCTATTATACCCGGGGCTGGGAAATCGGTAAGGAGTGAAAACGCCTTGAGTTAATATATAATATCTACAATATGAAAATGAACAATATTGATCAAAGTTTGTCGCACTGCGTTGGTCACGCGAAAGGAGTGTAAAAGGAATAATCAGTGAAATCTGTGTTATCCGTATCCCACCCAAAAAAGGAGGCTTGATATCATGAAACCCAAATTCTTTCTTCTTGTGTTCATCGGTTTGGTTGCCATCTTTGCGCTGGCCCTGGCGATACCTGCCCGGGCGTTTGATGGTCGCGGCGGCGATACGGTCACCATCCCCGCTGGAGAAGTGATCGAAGATGACCTCTACGTCGGAGCCGGAACCTTCACCCTGGATGGCGTGGTTAAGGGTGACTTAATCGTCGCCGGCAGTACTATCACCATTAACGGCACAGTAGAGGGAGACTTGCTGGCTGCTGGCCAGAGTGTGGTCGTCAATGGTCGTGTGATGGACGACATCCGCATGGCCGGGGCCGCGCTTGTACTGGGCGAAAGCGCCCAGATAGCCGACGATGTCGTGGCGGCCGGATACAGCCTGGAGACCAAGGATGGAAGCTCTGTCGGCGGCGATGCTCTCTTTGCCGGTTACCAGGCGCTGCTTGCCGGGGATACCGCCCGAGATACCAAAATTACAGTCAACAGGCTGGAATTAAGTGGCAGTGTGGGAGGAAACCTCAATGTGGAAGTGGGATCTTCCGAGGAGACGCCCATGGTCTCGCCGTTCACGTTCATGCCTAACATGCCGGCTGTGCCCTCGGTCGCTGGAGGGCTCACGATCAAACCCGGCGCTTCGATTGGCGGCGACCTGACGTACACCGCTATCCCAGAATCCATGATTCCTGCAGGGACGGTCTCCGGCGACGTCCTCCACGAAATCCCAGCCGTCGTTACCGGGAAGGAGGAGACAGTTGCCGCAAAGACATCCAGCTGGTTCTTCGCCAATCTACGTAATTTAGTGACTCTGTTGATCGTCGGCCTGCTGATGGTCTGGTTGGTGCCCAAACTCGTCCAGAATGGCGCCAATGCGGTCAACGCCAAACCTTTGCCCAGCTTTGGATGGGGTATCGTCACCATCTTTGGTTTCTTCTTCGCCCTCCTGGCTCTTACCACCTTGGTCGTGATCGTGGCGATCTTCTTGGGGATTGTCACCCTGGGCGATTTGTTGGGTACCGTCATCTGGGCAGGGATCATCGCCGCAGCAGCGCTGATCTTTGCCTTCAGCGTCTCCGTTGGGTATATCTCCAAGATCATCGTCAGCTACCTGGGCGGCCGGCTTATCCTGACACGGCTCAAACCCGAATGGGCTGAGAAGCCCTATTGGCCTGTAGCGCTGGGTGTGCTGATTTTCGCCATCCTGGTCGCTATTCCCCTCCTGGGAGGGTTCCTTAACCTGATCGTGGTAATCCTGGGGTTAGGAGCGCTGTGGGTGCTGGGATGGGAGCTGATCCGTTCGCGGTCAACCGGTGTGAAAGCTCCAGCTGAGTCCACGGACTAGCCTAATGATTAGTGCGAAAAGGGTTCAATTTATTCTCCCCGCGTATGGACGAAAAAACCCTCCACACCCTTGAATTCCCAAAAATTCTGGAGCGTCTGGCTGCCCATACTGCCTTTCAGGCTTCGGTTGAGAAGGCGCGTGCCTTGCGTCCCAGCGCGGATATTCTGGAAGCACGCCGCCGCCTGGCTGAGACCAGCGAAGCCGCCCAGCTGCTTTCGACCCACACTGGCCTGACCATCGGTGGCGCCCGTGACGTGCGCCCTCAAGTCGATCTGGCAGCCCGCGGTGGCGTTCTGACGCCCGTCGAGCTGTTGGATGTCAAATCGACTTTGCTCGCCGCCCGGACCCTGGCGCGCACCTTCGAACGCCTGGGGGCGCAATACCCAAACCTGGCAGATATCGCTGCTCAGATCCCCCCTGTCTTCAGCCTGGTGGACGCCATCACGCGCACAATTTCCGACCGCGGCGAGGTGCTCGACTCAGCCTCTGCCAAGCTGGGTACTATCCGTCGTGATTTGCGCATTTCTCATGACCGCCTGCTCACCAAGATGCAGCGCATGCTCAACGACCCCAATATCGTCCCTTACCTGCAAGAGGCTCTGGTCACCCAGCGGGATGGTCGTTACGTAATTCCGCTGCGCGCTGAGTTCAAAGGTCGCCTGCGCTCTATCGTCCACGACCAGTCCGCCTCCGGGGCAACCCTGTTTGTGGAGCCTTTTGCGGTGGTCGAGCTCAACAACCAGTATCGAGAGCTGCAACTCGCCGAGCGTGACGAAGAACGCCGTATCCTGGCTGAGCTCTCCCAACAGATCGGTGGCCAGGCTCACGAGGTGCTCCATACCGTTGAAGTGATCGCCGAGCTGGATCTGGCATTCGCGCGCGGCAAATACGCAGAGGATTTGATCGCTACCGAGCCCGTCTTGCACGCTTTCCCGCCCTCGAGGAAGGCTGCGGCTAAGGGGATTCCGCATCCAGGCAGTGTAATCCGCCTATACCAGGCTCGCCATCCCCTGCTCGATCCAGAAACAGTCGTACCGATCGATGTTGAGCTTGATCCGCAGACCTATGCCATAGTGATCACCGGCCCTAACACAGGGGGGAAGACCGTTACCCTGAAGACGGTTGGCCTGCTGGCCCTAATGGCTCAATCCGGCCTGCACATCCCTGCTCATTCTGGTTCGGAGATCAGTGTCTTTCACGATATTTACGCTGACATCGGTGACGAACAATCCATCGAACAGTCTCTCTCCACCTTCTCAGGGCACATGACCAACATTATCCATATCATAGACCAGGCGGACAGCCAATCGCTGGTCATCCTGGACGAATTGGGCGCCGGCACCGACCCGCAAGAGGGGGCAGCTCTGGCGCGTGCCCTACTGACGCACTTGTTGGAGCGCGGTATAACTACCCTGGTCACTACCCACCACCCTGAACTCAAGACTTTTTCCCATGCCACTCCCGGGGTGGTCAACGCCAGCGTGGAATTCGACCTGGAAAGTTTACGCCCGACCTATCACCTGACGATCGGGTTGCCCGGGCGCTCGAACGCCCTGGCGATCGCCCAGCGCCTGGGTATGCCAGACCCGATCATAACCTCCGCTCGATCGGAGCTCAATCCAACTGATCTGCACGCCGAAGATCTGTTAGATGAAATCCATCAACAGCGCGATCTATCGCGCCAGGCACGCGCCACTGCCGAGAAGGCTCGCCAGGAGGTCGAACAGCTACGCAAAGCGCTTTCCGAGCGCCTGGAACGAATCGAAGATGAGCGCCGCGCCGTGCTGGAGGAAGTGCGCGCCGAGGCTGAAGCCCAGGTGCAATCTCTGGAAGAAGAGCTAGGCGTGACACGCCGCGCCCTCCTGCGCGCCCGCCAACCACTTGACGCCTTGACCGTGATCGAAGAGCAAGTTGAAGCCCTGCAGGAAAGCGTTGCTGAACCCGTCGAACGGCGTACCCCGGAGCTGGCCAATGTTGCCTCGCCGGTTCAATTGCCGAAGCAAAGACGCCCGCTCCGCCTGGGGGACAGAGTCCGTCTGCGAACGCTCAATGCACAGGGCCTGGTCACTGCGCTCGGGGAAGAGGAAGCCGAAGTGCAGGTTGGCATCCTGCGCGTGCGGGCTCGCCTAGCTGACCTGCAACTTTTCAGTGAAGCCTCGCTATCAGACCAACCAGCGCCTGCCAACCGCCGAAAGAAACGCGCCTCTGATGACTCCGCCAGCAGTCCTCCGTCATCCGTCAGTCTGCACGCTTCTCCCGGTATGGAATTGGACTTGCGCGGCCAGCGAGCCGACGATGCCCTGGAAGCCCTCGACCGCTACCTGGACGCCGCCTATCTCGCCAGCCTGCCCTTCGTGCGCATTATCCACGGCAAAGGTACCGGCAAGCTGCGCCAGGCCGTGCGCGAGGCTCTGGGAGAACATCCCCAGGTTAAATCCTTCGAGTCGGGTGGAGATAAGGAAGGCGGTGAGGGGGTCACTGTGGCGAAGTTAAAAAACAATTAGAACCGTTGGGATGGCTGTTCAACTACCATCCCAACGGTTCTCAATCACGCAACTGATTCTCCCAAGACTCCGTAAAACGGATGATTTGCCTCAGGATATACCAGGCGTATGGGTCAGCGGCTTCCCGGCGCTGCTTGATCAGCGTTATCGCCTCCTCCGGCGAGTAGCCCTCGGCGATCAGGATCGCCGCGCCCATCGCCACCCCGCGGTGCACACCCCCCGCGCAATGTGTGTAGACTTTGCCCCCTTTCGCAATGGTCTCTAAAGCCGCAATTACGCCTCTCTTAAGGGCACGCAGCGGGATCGGGATCAGCGGTGTGTCCGCAGTTGGCAGCCAGAGCAATCGAATGGGTGGGTTCGACCGGTCGCGGAAGGGAGGGCGCTCGATGCGCATGTTGATCACCAGCTGCACCCCCAGGCCGCGCAAAAAGGGATAGGCTTCTGCCGGGGGGGTCGTGCCGATGAAAAGGGTCTCAGTGATTTGCGAGAAGTCCACCCCGAAATATTACCATTAATGATGAATTTCCGCCTCGGCTCCCGCGCTGGCCTGGCACAAGTAGACTTGCGCCTGGCGGCCGGTTCGGCGTGCGTAAGAGGCTTGCAGACCCTGGATAAACTCCACAGCTTGGGATTCGGTCACCAGGTTAATGGTACAACCGCCAAAGCCAGCCCCGGTCAGGCGCGCCCCATAGCAGCCGGGCAGCTCGCGGGCAATATCTACCAGCGCGTCCAGCTCCGGCGTGCTGGCCTCATACAGGTCGCGCAGGCTGGCGTGTCCGGCATACATCAGTGCTCCGAAGGCTTGCTTATCACC
>MGOK01000138.1:0-1909 GCA_001795335.1 Chloroflexi bacterium RBG_19FT_COMBO_55_16
GTCGAAATCTTGCCCCCAGTGTCCCACAACACCTTGACAATCGCCGAGGAGTATATACAATGATGAATAAGCGATTTAAAAGTGAGATCGCCCAGCTGTCACTGAGCAACCTCGGAAGTACACAGCACACCTCTTGTAACCCTCGGTCGGTTAGGACCATATTATGACGTGGTTGAGGGTTGATCATAAGTAGAACGACCACCAGAAGATACCCTTCCGCAGTGAAGGACCGTCTCCTGAAGCCACCCTCGCTCAGGCTGAGCGAGGGTGGAATTTATGAAGAGGACATCTCGCTTGGGTGAAAAAAATATTCATCTAGTCGCTTGACTGGGGTGAAGCCAACGCCTCCAGGAACTTGGCTATCTCTAATCTGGCGGTATCCCCGCTGCCCAGCAGCAAGTGCCCGCCGCTCGGAAAAGTATATAACTGCGCGTTCGGCATGCGCTCTGCCATGGCCCTGGCATTCTCGTATTTTGCCAGCGGATCATCTACTGCGGAAATGATCAGGGTTGGCACATGCAGCTCTTCCAGTGGATAAGCCTGCGGGTGCTGGTCCATATCCGGGTTGGATGTGAACATATCGAAGACAAAACCTGCCTGGCGTGGTTGGATGGGCAAAATGGAGCGGATAAGATCGCTCACCAAGGCCTGGTCCGCTTCGCTGAGCGAGTAGCCTTTGGGCACACCTACCGTCGCATGCATCATGGTCTGGAATTTTGTGGTGATCAGCCACATCAAATAATCCGAGCCGAAAACAGCCTGAATGACGGGTTTGGGGGGCAGGGCGATAGTCTCCACTGCCGTCGCAGGAGCCGCAGAGGAAACCAGTACCAGGGCTTTGACTCTATCTGGATGGCGCAGCGCCATCTGGATCGCGGAGGTGCCTCCGGCGGAATTCGCCAGAACGGTCACCTTGTCCAGGTTGAGAGCGTCCAGCAGGCAAAGATAGGCATCCGCCTGAGTTGCTGGTGAGGCATTTTCTGGCAGCGGCGTGCCCAGATAGCCAAAGCGGGAGACAGCAATCGCCTGCATCCCCTCACTCAGGTGCGCCTCAGCCAGCCCCAGGCCTTGGTCGAAACCCCCGGCGATGCCGTGGCTGATCAGTACTGGCTCACCCTGGCCGCGGATGGCAGCTTCGATGGGCCCGCAGGCTGTTTGAAACGTTTGCCTCTCGATAGCTTCCAGGCGTTGGTAGGCAGCCCGGATGTCCCTGCGGTAAGGAAAGTATGAGAAGATGATGATCAACAACACCAGGATTGCCAGGATCAAATAGGGCATGGTCATTTTCTTTCGGTTAGATGGTCGGTTCATGATTCTGGATACTTCAGTTCTTTGCGGAAATAGGTTTGCAGGCGCAGATCGGTCACATCCACCAGGCGCACGAGGAAGGGATCGTTCAACCGCTCCAATATCGCCCGCGCCTCGGCGAGCATCTCCTGGCTGCGCTCGTAGGTTTGGGCGACGTGCCTCGGTTCGCTGCGCAGGGCTTTCGCCACCTGGCGCGCCTGCCGGGTGTCGTGTAGATCTTTCGCTCCCAGGGTGACATAAGAATAGTGGCCAACAACCAGGTCGCCTTCCAGGTCGGTCCAATCGTCGATAATCTGGATGACGGCTCCAAACAGCAGGAATACCCGCCAGTAATCATCGATCAGGTGCGCCTTCCCCAGCCGTTCCAGGCTGAGCATGAAGGGTGTGACCACGTGTGCGCCTTTGGCGCCGCAGTCTTCGGGTTTATCCAGGCTGTAAGGACTGGCTTTGCCGCGTTTGGATTTCTCCTTGATCTCGGCGGCCAGGAACAGGCTGCGCATGCGGTGCAGCACCTCCAGATTGATCGGCGAGACGCCAAAGACCTGCAGGATCAGCGTCTCGTACTCGGCGATCAGCGCCTGCGAGGTCAAAATCTCGACCG